>JAFGGB010000188.1 GCA_016930775.1 Deltaproteobacteria bacterium
ATCGTGGAATCTTTTCCGCCGGAAGCGCTGAGGAATCTATGGAACGACCGATTGAAAATCAGGACGAAGGAATGCGCCTTCCGAGAGTTTCTCGCACGGGAGGGACTGACCGTCTCCGCCGACCGTCTCCATTATTTTTCTCATTGGATCACCCCGGAGATTCTGCCGATCCGTTTCGACGTGCGATTCTTTGCGGCAAAGGCGCCCCGGGGGCAGGAAGCTCTCCATGACGGCGCCGAGACTACGAAAAGTCTATGGATCTCTCCTGCAAATGCCTTGAGGCGACACGACGAAGGTTCATTTCCCATGGTCCTTCCCACGGTTGTCGTTCTGGAGGAACTGGCCGAATTCCGGTCCGTCGACGAGGTCGTTGAATCAACGGCGGGAAAGAGCATTTGCGGCATTCTCACGCGGATTGTCGTCGATGACAGGGATGGCGTAGTAGAGTATTTCCCCGACGGAACGGCCCGGCGGCGCTGCCATCCCTCGATGGACCTTCGGACGATGCCGGGATATGAGAGAAGCGTCGTCGTTGCAAGGTCCAGAGAAACAGAATCTTGACGGCAGGTTTTTCCATGTTTTTGCGAGTTCATCAAATTTAATCGTTCTGCTAGACGCTCGATGATTTCGAACTGTATTCCAGATAATATGAATTGACGCGACTCACGTAGGTTTTCGTTTCTGCCGGCAGGCGGTCTGGGTTCCGGTCCAGATTTCCCATTCCCCAGTTGTAGGCTGCGAGAGCCGATGAGGTGTCTCCGTTGTATCGGTCAAGGAGCATTTTGAGGTAGCGGGTTCCGCCCGTTATATTTTCGACGGGGTCGAATGGATTTTTGACGCTCAGATCCGACGCCGTTTCAGGCATAAGCTGCATGAGTCCCATGGCGCCCTTCGGCGAAAGGCTCCCGGCATTAAAATCGCTCTCGGCCTTGATGACGGCGCGGACAAGATCGGCTTCGATGCCGAAACTTCGAGCGGTCTGGTCGATGATGTCATCGTAGCGATTGCCATCGAGCGTCGCCTGCGCCTCCTGGGTTTTCTGCGCCGCAGCAGGGATGCTGTTCACTAAGGCCAGGGCGAGATTTTCCCTGCCGCGGGCTTCAAGAAGCGAGTACAGCATTTGATCAGTCATCTGTTGCCGGACGATTGCCGTTATGCGATCCGTCGTTCCGGCGTCGGGACGATCATTCTCCATACCGCCCAGTCTGTTCGGATTCCGGAGAACCAGCCTCAGCGCCTGGGCGAGAACCTGATCATTGCGAGTCGCCGGGAGCTGCCTTTCCGGCGTCCGGTTGTCCGCATTGCAGGGGGATCCAGTTATTTTCACGAATTTCCCTCCGGATTCTTTACAGAAATGGAATATTCAAGGATCATGCCAGAAAGTGTCCGTATACTGCTGGCGGAGTCTCACGAAGCATAATGTGAAAAAGCGTTCTCATCGCAACGTTTCATGACAGAAAATAACGAAGGCTTGCCATGGAGGGGTATTTTTAGTACATTTATTGCGACTGAACCCGCGGCATTTAACTGAATATACTTCACGCTCACTTATTTTTCTCTCGCATCTTCGGCAGGTAATCGATCGACGGGTCTGATTGCGCGACATTTCACTCGCGGCGTTATTGCAATGAAAGATCTTGAAGAACCTGAAAGAACTGACGTCGACGATCCCATGGCGGACTCCTGTCGGACTATTGCAAATCGCACCGGATCGGTGGGTTGACGATATGACTCGCATAATGCGTGACGACGACGGCAAGATCGCCAATTCCAAAGGCATGGCAAAGAATATAGCGGAGGAGCGACGGATCATCGAATCGCTACGCCAGAGCGAGGAAAAATACCGGCTTCTCGTGGAAAATGCTAATGACATCATTGTTATCGTTCAGAAAGGAATTGTCGCATTTGCAAACCGCAAGGCTGTTGAAAGGACGGGCTATGCTTACGAACAGATAGTCGACAGAGATTTCATAAATTTTATTCATCCCGACGACCGAGCCCTTGTTCGAAAACGCTACGAAGATAGGATCGCCGGTCGCTCCGTGCCGGAACGGTATCAGTTCAAGCTGCTCCGCAATGACGGCGCCGAAATCTGGGGCGAGATCAGCGCCGTCGGAATAACCTGGGAGGGCGAACCGGCCACGCTGAATTTCATTCGCGATATAACAGAACAGAAAAAAATCGAAACGCAATTGCAACAATCACAGAAATTGGAGGCCATCGGAACCCTCGCAGGGGGCATCGCCCACGATTTCAACAACCTTCTCATGGGAATCCAGGGGAATGCCTCGCTTATGATGCTCGATCTCGACGAAAATCATCCCCAGTACCGCATGTTGAAAAGCATAGAGCGTCATGTCCAGCGCGGGGCGAATCTGACGCGGCAGCTCCTTGATTTTTCCCGAGGGGGAAAATATGAGGTTCGGGCGACGAACCTGAACGATTTTATACATGCAATTGCAGAGATATGGGCCCGGACGAGGAAGGAGGTCGTCCTCGACGAGCGATACTGCCAAAATCCCTGGACCGTCGAGGTTGACCGTGTGCAGATAGAGCAGGTGCTTCTCAATCTTTTCGTCAATGCATGGCAGGCAATGCCGGGGGGCGGCAAGCTATGCATCGAGACGGCCAATGTTGCGCTGAACGATCATGATGGAGAGATTCACAAGGTCAGTCCCGGACGCTATGTGAAAACATCTATTGCCGATACGGGCATGGGCATGGATGAAGCGACAATGTCCCGCATTTTTGAGCCTTTTTTCACGACGAAAGAAATGGGTCGGGGAACGGGTCTCGGTCTTGCCGCAGCATACGGCATCGTCAAGAACCATGGCGGCTTCATTTCGGTTCACAGCAAAAAAGGCCAAGGGTCAACGTTCGACGTTTTCCTTCCCGCCTCCGAGGAGCAGATGGAACCGGCCGCGAAGGCGGGCGAAGAAATAACCGGCGGATCGGAAAAGATTCTCATCATCGATGACGAGGAAAGCATTCTTGCCGTCGGAAGCGAGCTTCTCCGACGAATCGGCTACACCGCACTGACCGCCTCAGGTGGGGAACGGGCGCTCGCTCTCTATGGAGAACGGCCCGATGAGATTGCTCTCATTATACTGGACATGATCATGCCCGGCATGAGCGGCTATCAAACATTCGAGGCCTTGAAAAAGATAAACCCCAAGGTTAAGGTTTTGCTGTCCAGCGGCTGCAGCAGAGACGGCGAGGCGTCAAGGATTTTAGACCGGGGATGCAACGGCTTTATTCAGAAGCCTTTCAGTCTCCGAGAACTCTCCTCAAAGGTCAGAGAGATAATCGATATAGGCAATTTATAACTGCCGGTATCAAAGGATGGCGTTATGACGAGACTGCCAGAGCTGCTTGTTGTCATTGCCCACAGTGGAATCGTTGTTCCGGGGGAGATCCCCCTGGACAGTCTTTCGGAAAAGTTTCCAGTCCTGGCGCGCAATGTAGACTGGTATACGAACTGGCTATACGATTTCCGCGATGTGCTCGATAATCAGCAAATCGTCTTTCCCTACTGCAGTTTGATTCTTGAGGGCAACAGGCATCCGGCAATTCTGGAAGACAGCGTGCCCTTGAGGGATGTGCATGGAGAGCCGGTCTACAAAAACGGCCGGGAACCGAGCGATGAACAGCGAAAATTCCTTGCGGGGAAATATTTGGAATGCTTTCACCGGGCGATAGAAAGGCAGATCGTCGATGGCGCGGAATTTCTCCTTGACGGTCATTCCACGATAACGGCCCGCGGAGTGGAAGACAACCAAATCGACCTCATGAACTTTCAGCTTTCCCCCTTGGACGAAGCGCCGAGATACTATTGTCCCGCCAAGTACGTTGAAACCTATGCAAATGAATTGCAGAAGCGACTTCCGGACGTTCGGGTGACTGTCAATAGCTCGGATTATTACACTGTCTACGGCCACGTCTGCGCCGAGCATTCGGTAAACGCCATGAGCCGGGTGGGCAAGAAAGTTCCGGCGTTCATTCAGGAGACCAATGAGCGGCTGTATAAGAACCCGGACAAGAGTCCGAACGTTGAAGCCATCAACGGTTTGCGAAGGATTTTCGCCGAGGCCTTCTCCGAGGCCTACCGGAAGACAAGGCGGGAATAGGAAGCTGATTTTACGCCATTGTTCTTACGAAGCGCGATGGCGCAGCGGCAGACTTTCTTGAAAGAGCGTTTCCGGCCGTCATGCCGCTTCTCTTCTTTTCATTCTGAAAATAACGCCGTCCGGCTGTCCAAAGAGCGATGAAGGACGGCAGGGGGACGGCCTCGCCCCAAGACCCCCTGCCAAGACCCCCTGCCGCAGTGGTGCGCCTAGTTTATCCGCGAGCTTATTTTCCCAGTTTTGCAATGATCGCGTCGGTGACTTCCTCCGTTCTGCTGGTTCCTCCGAGATCGGGCGTGCGGACCGTGCGCTCGCCGAGGACCGCTTCCATGGCTTCCATCAGGAGTTTGTTCATCTCTGAGAGGCCGAGGTGTTCCAGCATGAGAGCGATGCACCAGATTGTCCCTACGGGATTGGCAATGCCCTTCCCGGCAATGTCCGGGGCTGAGCCGTGGATGGGTTCGAACATGCTCGGGTAACGCCGTTCGGGATTGATGTTTGCCGAGGGGGAGATGCCGATGCTTCCGAGCATGGCGGATCCGAGATCCGTGAGGATGTCCCCGAAGAGATTGCTCGCCACGACAACGTCCAGGACCCGGGGCTTCATGATGAAGAGTCCCGCCAGGGCGTCGACATGCATGCTGGAGGTTTTGATTTCCGGATAGCCCGCCTTCGCCTCGTTGAAAATCTTGTCCCAGAAGACCATGGAGTAATTGAGGGCGTTCGATTTCGTGGCGCTCAGAACGTTGCCGAGTTTGTTGGCGCGAGCGTAGTCGAAGGCGTAGCGGATGATTCTCTCCGTCCCCTTTCGGGTGAACCATGCCTCCTGGATGGCTTTTTCATCGGGGGCGCCTTCATGTTCAATATGCCCAACGCCGCAGTACTCGCCCTCGGAATTCTCCCGGAATACGACGAAATCGATCTCGGCGGGGTCCGACACCCTGATGGGGGAATCCAGCCCCTTGAGAAGCTTGATGGGCCGCATGTTGACGTACTGGTCGAAGCCCTGGCGGATGGGAAGAAGCAATCCCCGGAGCGATACATGGTCGGGCACGCCGGGAAATCCCACGGCGCCGAGGAGTATGCTGTCGCAATCTTCCAGGATTTTCAGACCGTCGCCAGGCATCATGCGCCCCTGACCCTGTTCAAGATAATATTGGCAGCTCCAGGGAAGGTCGTTAAAGCGGAAGGAGATTCCTCCATGAATGCTCCCGATCGCTTCAAGGACCCTTTTGCCTTCTCTGATGACATCGACGCCGATGCCGTCGCCTGCGATAACGTTGATGAAAACTGTCTTCATGATTCCTCCCGTTGGTATTTGATGGTGCGGATTTTCCGTTTATTTCTCAGGGAATCCTATGCAGTGAAGGTACATCGCCGATGTGTTCTCACCGTCGAGTCCGAGCATTTGATTGACCCTGCCGTCGTCGAAAGCGCCAACGGCCACGGATCCCAGTCCCAGCGAGGCGGCCTGAAGATAGAGGTTCTGGCTGATGTGGCC
>JAFGGB010000189.1 GCA_016930775.1 Deltaproteobacteria bacterium
AACGAGCGTTCCCTCACGGCTGCATTCCTTAGAAAAGTATTGGCAGCCAGTTGAAAAGCCGGAAACAAGATTGCGGGAGAAGACAAGCCGGGTTCATTCGCCGGGAGGAATGCCGTTTGTCGGTGGAGTTACATCTTTCTCCGGTTTCTTTCGTTGAACTCCCGGGGGAGCGGTGATCGGTTTCGACTCTTTACGGTTCACGCCGACGATTTTCAAAAAACGATCGATGGCGATCGATGAAATTTCCTGGCGACGTTCCGGCGACAAACCCTTGAGAGGAATCTTTCCTGCCGCCGCTTTCTCGTGGCCGCCTCCCGTCCCCAAACCGTGAACAATCCTCAGTGCCGTCATGCCTGCCATGCGCCGTCGCCGGGAGGTTCTCACCGACATATACAGATCGTCTTGATATTCGCCGAGACAGAGCGTCCAACGAATCCCCTCCATCCTGAGAAGAAAATCTGCCATTTCGCCGACGATATCGGGTGTCGTGAGCTTGCCCATCTGAGAAACGATGGCATCCTGGTATTGAATCGAATTATCTATGGCGTCGGCGAACTTCAGGAAGTAGGATTTTGGAATGCTGGGATTCTCTATGGCGGCGAGAGTTCTGGGGGCGGTCTTCGGGAAGAGAAAGGTGAATGCATCGAGATCGGCCTTCACCGTGGACCGCAGAAGTTCATTGGTATCCGTTTTGAGACCGTAGAAAAGGGCCGTGGCGAGCCGCCTTCCGACGGTGAAGTTCAGCTCGCGCAAATATTCCGTGAGAATCGTCGATGAACTGCCGTATTTCGGGCGCACGTCGAAAAAGGGACACTTCGTCGATTCCCTCCTCAGAGGATGGTGATCGATGACTATGTGGGGGAGGATGTTCTGCGGCAGGGCGTTGTTGCCCGTGTGAGGCTGAGTATCCACGAGGCAGATAACGGAATAAACTCGGAAATCTATTTCACGGACATGGGTCAGATCGATCTTCAGCCGCCTGACAAACTGCCGGTTCTCGGCGCGGCCGATGATGCCGCCATAGCCGATGGTAACTTTCCGTTTTCCTGCCTGAAGGAAGATGCTTTTCAGGGCGAAGGCTGCGGCGATCGTATCGGGGTCCGGATTGTTATGACACATGATAAGAATCGATCGCTTCTGCCCCACGTAGGCGAGAAGACGATGCGCCGGTCCTTGATTGAGGCCATCTTGAAGTGCCATCGTCAGGATCCTTTTTACAAGAGTTCCTTAACTTACCAGATTCTCTTCGGATTGACCTGAAGAACCGCTCGGGACCCGGTTATTGACCGGGCGCCCGGGCGCCCCCGGGAACGGCCGGTTTTGTCGATTCTTCGGCTGGCCTCACAACGTGGAATGTCACCAGAACTTCGGGAGGCTTGCTGTTCGTGAAGAGAATATCCGCCGGGAGGATAAGTTTTGGTTTGATGGTTATCGTTTCCTTGACAGTGTCAAGATTGATCGTTTCCGTCATAATTTCCGGGATGCGCTTCAAATTTTTCGAGACGAGGGCCGTCACCGACGGGGGGTTTACCTCGATGGAATCGAGAACATAGCCCGGCGGTAGATTTCCGGAAGTCACTGCCTTGACGGGTACATCGCTCGGAAACAACTGGTTTGACGTTATCCGGATATAACCGGGCTGGATGCTTACCACATCGAGATTTGAGGGGTGCTGCACGTCATCGCGCTGAATGGGTATAGTTTGACGGCCTTCCTGAATGTTCGATACGTTAAGGATTATTTTCAGACTCTGCTCGTTCAGCATATTGAATGCCTGCTCGGCGCCCGACATGGTCACTCTGGCCTCTTTGGGATATTGTTCCTTTATGATCCAGTCGTTGGAAAGATTTCCGAAGGCGATGGGAACGACGAAGTCGCGGCGAATGCTTTCCGCCTGGTAACCGAAGGCGAACCAGAGACTTATGGCGACAGCCACGGCAACGACCTTTTCCCAGGAGTTCGATAGGAGTCGTCGGCGCAAGGATTTTCCTTCATTTTCCCGAAGGCTTTCTTTGGAAAAACCGTTCAGGACGCTCATGAGTTCTTCGCCGCTCAGAATGGATTTGAGGTCTCCGTGTCTGGCTATGGTAATGGTCCCCCGCTCCTCCGATACGATAATGCAAAGCGCATCGATTCGCTCCGATAGACCGAGACCCGCCGCATGTCTGAGTCCCCGCTGGCCCAGCTTGGCCATGTTCGTCGAGAGGGGCAGGTGGCAGCCGAACTTGACGATCCTGCCGTCGATAATGATGAGGGCGCCGTCATGACCGATGGAGTGGGGGTCGAAGAGGCTCTCGAGGAGAGGTTCGCTCAAGGCGCCGTCAAGGACGGTTCCTCCATCGAGATGGCGGTCCAGATAGTCTTTGCCTTGCAGAATGATCAGGGCGCCGTAGTGTTTTTTTGCCAGTGTCACAATGGAACGGCTCAGGACTTCCACATCGCGAGGAGCGCTCAGGGCGCTCTTTCTCTTCCGGAAGACGTTCCATGTGGCAAGCCGCTCGAAGAAGCGGCGGAGATCCTCCTGAAAAATGATAAGCATGGCGACGAGCAGGATGGCGAAGAAGCCCCGGAGGACATACTCCGTGAGATATAAATTGAAGAATCGTGCGAAGGTGTATGTAAGTCCGAGAATAATGATGCCTATCAGAATGAAACGCGAGGCCGCTTTCTCGAACCATACAAGAAAGGCATACAGCAGGAGCGCCACTATGGCAACGTCGATAAAATCGAAAAGCCGAATATTCTGAAAGAGATGTAGAAGATTGTCCGGTGTCATGGTCGTCTGTCCATAGCATGCCGTCGTATTAGGCGGCCGGTTCTGAATATTACTTCATTTTTCCGGGATGATCCAGTCCGTAAAGGTTGTGAAAATCGATGTGTCGGCGGACGGCCTCCGGAACAAGGTAGCGTATCGACATTCCCCCCGCTGACAGATTTCGTATGGCCCGTGAAGAAATATCGAGGAACGTGACTCTTCGAAAGAGGAGCGTCCCGCCCCCAGGACCGATAAATCGATCGCTTGCTGCGTCGAAACGGTACATATCCGCTATTTCCGGCGAGAGAATTTTGGCAAGATCGAAGGTTTCAAATCCCGGCCTCGTCATCACGATGAAGCTGCATTGTCGTAGGAGTTCCCTCCAGTTCTTCCAGGTTCGAATATCGGCGAAGGCATCGAGGCCCGTAATGAAGAAGAGAGTCGCGTCGCCGCTGTGCGCCTGAAGGTGCTCGACCGTGTCGATAGAATAGGAAAAGCCCTGTCGCAGCGATTCCGCTTCCGAGACTTCGAATCGGGGATTGCCCTCGATGGCGGCCTCCAGCATGGTCTTCCTGTGATGAAAGGCGGTGATTGTCTGCCCCTGTTTGTGAGGCGGCTGAAAGGCGGGAATGAAGACGATCTTGTCGAGAGAGCATATCTCCAGTATTTCCTGGGCGCACCGAAGGTGTCCCAGATGGATCGGATCAAAGGTGCCGCCGAACAGACCCCATTTCATGAACGGACCTGCCCGTTTCCGTAAATAATAAATTTCGTCGTCGTGAGCTCGTTGAGACCCATCGGTCCATAGGCATGCAGTTTTGTGGTGCTTATGCCGATTTCGGCGCCCAGTCCGAGCTGATATCCGTCGCTGAAACGAGTCGAGGCATTCACCAGGACCGTTGAGGAGTTCACCTCGTTCAGGAAGCGTTGCGAGTTGCGGTAGTCCTTTGTGATTATCGACTCCGTATGGAGGGACCCGTACGTCTCGATATGATCGATCGCCTCGTCGATTCCGGACACGATTCGAACGGCCAGAATCAAATCAAGATATTCGGCGTACCAGTCCTCTTCGGCAGCCTTTCCGATGTTCGGGACTATCGCCCTCGTGCGTTCGCACCCTTTCAAAACGACGCCTGAAGTGCGGCAATTTTCCGCCATGACCGGCAGAAAGGTTTCGGCAATGTTCTCGTGAACCAGGAGCGTTTCCAGGGCGTTGCAAACGCCGGGCCGCTGGGTCTTTGCGTTCATGGAAATTTTAACGGCCATGTCGATGTCTGCGCTTTCATCGACGAAGATGTGGCAGACGCCTTTGTAATGCTTGATGACCGGTATTCGCGACTGGGCAACCACTGCCCTGATGAGATCTTCGCCTCCCCGGGGAATAATGAGATCTATATATTCATCGAGGAGGAGGAGTTCGTTCACTGCCTCGCGGTCGGCCGTCGGAATGAGCTGGATGGCCGCCTCGGGGATGGCGCAGTCGCGCAGAACCACGGCAAGAATAGCGGCAATCGCCCGGTTGGAATTGAGGGCCTCGGACCCGCCTCTCAGTATAACGGCATTTCCCGATTTCAGGCAGAGCCCTGCAGCGTCTACCGTGACGTTCGGTCGCGATTCGTAGATGATGCCGATGACTCCCAGGGGTATTGTCTGTTTTCCCACGACGAGGCCGTTGGGACGACGTCCCATGGAAGTTACCCGTCCCACCGGATCGGGCAGCAGAGCGACCTCTTCGAGTCCCGCAGCCATGGCCTCTATCGTTTCGTCCTTGATGGTAAGGCGGTCGATCATGGCGTTCGAAAGGCCCTTTGCCTCTGCCAGTTCAATGTCCCGGCAGTTTTCATCCTGCAAATGACGGGTCTTCTGCCTCAGTTGCCCGGCCATCCGGCGAAGGGTCTGGTTTTTCAGGTCCGTCGGGAGGATTGACAATGTTCGGCTTGCTTTTTTTGCCCCGGTTGCCATCTTCCGCACCATGTCGCGCTGGTCCATGTGAGCATTACTCCCCGATTTTGTCTGTATTATCAAATAATACGGCCAAGTAAAAAAGTATTTACATACGGCGAAAGAATTTATAGTATTACCCCCCTTGTGTCAAGGACGGCGGGCAGGAGGCCCTTTTGCGCAATGAAGGATATTCGAGTATTGGCAGGCCCCCGGGTCTTTCGGATGATTATGGACGGGGAATTTTCCCTCGACTCCATAACATCCTTCGTAGGACCCGCTACGGGTCCGCGATGGCTTCTCGCTTCGGGTTTTGATCGAACGCTGCTGAGAGAACATGCCCTGGGACGCCGGAATCCGTTGCTCCTGGCAGGCGCCTCGGCGGGCGCTCTCCGCTTTGCCGCATGGCTGCAGCCAGAACCGCTGAAAGCCTATGAGCGGCTTGTTGATGGATACCTCTCTCTCGATTTCTCAAAAAATCACGGGCCTGCAGACATTCTGTCGGCCTTTCGGCGGCTCGTGGACGATTATATTCAGGACGACGTCCTGTCCTTTTCTTTGGTGAGTCAGCGATACCGCATGGCCATTATGTCGGCTCGATTTCGGAAGGTTCTTTCGGTCGAATTCAAACCTTTTCAGGCGATGGTTCTGGCCATGGCTTTCTCGGCCAATCTTGTCAGTCATTCCTGTCTGTCCCTCTTTTTCGAACGCGTGGTCTTTTTCCAGGGGCCCCTGCCGCCCTGGTTCTGCCTTCGAAAGGATTTCCGGGGGAGGACAGTTCCCCTTACGGCGGTGAATTTCAAACATGCCCTTCTTGCGTCATCGGCCGTCCCACTTGCCATGGCGGGGGTTAGAGACATCTTCGGCGCCCCCTATGGTCTGTACCGCGACGGGGCGCTGACGGACTATCATCTGAATCAGCGTTTTGACCGGCGCGAGAGCGACGTGACGCTTCTTTTCACCCACGACTCCCGGATAGCGCCCTTATGGTTCGACAAAGGATTGCCCTTCCGCCGGCCGCCGGCCGATTATCTGGATAACCTTCTCATGGTTCTGCCCTCGGAGGAATTTCTGGCGACTCTCCCGGGCGGCAGAATTCCCGAGCGCAGGGACTTCAAGACATTTGCCGGCGATCCCGGCGCCCGCGAATCCTGCTGGCGGGAGACGGTGAATCGGTCGGCTCATCTGGGGGAAGTTTTTCTCGATGCGGTGTCGGGAGAGGGGTTCCGCTCGAAAGTGGAACGGCTTGCATGAGGCGGGACACCGAGATGGCGCTGTAAGGAAAGGACATGGCGGCGCATTGCCTTTTCCTTCGGTCCGTGCATAATGTCAAAGGAAATATTCGATCAATCGGGTGATGTCTGTGACGGAACTGCCCCAACTGGGCAAAATTCTGATTGTTGTCGGCCTTCTGATTGCCGCCGTCGGAGTTTTTCTTTCCCTCGGGGGAAAAATCGGCTGGATCGGGCGCCTGCCCGGCGACATCTTAATCAAGGGGAAACGCGGCGTCTTTTACTTCCCCCTGGCCACATCCATTATTGCAAGCGTTGTCCTGTCGTTCGTCCTCTATCTTATTAAAAGGAAATAGGGAAGCAGCCAGTTGCCGGCGATAGGCCGGCGGCAAGGCCTAGTCGGTCCCGTAAATCTCTACGCCCTGCGGCGGCGTAAAGTGGAAGAGATCGTCGGAAAGACCGCTGTTGGCGACTATGTCCGAAAAGGACAAGTCGGTTTTGTTGTTCATGAGATCGACGAAAGTCATTCTGACGATTGAGAACGTCGCCCCGTCGACGGCCACCAGCAGTTCTTTGATTCCCATATCGGGAACCTTTGGTTCCAGGGTGAGGCAATAACGCCCGTCGCTCTCGGTTTTTTTGCCTCCGGTGAAGGATATGGAAAAATCGTCGCCTATGGACCAGAGCCCCGTAAGAAACTTCATTACCACCTTGGATTTCAGGACCTCTTGAGAGGAATACCGGTAAGCTGTCTTGTCCTGGGGAAGATACAGCCAGGTCCACTCCGGATTGACGACAATTTTCTTGTCTGCCGGGATGCTGTAATTCCAGAGCATTCGCGCCGGTTTCTTTATAAAGACGATGCCTTCCTCACGAATTGTCTGCCCCAGTGAAGCGACGGCCGCTTCCTGGACGAATCGAGCCTTGAAATCTCTCGTTTCTTCGTAATGTTTTTTGATCCCATCGGTCACATCGCCGATAGACATAGCGGCCCGAGCGGGTGAAGGAATCAGCAGCGCCGCCGCAGTGAAAATAATCACAGTCAGCTTTATGACAAGCTTGATGATTGAAAAAGGTCCGTTGTGGCGGTGCATATTTACATCCTATTGAAATAACTTATTATATTGTCTGCCTTAACAATGAGCAATTCGGTAAAAAACGTCATGATTTGCAAGCTTCCCGCCGGTATCCACAGAGTTGTCAAGAAGGTTATCAACAGCCCTGTGGATGGTGCGGCGGCAATCACTGGAATGTCGATCGATAATGAGTGGTTCGAAGAGGAATCGACAAGCCGGGCAGGGTTTTTCGGCATCCTTCCGGTTGCCCTGTCGCTGGAACCAATCAACAGATTCAGAGCCCGGCGCATAGGCAAGCGACGGCCGAACCATCATGAATGCCTTTATCCACGGGGCCTTGCTCACGTTTACGCCCTCGCGCGGCTGCTCATGGGTAGATCTTCACGCGCCAGCCGAAGGGATCGTTCTTCACTCCATATTGTATATCCAGGATCTCGCGGTAGAGACGCTCCGTCAGCTTTCCGACCTTTCCGCCGCCGATGACGCACTCGATGTCCTTGTAGCAGATCTGTCCCACGGGGGAGACAATAGCCGCCGTGCCGGAGGCGAAAATTTCTTTCAGCGTTCCCTTGCCGTGGGCCATGATGATTTCATCGATGGAGGGCGCCCGTTCGGTCACTTTAACGCCCCACGATCTGGCCATGGCAATTACGGAATCCCTGGTCACTCCGGGCAGGATGCTTCCGGATAGAGGGGGGGTGAGAAGTTCGTCGCCGATGAGAATGAAGATGTTGCTTGTGCCCACCTCTTCCACGTACTTGCGTTCAAGGGCGTCGAGCCAGAGAACCTGCGTGCAGCCCAGAGCGCTTGCCTTCTTGCTTGCCAACAGGCTGGCAGCGTAGTTGCCTGCCGCTTTGATGTTTCCGACGCCGCCTCTTACTGCACGGACATGCTCTTCGGAAACGTAGATCTTGGTGGGGCTGAAACCCTGCGGGTAGTAGGCGCCCACGGGACAGAGGATTATAAAGAAGAGGAATTCGTCGGCGGGATGGACGCCCAGGGCCGCCTCCGTGGCTATCATCGTTGGCCGTATGTAGAGCGCCGTGCCCTCAGACTTGGGTATCCAGTCTTTATCCAGAATGATCAATTTTTTGAGGGCTTCAAGGAAAAGCTCTTCGTCTATGACAGGCGAGCAGAGCCGTTCTGCCGAGGAGTTCATACGCCGGATGTTTTCCATCGGCCTGAACAGGTAAATGGCGCCGTCTTTTCCGCGATAGGCCTTCATGCCTTCGAAAAATTCCTGGCCGTAATGCAGGCACATGGCTGCCGGATCGAGGATGAGGGGTCGATAGGGTTCGATTGAAGCGTTGCGCCATCCCACGCCTTCCTTGTATTCCATGGTAAAAAAGTGATCGCTGAAGATCTTGCCAAAACCAAGTTTCGATTCGTCCTTCGGTTTCGGCTTTTTTTCTCCGGGCAGGATTTCCTTGATTTTAATTTCCATCGGCTGATCCTTTTCTTTCAAAAGCTGGCGCCAGCCGCCGTATATTCGGCGTTCCGTCAATTATTCCGGCATCTCCCGTTCGGCTAAGCACCATAACACTAAAAAATTGTTCTATCAAGGCTTCTATACTGAATTGCCTCGGATATCTGGGCGGCGGCTATGTTTTCTTCGCCGGCGAGGTCGGCTATCGTCCTGGCAAGCTTCAAGACGCGGCTCAATGCCCGGGCGCTCAGGCCCAGCTTGTCGACGGCCATCTCAAGGAGTTCCCGGGAATCGCTGTCCACGGGACAGAAAGCCCTGATCTCCCGGCTTGTCATCCGGGCGTTCGTCTGCAGGGGGCTTCCGAATCGGCGAAGCTGGATTTCACGGGCGGCAAGAACCCGGTTCCTGATGTCATTCGATGATTCCGCCGTTCCGGTTTTCGCAAGTTCGCGATATCGGAGAGACGGAACCTCCACGTGGATGTCGATCCTATCGAGAAGCGGCCCCGAGATTTTCGTGCGGTACTGGCGGATTTGCTGCTGCGTGCAGCGGCAGGCTTTGTGGCGGTCGCCGAAATGACCGCAGGGACAGGGATTCATGGCGGCGATGAGCATGAAGCGGGAAGGGTACGTGACGGACTGGGAGGCCCGCGCTATCGTCACGGCGCCGGACTCCAGCGGCTGCCGGAGAACCTCCAGAACATTCCGCTTGAACTCCGGAAGTTCGTCGAGGAACAGGACTCCGTTGTGGGCAAGGCTGATCTCCCCGGGACGGGGCGTTTGACCGCCGCCGACGAGGCCTGCGTCGGAAATCGAATGATGAGGCGACCGGAAGGGTCTCGTTGTCATGAGGTCTCCCCGGCCTGCCAGGAACCCGGCAACGGAATAAATTTTCGTCGTTTCCAGTGCCTCTTCGAGAGAGAGATCGGGCAAAATGGTAAGAAGGCGTTGGGCCAGCATGGTCTTGCCGGCGCCCGGAGGGCCTATCATAAGGAGATTATGCGAAGAGGCTGCGGCGATCTCCAGGGCTCTTTTCGCCTGCTGCTGGCCGGCGACTTCGCTGAAATCGAAAGGATAGTTCCGGTTCCTTGCACTGTCCGCAAAGAGAAGGGCTTTCTGCGGTTCGATAACCCTTCGCCCGCCGAAGTGCTCGACGATATCGGCCAGATGATCGGCGGCGATGGCCTCGATTCCCCGGACAAGAGCAGCTTCGGCGGCGTTCTCCCGTGGCAGAACGATCCCCCTGAGCCCCCGGTCCCGGGCCGCAAGTGCCGCCGGCAGGGCCCCATGGACGCCCTTCAGCCGTCCGTCAAGGGATAGTTCGCCGAGGAAGAGATAGCCCGACAGAATCCCTGAATCGACAATTCCCTCGGAAGCCACAATGGCAACGGCAATGGGAAGATCGAAGCCCGTGCCTTCCTTTCGGATATCGGCGGGAGAAAGATTGACGGTGACGCGATAGCGGGGGAAGGGGTACCCTGAATTTTTAACGGCCGCCCTGATCCGGTCCTTGCTTTCCTTGACGGCGGCATCGGGGAGGCCCACGGTGGCGAACTGGGGAAGACCCGGAGAGGTGTCCACCTCCACGTCGATGATATGGCTGTCGATGCCGATGAGTGCGGCGCTCTTCACGGTGACGATCATGCTGGCATACCGGAAATGGAGTCTCCCTCCAAAAACGCAAAACCTGGAGGGGAAGAACAGTGAAACAGCGGCGCCGGCAAGATCAGAGAGCCGCCGGTCAGTATAGTACTCAAAGACGGCCGGAATAACAAGCGATAATAAGCTTTTGGTCGCGTCCGCCAAGGGACTGAAACCGGCTGAGTCCGTGTCAGGGAGCAGCAGCACAGGAGAGCCGAAACCTCACGGCGATGTCAATGCCGTCGAGGAGCATTCCTGAAACTTTGGCGCGGCGCCGGCGGATGGGCTGCCGGGTAGAACTAAAAGGACCAGGAAGAAGCAAGAGAAATACAGCATTCTTCCCACCATAAAACAAAAGCAGCATATGATAGAGCAATTCAGGAAGTCCTGAACTCTCTTTCAATAAAGTAATCAATAAACTCTCGTTATGTTGGAGGGTTCGGATAAGCAGTCAGAATTTCACAGATATAAAATCACCGTAAATTAACGGTCCGCATCAATGAAAAAGGGCCTATCGCCGTTTCAAAGGGGATTTACGAATGCATACGGAGATCCATTGATCGCCGATTCGGAGATCTCAGGTTAATCACATATTGATGCTTCAGATAATCCATCACATGTTTCAAAATATGAATGCCAGCCGCGAGGTTCCGCGGCGTCGAGCCAGTGGAGCAACCGAACTGCACGGCGCCGAACGGCCCAGCTCACAGAGAACTTTCTCAAAAAGACGCTGATGGGCCAGTATCACCGCCTCAAACACGTCAATACGGCTACTCTTTGCGGAACGCCTCAGCTATCTGTTTAGTCCTGATGAAAGCGGGAGTGGTTGTGATAGCGTTCTTGACGGCGGGACTGCGCATGGCCAGTGCGTTCATCTGTTGCACTCTTTCCTCGCTGGGCGGGTGCGTGCTCAAGGCGTCCGCAAGGCTCTTGATTATAAGATTCCCGCTTTTCTGGGCGTTTTTCTCTGTCTGAAGCAGTTTTTCATAAAATTTTCCAACCTGATCTTTGTCATATCCGGCGCCGGTTGCAAGCCTGAACCCGATTCGATCCGCTTCCATCTCGTCTTCCCGCGAATTGGCCATGAATCGATATTTCTGCACGAGCAGTCCCCCGCCGGCGCCGGCGGCGCCTCCTAACATCGTCGCTCTGGCCAGACAGCTCTTGTCGTCTTCCGGGCACAGGATTTTTCCCAAACCATATCCGGCGACAACGCCTACAAGTCCTCCACCCGCTGCGAGCAGCCAGGTTTTGTTCTTGTCTTTTTCCATTGCATACATCCGCTCTGCAGTGTGCCTGGCTATGACGTGGCCGATTTCGTGCCCGATGACCCCGGCAAGTTCAGCTTCATTTGACGCCGCGGCGATCAGCGGTGCGGTCACAAATATTTGACCGGCAGGCATGGCGAAGGCGTTGGCACTGACCACATCCACAACGGTGAATGTATAGTGGTAGGGATTGCCATCGAGCTTGTTGACCATGACGATTTTCATGCCAAGATCGGAAACATATTTTTGAAGGTCCTGGTTCTTTGCCGGGGGATAATCCGCCAGCATTTTCGGAAGAGCTTCCTTGGTCAAACGCTCTTCGTCCTGCACCGTCAATCCCGTCTCCTGACCGACGTTGCTGCCCTCGCGGTAGCGCGAACCTGTTGTCGGAGCGCACGAATAC
Organism: Deltaproteobacteria bacterium; assembly: GCA_016930775.1. Classification (GTDB taxonomy): domain Bacteria; phylum Desulfobacterota; class Syntrophia; order Syntrophales; family UBA2210; genus JAFGGB01. Next base: position 11,742 of record JAFGGB010000189.1, read on the forward strand.
AGCAGCGATACTATAAGCATCAACAGACCAATGTATTTTTTCATGGTTTGCTCCTCATGTAATATTCCGCATTGTCAAGGCTTCCCCGTGCAGTTTACGGTAAATGAAGCAGCGGACAAATTTCTTTCGACTGCGATGCCGTTCCCATGAAACACCGATAAACCGGAGGCTGCCGGAAAAAAGATAGCACAACAAAGGCTTGAAATGCCACAGTCCTTCCGGAAGGTTTTCCTGCCGGGCGCCGATGCAACGCGCCGCCTCGGGCGCGGAGGACTTTATTGAGCAACTCGTTAAAGGCGCCATCCACTCATTATTCTCACTGTACTGCTGAAATGGTTCCTGCGCATACGGATCGCTGGATGTCAACTATTCCACAAGCTCAGCGACTGAAGCGCAGCAAAGCGACACCCAGCAACGTGCACATCGTTGCAAGCGTTTTTATGAGATCGAGCCGTTCCTTGAGAACAAAGACACCAAGCAGAAGCGCAAATACTATGCTTGTCTCCCGCAAAGCGGTCACCAAAGGTATCGGCGCTACGGTAAAGGCCCAGATCACCATTGCGTAGGCAAAAAATGAGGTTCCACCCCCGATTGCGGCAAGCCGCCAATTCTGCAAAATACCCCTCTTCACAATGCCCGGTCGGCGAACTCTCATGATTACGGCAAAAATAACAGCATTCAGTGTTGACAGCCAGCCGTAGAAACCAAGCGCCGTGCCGGCCTCGCGCGCCCCCAAACCGTCCATCAGCGAATAGGACGCGATGAATCCTCCGGTGATTATGGCCAGTAAGGCGGCGCGGCCATTGCGAAGTCCGTCGCTGCGGCGGACCAGCGACAGGCTCATAATGCCGCTGCCAATAGCGATCACTGCGGTTATTTCAAGCCAGGAGAGATACGAACCCAGAAAAGTTGCCGAAATAACTGCCACAATAAGGGGCGCTGATCCACGCGCCAAAGGATATACCTGAGTTAGATCACCGATGCGATAGGAGGCCAAGAGGAACAGTTGGTAACCCGTGTGCAGGGCCGCACCTGCCAATATGTAGGGTAGCGATCCGAGACTGGGCAATGGCGAGAACAGCAGAGCTGCCACCGCAAAAGGCGTGTGCCCTAACACAACGGCGCTCATGCCGAGGTGTTTATCGTCCGTACTTTTGACAAGAAAATTCCAGGAGGCATGCAACAGCGCTGCAAACAGGACTATGATCATAACCGGGAGAGACATAAGAGAACTTTATCTTTCTGATTTCTGGAGCTGATTTGGCATAAGCCTGTTATTCTGTTAACGGTCAAATCGATCGGCGCTGCAGGCCGTCCACTCCAATAACGGGTTGAACACAGGCAACGTCTCACATCCCGGCCCGTCGGATTGCCTCTTCCAGGCTGATGCCATACGATCTGCCTATCTCGGTCTCGGGACTCTCCGATTTGTAGAGTTTCATGAAGGTTTCCAAACCTTTTGCCTCGACTAAATGCTTCACCAGGCGGTAACTTGCCGCGTAATACACCCGACGACGCGCCGGATCTGTTGCAAGCCAACGTGGGGGCGGCTTCGTCGTTCCCAAATGCTCAATCACGTCGGCCGGAACGACTAATGACCGATCGGCGCCCACAGGGCTCGCAGCTAGACCGGCAGGAAGAACTTTCAATGCAATATATTCCGCGAGACCTTCACGAAACGTATGGCTATGATAGCGCCACATAAACAAATGGACGAGTTCGTGAATGCAGGTGGCGTCGAAACCCCTCATTGCCCCGAGATATGCCTTCCGGTGCAGAAAAATAATTCCCTTTGGATCCCGCGGATGATTGTATCCTTTCCACACGTGGCAAACATCTGGCAAATCTGACACATAGATTCGAACCTTCGGACCCAGAACGGCCGCATCCAGCTTGACCCCCAACAACTTTTCTACATGCCTGCAAGCATCTTCGGCGACCCGGAGGAAGGCAGGGTCGACTTTCATTCTGTGTTGATAAATCTCAATGGACTCGCCGACCGCAACCAGTTCAGACTCATCGATGATCTGTTCGTCTCCGCTTGCACGCCGCAGTCGCCCAGTTGCTGGACTGACAGCAGCAAAAACCAGGAAGAAACAAATAATTGAAGCAACTTGTCTCGTATGATGCAATGGCCCTGTCCGCATGATTGTTGCGCGCAGTAAACTACAACCGGTCTTGGCTGAAGAAACCGGGACCAAAAACTCTCGTCGGTCTGATTGTCTCGGAGTTGGCCGTCGCTAAGAAGCGAAGCCGTCCGGCGTTCTGAGAAAAGTATATCGGTGGAGACGCTGTTGCCCGTTTGATCGCATCAATAGCGGCGCTGTTGTCAAAGTCATCGTAAATGGGGGCTCTGGCATTTCCGCAGAAAAACGGAAATATGGCTGTAGCGGCCACAGCCGCCAGCAGCCGCACCGAGGCCTTGGAAGGCGAGTGTTCAGATCGTGGATTCATATAATTTCTTTCTGCTTGCTCAACGCAGGATCTCCCTGAAAACAGCGATTTGATTGTATCAAAAGACGCATAAGAAAAATAGATTCGAAGATCTTGCGATCGCAATCAAGCAATATGACAATCGAGCCAGCTATTATGAAAGCAGTATAATTTCAACATTCTAAAGCGTGTCCAAAACTATTTTATGCATGAACTCGAAGGGATCGATGGACCATCTTCATTCCTAAGGCCGCATCCATCTTTGTGGGCGTTGACCAACCATACATATATCGCATGCAGTCGTCACTCCCATATGTAGGGTCATTCTGTTGATGGAGTCCGGAGATTTCTTGCCTTTGACTCGTTCCCAAGAATATTTTTTACTATCTTATCAATATTAATAACTATTTGTTCTATCTGAAAAAATGCTTGACAATCAATAATATGGGATTTAATGTATGGCCATGTAAAGCAATGTAGGGCATTGACGTACATGGCAAAAAAAGTTCAATCTCTTCAACGGGCAATGAAAATCTTAAGGCTATTCAGCCTGCACCGGCCGTATCTTGGAATCTCCGAAATAAGTCGAGAATTGAATATCAGCAAGGGCACCATACAAGGCATGGTCCAAACACTTTCGGATGAGGGATTGCTTAGAAAAGACCCTGCGACAAGAAAGTATTTGCTGGGATTGGATCTCTACGAGTTGGGAGTTGTAGTCGCCGGAAGTCTTGAGCTTAATCAGAAAGCGTCTGCCCCGGCAAATCAACTCGCTAAAAGAACTCAACGATTGATCAGCGTTGCAGTTCGCGACAACAACACCGCATTGATAACTCTTGATGCCTATCCCCGGGTTGAACCTTTCATATCGCGTCACTTTGAACCACGCAGGCCTCTGTATTGCACTGCCATTGGGAAGTCAATGCTCGTCGCCATGAACGACTCGGAATTGGAAGATTATTTGGATGCGACTAAGTTACTGCCCTATACGGTCAACACTATAACAAAGAGGCAGTTGCTTCTGGCGGAAGTGCATGAAGCGAGGCTGCGAGGCTACGCCATTAACCGCGCAGAACACACATTGACTCGCGGCGGTATCGGAGCGCCGATATTGCAGCGAGACGGCAAGCTTGCAGGATCGATAGCAATAGTAATATCTCCTGATCAAATAACGGCAAATGAGGATAGATTGTCTTCGGAAGTGAAGAATGCGGCTGCGGAGATCTCTCGATACATGGGTTATTTCAAGGAGATCGCAGAACGGATGAGATAACAGCCAGAGATGAGGCTAGGATTGGTCGGCACAAGAAGCGCCTGCCTTGCGCGTTGCCAATATGGTTAAATTTGGTTTACCCATTGTGCGCTCTCATGATGTCCTCTGCAGCAAGGTCATCACGAGCAGAGTATGTTTCGTTACATCAACCCGGGCAAGGAGGAGATTCTTTATGCAGATCTTTTCAAGAGCCCGAAACAGCAAAGGAGGATTCAGTCATGATTAAAAGAAAATTGCGTGGAACAGGCATATGTTTCGCTATTGCATTGGCTGCCATTTTTTTCTTGATGCCGGCCAACGGTGATTGCCTGACCAGAATTGCCGTCGGTGGAAACGGCGTTGGCGGAGTTTACTACCTCTACTCCGGCGCCCTTTCCCAGATGATCAACAAGTATATTCCCGATGTGGAGGCGACAGTCGAGGTGTGCGCGGGATCTTCTGTCGAGCATATCAAACGCATTCAACTCGGTGAGCTTCAGGTTGGTCCGGCTATGAACGATTCGGTTTTTAAATCCTTACAGGGGATTGGACAATTCAAAACTCCCCACGACAAAATACGGACCCTCTTTACCATGTATCCCGCCGTCATGCAGGGCGCCGCGCTTGCAAGTTCAGGGATTCGGACCTTCAGCGATCTCGTCGGGAAAAGGGTGACGTTCTACACCCCGGGAAGCGGAAGCTATAATATGGGAATGGCCGTTCTGGATGCGTTGGGAATGGATCCCAAAAAGATTAACCTCCAGTATTTAAACATGATGGAAGGGGTCAACGCCATTCGCAATGGAAAACTCGATGTTCAATTCAGCGGCATGGCCTACCCCGCTCCCTGGATCATGGATTTGTCGGTAACCCATAAGATCGTCCTGATAAGCGCTTCGGATGAGGAACTTGCCAAAATAAACGAAAAATATCCTTACTACATGCCCTCTTTCATTCCGGGAGGGACCTATACGGGAGTTGATAAAGACGCAAAAATGCCCGGAATCTGGAACTCCTATATTGGCAGCGCAGACTTGCCCGATGAGTTGGCTTACCAGATTACCAAGGTCGTTTACGAGCACATAGACGATCTCAAAAAGGCATACAAAGGCGCCGGTTGGGCCACGCCCGAGAATACGATGAAGTACGGAATCGCACCTCTCCACCCGGGTGCGGTGAAGTATTATCAGGAAAAGAAAGTTGAAATTCCAAGCCGTTTGATGCCGAAATAGGGACTCTGACGATCCATGTTTGCCCCCCTTCCGCCTGAACGCAGACCTTGTGCACTGGCGCTATGGCGGAGGAGATGAAGTCGCCGTATGGCTTAGGATGGCCGGGGTTTGAAGTAGCATGTCAAGCCCCGGCCTCCGATTAAGATTAAAAAGGAATTTTATCATGAAACATTTGATAAGCGGCATTTGCGTCGCGCTGGTTCTTTTCCATACGGCTACTGCCGGCATTATCCTTGTCCCCGAATTTATCCAACGCACGGTCCATATAACGCTGGTTTTGGTCCTTGCCTTTCTGCTCCGGCCCTTCGTTAAGCGAGTTGACGGCCGGCTATCTTTCTTTAGCTGGATCCCTGTCGTTATTTCCGTTTTAACGGGCCTCTATATAGTCGTTTTCAACAATGACATAATGTTCAGTCAGGGGATGCTGAGCATGGAGATGATAGTGATCGGGTGGGTTATGATCCTCCTGGTCCTGGAACTCACGCGCCGGGTAACCGGCTGGGTGCTCACTCTGATCGCTGCGGTGGCTGTCCTCTACCCCCTCTTCGGCAAGTATCTGCCGGGCCTGATAGGGCACCGTGGATACACCATGGGGCGCATCTCCTCTACCCTGGGACTTTCTCTCGAAGGAATTTTCGGCGCTCCTCTGGGAGCGTCCGCGGAGTTTGTCGTCCTCTTCATCTTCCTGGCCGCGCTGCTTAATCAGTGCGGGATGGGACAGTACCTGCTGAAACTGGCGCTCTCAATGACCGGCCGGTTGACCGGAGGACCAGCCAAAACGGCAGTCATCGCCAGCGCTTTATTCGGATCGATCTCGGGCAGCTCCGTCGCCAATGTCGCCGGAACGGGAACGTTCACCATCCCCATGATGAAAAAGCAGGGGTTTCCCGCCCATATCGCCGGCGCCGTGGAATCCGTGGCTTCAACGGGCGGACAGATCATGCCGCCCATCATGGGCGCGGCTGCTTTCATCATGGCTCAAATCCTGAATGTTTCGTATGTCGATGTGGTCAAGGCGGCCATCATTCCGGCCCTGCTGTACTTCACATCGGTTTTCATGAGCATCCATTTCCACGCGTTGCGATTGAACATCAAACCGTTGGATGCCTCTGATGTCCCTTCGTTCTGGAAGACCCTCAAAGAGGGCTGGCATTATCTCGTACCTCTGGTCGTTTTGATTGTACTCATGGTGGTCGTCCGGTATACGGTGACCCTGTCGGTGCTCTGGTCGATTGCGGCCACTTTCATCGTAACATGGTTCAACCGTGAAAGCCGCATCACCTGGAGCAAATTTGTGAAAGCCTGTGTCGATGCCGGCGAAAATGTTCTGACTGTCGCGGCTGCTTGCGCGGCGGCCGGCCTCGTGATCGGGAGCATCAATCTCACCGGGATTGGTTTTAAATTGTTTTCCCTCATCATGGGGCTCACGGGCGGAATCATGATACTCGTCCTTATCTACACGATGTTCGGCTCCATAGTGATGGGAATGGGCGTTCCCACCACAGCGGCCTACATTGTCGTGGCTGTGACCTGCGCTCCCGTACTCGTCGATTTCGGACTCTCGCCCATGGCTGCCCATATGTTCGTTTTCTACTTCGCCATTCTTTCGGCGATCACGCCTCCCGTGGCTCTGGCGGCTTACGCCGCCGCGGGACTCGCCGGGGCGAGACCGATGAAAATCGCCTGGGCCTCCGTAGGCTTGGGCATCAGCGCCTTTCTCGTTCCCTTCATCTTTGTCTATAGCCCTCAGCTGCTGGGAGAGGGCGCCCCATTGAGAGTCCTCTTGGCATGCGTCACGGCTATAGTTGGAGTGACTGCCATTTCTGCCGCGTCCATTGGATTTTTCTTCATGGCGCCCCTCAAATGGCTTGAAAGGATTTTACTGGCCGGAGGAGGACTGATCCTGATCATTCCGGGAATCTTGACCGACATGATCGGTTTGGGCTTGGTGAGCATTGTCTTATTCCTCAATTACGTAAGAAAAAAGTCATCCTGAATGCCTCTTCTTTTCGGTGCAGCCGGTCATGGGATAGGAAGGGACATTTTTATTTTGTCTGTTTAAGGAGAATGTAATGGAGATTTCACGGGAAATACTGATCGGCATGTATTCAAAGATGCTGCTCTTGCGACGGTTTGATGAAAAAGTTGTCGAGTTGTATCGGAGCGGCATGAAGGGATTGTATCATCTGACGGCCGGAGGAGAAGCGGTGGCCGTTGGCGTTTGCTCAGCTTTAAGCCAAGATGATTATATTCTGAGCACCCACCGGGGCAAAGGCCATTATCTTGCCAAAGGCGGCGATCTTCAAGCAATTCTGGCTGAATTCATGGAAAAACAAACGGGATGCAACAGAGGCAAGGGAGGACCCATGCATATTATTGACCCCTCCGTGGGCATGCTGGGCGCCAATGGCATCGTTGGATCGAGTCTTCCAATCGCCTGCGGGGCTGCACTTTCGGCGAAGCTTCGCCGCAGCGGGCAGGTAGCCGCAGCATTTTTTGGCGACGGCGCAGCCAACAGCGGGGTATGGCATGAATGCATGAACCTTGCCGGCATTTGGAAGCTTCCCGTGATATTCGTTTGCGAAAATAATTTCTACCAGGAATCGGTCCCTGTTTCACGGCATTCATCCATTCAGGACCTTTATGCCCGAGCTGCCGGCTATAATATTCCGGGATACGGGATCGACGGCATGGATGTTTCGGCTGTATACGAAGCCGCCGTAGAGGCAGTGCAACGCGCCAAACGTGGAGACGGCGCCACTATGCTGGAATGCAAGACCTACAGGTTTCATGGCCATAGCGAGGCCGACCCGACGAAAGGACTAAGATATCGATCCGGAGAAGAACTGGCCGCATGGTTGGAGAAGTGTCCTCTAAAGCAGGCGAAGGCTCGTTTGCTCGAAAGGGGTTGGATTGCCGATGCGGAACTGGAGGCAATTGACCAACGGTGCACTCAAGGGATCGAGGAAGCCGTGAATTTTGCGAAAAGCAGTCCTGATGTCCCTGCGGAATGGGCATTGAAAGATGTATTTACAGATGATCAAGGAGAGATCTGTCATGAAGGATGTTAATTATAGGACTGTTGTTGCCGGGGCCATTCGGGAAGAAATGGAAAGAGATGAGCGGGTTTTTCTCATGGGTCAAGGCGTGCAGGCCGGCGGGAGCTACATGACGTGCGAGGGGTTGTTCGATCTGTTTGGACCGGATAGAGTCCGCGACACTCCCATATCGGAGGATTCCGTGGTCGGATGCGCAGTGGGCGCCGCTATCACCGGGCTGAGACCTATAGTGGAGATCCTGTATTGTGATTTTGCTCTTCGCGCGATGGATCAGATCGCCAATCAGGCTGCTAAATATCGATACATGTCGGGAGGACGGATGGCGGCGCCTATGGTCATACGCACTTCCTGCGGATACGGCGCCAGCCGAGCCGCGCAGCATTCACAAAGCCTGGAGTCAATGTTTTTCCACTTTCCGGGGCTCAAAATAGCGCTGCCCTCTTCGGCCTATACGGCAAAGGGTCTTATGAAATCGGCCATTCGAGACGACAATCCCGTGATAATAATGGAATCATTCCAGTTTTACAGAACAGCGGGACCCGCGCCCGAAGGAGATTACACGATTCCCTTGGGAAAGGCCGAAGTTAAAAAAGAAGGAACAGATATAACGCTTCTGGCCATTTCCGCAATGGTTCCCCAGGCCATGAAAGCAGCCGATTCATTGGCCGGTGAAGGAATCGACGTTGAGGTGATAGATCCACTTACGCTGGTTCCTCTCGATATGGAAACAATCGTTAACTCCGTGCAAAAAACGAACCGATTGCTTGTAGTGGAAGGCGGAACAAAGCGCGGAGGAGTCGGCAGTGAAATTATTGCCTCCGTTGTGGAAGAGGCCTTCGATCATTTGGACTGCCCTCCCTCACGCCTGGCTGTTCCCAACACTCCCATCCCCTTTGCATCCAACATGGAAGACTTAGTGCTTCCCAACAGCGCGAGCATAGCGAATGCAATCCGTAGAATGTTGAGATAGGAGTGATCGCGGCTGCGATTGATCTTCTATGACATGTAAATTGAAATATTGATTTAAGAGGAGAAAAAAAGATGATCTCGGAAGTTAGGATGCCCCGTCTCGACGAGGACATGACAGAGGGCACGATCAATAGCTGGCTGAAGAATGAAGGTGATTTTGTCAATACAGGCGAGCCTCTCGTAGAAATAGAGACTCAAAAGGTCAATTATCAAATTGAGGCGCCTGGTTCCGGCATATTGAGGCTTATACTGGCCCACAGAGAAGAGGTTGTTCCGATAAATGCAATTATTGCCGTCATAGCGGATCATGATGAAGATATAAGTTTCTACCGTGCGTCAGTGCCGAAAAAAGATGAATCAGCTATCCCGGCGCCAACCGCTTCTGAATCCAAAGGCGCCGAAACATCAGAAGTCCGTGGGGATGAAACAAGGCGAATTGTCAGTCCTGTTGCAAGAAAGCTGGCAAGCGATATGGGTGTTGACCTGTCAAAGATTCAGGGTACCGGACCCGGAGGCCGCATCACCAAAGATGACGTCTTGAATTTCAAGTCCCGTAAAGAGGACCTCGTTGCGCCGGCGACAGAGAGAAGAATTCGTCAGACCCTTCCTTTTTCAGGCGTCCGTAAAACGATAGCAACCCGATTGTCGGAGAGTTGGCGCAACAGCCCGAGGGCGCAAAACTACATGAGCGTCGATGTCACGGAACTCTCCAGAATTCGCGAGAAAAATAAGGCGGTATGGAAAGAGAAACATGGAGTAAGTCCGTCGGTGAACGATGTGATCATAGCAGCCGCGGCCATTGCCCTCAGAGAGCATCCTATCGTGAACTCCGCATTACAGGAGGGGAAGATCGAAGTCTATGAAGACATCAACATCAGTATAGCCGTAGCATATGAAAAGGGTCTCATTACTCCGGTGGTGCGCAAGGCGGATGCCCGCGATATTTTTAATATAGCGCGGGAAAGTCGCCGTTTGGCCGACACGGTGAGAAAGAGCGAGCATACCTCTCAGATGCTTGCCGGCAGCACGTTCACAATAACTAATCTTGGAATGTACGATGTTGAATTCTTCGTTCCCATAATAAATCCGCCGGAAAGCGCTATCCTGGCCGTTGGCAAGGTCGAGAGGAAACCTGTCGTAATCAATGAAGCCATTGCTATTCGGTCCATGATGAGATTGTGTCTGGCTTATGATCATCGCGTGCTTGACGGCGTTGTTGCAGCGCACTTTCTTGCATCTGTCAAGGCCGTGCTTGAGAATCCAAAAATGGTGATTCCTGAGGAAAATTAATGCTGTGGTCTCAAAAGAGATTTTATTGAATGAGAACGCCGTCGGTGCGGCAAGGCGCTTCAGATAAACAATATCATCAAAGAATCGATTGCGGCATGAGAAAACGGTTTGTTAATTCTCAACTCCGAGCGCATTCGAAAGGGGGGTGATTGGCCGGTGGAAGACCTTGGCAAGAAACTAAACGAGCTATGCAATGCACAACCTTTTAACATGGCGTGGCATGTTAAAGATGTTACGTCGGGGAAAAGCGCCGACAGGGCAGGCAGCATGGTTGTCGCTTCCCGCAGCACACGCAAGGTGTCCATCATGATGGCGCTGCTGAAGGCTATCAACGACGGCGCATTCAGCATGACAGAGCAGATCAGGATTCTTGAGAAGTATCAGAATACCACGTCTGGCGTGACTCCTTTTCTGCTGCCCAATCTCGAATTGTCCTTGCGGGATGCCATGATACTGATGATTATTGTGAGCGACAATCCTTGCACGGCCACAATTGTCGACATGCTTGGAACCGAATATATCAACAAGTATTGTCAATCAATCGGGATGAAGCATACTATTCACCGCTTTTCGCTGCCGCTGCCGACGACGGATCTGAACGTCAATACGGTTATCAGCGCGCGCGATCAAGGGCTGTTATTGGAAATGATCCTCAAGGGAAGCCGGCGCGAGGCGGAAGCTGCAAACTTGGGATGCACTATGGAACAATGCAGGTTTGCCCTTAATGTCATGAGCTGGCAACGGTGCGATCTCAAGATAGCTTCAATGCTTCCCGTGCTATGGCCGCCAAACCCGAATAAGGGTGCGATGGTGGCAGGCAAGGGAGGCATTGGTCCCGGCATGCATTGCGAGACGGGAATCGTCTTTCGGGACGGAAAACCCCTGTTCATTCTCTGCATGTACACGTGGGATGTTCCTGAGACGTTGCACGACGGAACGCCAGGAGCAGCCGGCGTTTCGCGATTCATGGGTCTGCTTGCGAGGACTGTGTGGGATGCCCTGAGCGGCATGTAAGTTGGGCTGCTCCGCATTGTCCTATTGTTTGTTACGTCAGAAACTATGGTTGTTAACTTAAAAACGAGGATGCGAGATGTCTGAAAAAGAGCAAAGGATCATAGTTGTTGGTGGAGGACCAGGAGGATACGTAGCCGCCATCGAGGCGTCGCATTGCGGCGCGAAAGTCACCCTGATTGAGAAGGACGCCCTTGGCGGCACATGCGTCAATCGCGGCTGCATACCGACAAAGGCTCTCGTTCAGACGGCCAATATGCTGCATGAAATCGGCAGGGCCGGCGAGTATGGCATAGTTGTCAATGGATATGCACTGGATTTTATCAAAGCCTCAGAGCGGAAAAGCAAGATCGTCAAACAGTTGCGGGACGGCGTAGCCTACTTGATGAAAAAGAATAAGATAACGGTCCTTCATGGGACAGCCTCGATTCTTGACAGCGGCAGAGTTCTCGTATCGGGCAATGAACGACAGGAAATCTCGGCTGATAAAATAATTATTGCCTCAGGTTCCCAGCCCGGTTCTATTCCTGTCGAAGGCGTCGAAGATAAGGGCGTCATGAACAGCGATGACGCCCTAGAAATGAAAATCCTTCCCAAGAAGATGGTCGTAATCGGCGGCGGAGTGATCGGTCTTGAATTCGCGCAGATATTCAAGCGAATGAGTGTGGATGTGTCAGTGATAGAAATGATGCCTCAGATACTGCCCACGGAGGATCATGACATTGCACGGCATCTCGAACGGGCCTTGAAAAAAGAAGGCATCGATATATACGTCAACGCGAAAGTTGCCTGCATCACAACCGCGCCTTCAGGCGAAAAGCAGGTTCTATTCACCGTAAACGGCATTGAAAAAGCGCTGGAGTGCGAAAAGGCGCTGGTTGCAGTAGGTCGGGTTCCTTACACCGAGGGCCTGGGTCTGGAGCAGATAGGCATTGCCCTTGAGAAGGGTCGCATACCTGTAAACGAGCGCATGGAAACAACGGTAAAAAACGTCTACGCAATTGGCGATGCCGCAGGAGGCCTCATGCTTGCTCACAAGGCAATGGCCGAAGGCCGATGCGCGGCGAAAAACGCGCTGGGCATCGAATCTGCGATGAATTACAAGGCCGTGCCTCGATGCATATGGACCTCGCCCGAGGTGGCTGCAGTCGGTTTGACTGAACTTCAAGCGCGGGAACAGCATGATGATGTGAAGGTCGGTTCGTTCCCCTTCACTGCCAACGGCAAGGCAAAAATTATCGGTGAAACTCAAGGCTTCGTCAAAATTATATCGGAGAGTCGCTATGGAGAAATACTGGGAGTCCATATTCTTGGACCTCATGCAACCGAGATGATCGCGGAATCTGTTTTGGGTATGCAAATGGAAGCCAGCTTTCATTGCTTAAACGAGACGATTCATCCCCATCCCACGTTATCGGAAGCGCTTGTCGAGGCAGGCCTTGGCTTGGAGGGGAAATCGATTCATATTTAAATGCCCATGATTGAAATGAAAAGCGATGTCAACGAATCGGAAGGCTGTCTGAGAGGGTTCTGTGCTGTTTATCATTTGGGCACTGTGGATTACACAACCGCCTATAGTCTTCAGCAGAATCTTCAAGAGGCGCGAATCGATGGTCTCATAGATGACACCATACTGCTCCTTGACCATAATCCTGTGATAACCCTGGGGAAGAGCGGCAATAAAAACAATGTGCTCGTATCTCAGGAATATCTCAAAACGCAGCAGGGTATTGATGTGCTTCGGACTGACAGAGGAGGAGACGTAACATTCCATAATATCGGACAAATCGTCGCCTACTTTATTGTCAATATCGAAGATCTGGGAATATCGGTTTATCAATATGTCCGATCGCTGGAAGAAATAGTCATAAAAACGCTTGAGGACTTCGGCATTACGGGAGATCGAGACGCACAACATCCCGGCGTCTGGGTCGGCAATAAAAAGATCTGCGCGATTGGATTAAATGTTACACGGGGAGTAAGCATGCATGGCTTTGCACTGAATGCAAACAATGATCTTTCAATAACCTCGTACATTAACCCCTGCGGCCTGCATGACAGAGGTGTAACTTCATTGAGGGAATGCTTGTCTCAAGCGGTCGATATGAAAACCGTTGTCACATCACTGCTTCACAAGATGGATTTGATATTGGATGTAGACATAGCATTCCACGAAGCAGGCGCCCAAGATCCTGATTTTTTGAAGGTGTTTTAGTGTGATGCCCGCACAGGCTTCGAGAATGCCCTCATGGCTTACTGCCAGCGTTCCTGCCGGATCCGACCTGAAGCTCGATGAAATGAGGCAGCTTCTGTCTAACAGGAGGCTCAATTCTGTATGTCAAAGCGCGCGCTGCCCCAACATTGCCCATTGCTTCTCCAGAGGAACGGTCACCTTCATGATTCTCGGCGATGTCTGTACTCGAAACTGTCTTTTTTGCGGAGTCGCCAAGGGAATTCCGGGAAAGCCTGATGCTGATGAGCCAAGCCATGTAGCTGAAACCGTCTCATTGTTAAAGCTCAGACACGTCGTCATTACATCGGTTACCCGAGACGATCTGTGCGACGGAGGCGCTGCACATTTTTCCAATGTGGCCGATGAAGTCCGCACGAGAAATCCACATACGGCCATCGAATTGTTAATTCCGGATTTTCAGGGGTCCCTCGACTCGATGCAAACAATAGTCAATTCTCAACCGGATATCGTCGGTCACAATATTGAAACAGTGCCAAGAATTTTCAAAAAGCTGCGAAAAGAAGCTTCCTTCGAGAGATCTCTGGATATGCTTGCAGCAGCCAAGAATGGAAAAAGTTCGATATTGACAAAATCAGGTTTCATGGTTGGCCTGGGAGAAAAAGAAGGAGAAGTGATAGATCTCCTTTCCGCATTGCGCGATGTCCGGTGCGATATTGTTACTATCGGTCAATACTTGAGACCTTCATCATCCCGGACGCCCGTTGTCGAGTATATAAAACCGTCTGTCTTCGAATGCTACAGGGAAATGGCCGTGTCAATGGGATTTAAAGCCGCATTGTCGGGGCCATTGGTTCGAAGCTCATTTAACGCATTAGAATTGCTAGATAATATTGATGAAGGTTTCAGGGGCGGCCTTGAGAGAAACACAGAGAAATGCAACCAAGCCATATTGAATGTTGCCGTCGAAAGCGATTGACCATCAAAGTCTGAATAATATTGTTGATATTCCGATGAAGAGCGACATGAACTAAATCCGGAGGGGACATATGAAGCATCTGACGAAGAAGAAGATAGACGAATTAAACGATATGGCATATCAGATCAGACGCATGTCGCTTGATATGATCACGTATTCTCAGTGGGGACACATAGGGGGGACTTTCTCACAGGCGGAAATTCTGGCCTGTCTTTATGATCATGTTCTGCGCATCGCCCCCGACAATCCCCAGTGGGAAGACAGGGACTGCTTTGTGCTGTCCAAGGCCCATGCTTCGCCGGCGCTCTATGCCGCACTCGCCTTAAAAGGTTTCATTGATTATGACGATATCTACACGTACTGCAGGATTGGAGGGCTGGAAGGGCATCTTGATATGCTGGAAACTCCCGGCGTGGAATGTTCCGGAGGCTCCCTGGGCTTGGGCCTTTCCTATTCGGCAGGCGTCGCATATGGCCTGAGACTCAAGGAAGCCTTTCATCGAAGAGTTTATTGCCTCCTGGGCGACGGCGAGCTCTGCGAGGGACAGATCTGGGAAGCGGCCATGTTTGCCGGCCATCACAAACTGGACAATCTCACAGCCGTCGTTGATTACAATAAACTTATGGCTAAAGGTTTTATCAATGAGTTGATGGCCCTGGAGCCCTTAGCCGACAAATGGAAGGCCTTTGGATGGAATGTGATAGAGGTTGATGGGCATGACGTTGAGGAACTATGCAATGCCTTCCATAAAGTCAAGTATCTCGAATCAACGGGAAAGCCTGCCTGTATAATTGCTCATACAGTTAAGGGCAGAGGAGTAGAAGAATGCGAATTTAACTATAAATGGCATACACATGCTCCGTCTGTTGTTAAAGCAAACGCATTCTTGCATGAGCTGTCATGCACCTATGATAAGGCCAAGGGCAATGATCTGAAATCGGCGGCCAATGGCGGAGAAGGAGATTTGAATTATATTATTGAGGAGCATGAATATGAAGTTCGATAATGAAAGCATGCGAGAAGTGTTTGGTAAAACCCTGGTGGAGTTAGGGGAAAAGCATGATGCATTGATTGTTATGGATGCAGATTTAAATACTTCTACCAGAACGGTTCTTTTTAAGAAACGCTTTCCGGATAGATTCGTCCAGTGTGGAATTGCCGAGGGCAACATGTTTGGAGTAGCTGGGGGCCTTTCCTATGCCGGTTTTGTTCCTTTTCCCGTAACTTTTGCCGCCTTTGCGAGTCGCAAGGCCTTAGATGTTATTTTTATGAATATTTGCTGCCCGAAATTAAACGTTAAGATACCGGGTTGTTATGCCGGGGTAACGGCGGGAGAGGGTGGACCGTCTCATAATTCAGCAGAAGATATCGCAATAATGAGATCACTTCCCCATATGAGGGTAATTGATCCGGGCGACAATAATGAATTGAGAAGCGCAATGAATGAAATGATGGCATATGACGGCCCCGTTTATTTCAGAGTGCCTAAAGTCATCCCTCCTTTATTGATGGAAGAGATGCAGGCCTTTCGGTGGGCGAAAGGCATCGTTATCAGAGAAGGAACGGATGTAAGTCTCATAGGGACGGGCATCATGACCAGCATATGTGTAAAAGCGGCAGAATTCCTTGAGGCGGAGGGAATCCATGCAGAGGTTATACATATGCCGTCGATTAAACCCATAGATGAGGATTTAATTGTGAAAACAGCCAAAAAAACCGGCCGCATTGTTACCGTTGAAAATGGAAGCGTTTACGGTGGTTTCGGGAGCGCCGTTGCAGAAGTGCTGGTTGAAAAATATCCCGTAAAGCTCGATGCCGTCGGAATAAAAGATAGTACGTTCGGCAGTGCTCCGATCAGGGATTTATTGATTCACCATAAACTCACGCCAAAGGATGTGGCGGAAAGGGCTAAAAACATTCTTCATGCTAAAAATGTCCAGTGAAAAGAGGCCTGTCGAAAATGATCGGTAGAACGCTGTCATCAGCTTCGGATAGACATGCAGACTGATTGTATTTTCTGCAGCGACCGGTTGTGACGTTGGATCTATCGCAGCATATTCTGGCGGGCGTAATTATCTTTTTAGCCGGCATAGTCCAGAGCGCCGTCGGATTCGGATACGCCTTGTTTTCAACGCCGCTCCTTGTCTGGATCGGCATTCCCTTGCATGTTGTGATCACGGTGGTGGCGACGTGTGCGCTGATCCAGGGAGGGATCGGCGTGCGACAGCTCAGAGCGACGGCGCCGTGGCGTCTGTCGGTGATCGCTACCGGCGTTCGCATGCCGAGCATGATCATCGGCGTATTTGTTCTGAAGAGGATAGTTGATTTGAGAGCAGATCAAATCAGAATAATCGTCGGCTGCATGCTCTGCCTTCTGGTTGCGGTGCAATTTTTTTGAAAACCTCGACCCGTGGAGAAGACGCACTGGAGTTGGGCAGGACTTTCCTTTGTTGCAAGCGGCCTGTTGGCGGGAATCTGCGGCATGGGCGGTCCTCCTCTGGTCCTGTGGTCCATGGCGCATACATGGTCATCGGAAAAAACGAGAGGTTTCCTGTTCGCCGTATATGTCGCATCAATTCCTATCCAGATCATCCTGCTGTATTTCGCCTTCGGTTCGAATATCCTGTCGAGCGTGATGCTTGCGATCATATTTTCGCCTTTTGTCTACCTGGGAACGCTTGTAGGAATGCCCATAGGAAACCGCATGTCCAAAGATAAGCTTCGCGGCATCGCCTATGCTATACTGATGACTCTTGGAATATCCGCTGCGGCGCCGGCGGCTTTGGCGTATTTCCGCTGAAATGTCCGAATAAATGACTTCCCTAATGGTCTGCTATTTTTCCTATGCTCCAATTGCATCCTGCTACTGGCGCAATGATGTGAGATTCCCGCACTTTGTCCCACGGCAAGCAGGCGTTCCATTGCATCGTTGTTCATGTACTGTGAAAAAAGGGGTCCAGTATCGGAAAATAACTTGACACAACCGGCTGAAATCCTTAACATTACAATGCACATATGCATTGACTGAGCCATGTGACTTTACGAAGTGAAGAACGAAAACAACCATACAGATTCGGAGGACAACAGAATGGAACAGTGGCTTTTGATTGTGGAAACCAATTGCAAGGACAAATCCCGAGAGACAGAGTTCGATGCCTGGTACGATACGATTCATATTCCTGACATCTTGGAAGGTTCGCCAGGCTTTAAGAAAGTTGCTCGCTACATCAACAGAAACCCCCTTCCCGGCCAGGGAAAGTATCTGGCGATCTACGAAATCGAAACGACGGACATCGACGCGACAATGAAGTCCCACCAGGAAAACGTCGAAGCGAAATACGCCCTGGGAAGAAAGTCGCAAATTCTTGAAGTGGTTTCACGCAGGATCTGCAAAGTAAAGTAATGCTAGTGCGTTACACATACGCCCGCATGTTTGGTCGAGGCAGCCTATTGCATGATTATTTTGGGCCGGATTTCACTTGATGTGTCAAAACGTTAAGAATTACAACTTGTTCAAACGAAGCATCGATAAAAGAAATGCAGAACACCGACTCTCGAAGAAAAACATGGGATGAAATCAGGGATGTTGTGGTCATCGGCAGCGGTTTCGCCGGGCTTGCCGCAGCAATAGAGGCCCGTACTGCCGGCGTCTCGGTTGCGATCCTGGAAAAGATGAAAACCCCCGGTGGAAATTCGGTCATCAGCGACGGTGGGATTGCTGCGGCGGGAACGCTCATGCAGCAAAAGGCAGGTATTCACGACTCCCCTGAACTCATGTATGCAGATATGATCAAGGCGGGCATGGGCCTTAATCATCCCGATTTAGTCCGCGAACTCGTGGAAAAATCAAACGAGGTTTTTCAATGGTCCATTGACTGTCTGGGAGTGAAATATCTTGACAGGGTTGACCAATTTGGAGGCCATTCAGTGCCTCGCTGCTACACTGCCCTCAACATATCCGGTTCGACAATTATTAAACAGCAATTGGCCAAAGTTCGAGAACTTGGAATCGAACTCCGACTGCAAACATACTTTCAGACTTTTATAAGAAACGTGGACGGCAGGGTTTCCGGCGTGCTGGCGCGCAATTGTTATGATCGCAAGAATGCGGAAAGCGGCAACGACAGGTGCATTAAGGCAAGAAAGGCTGTCATTCTAGCTGCTGGCGGCTTTGGCAGTGATGTTGCTTTCAGGATTGCTCAGGATCCCCGGCTGTGTGAGAAGATCGACAGCACCAACAAGCCGTCCGCCACTGCCGAGGCTTTAAAGGAGGCTTTGAAGATAGCCGCTGTTCCTGTTCAACTTTCGCACATCCAGCTCGGTCCATGGGCTTCTCCGGACGAAAAAGGTTTTGGCGTCGGGCCTGGGTTCTCCGACTATATCGTATTTCTCTATGGAATAGTCGTAGACCCGAATACGGGCAAGCGATTTGTAAACGAATTAGCGGACCGCAAGACTCTATCTGACGCCATTCTCAACATTGGCAAACCATGCATCGGCATCGCCGATGCGAAAGCCGTCAAGCAATCGGGATGGAACATAGACAAATGCCTTAGAAAAGGCGTGGTTAAGGAATTCTATGGTTTGCAGGAACTTGCTTCGTTCTACGGACTGCCCTACGCCAAACTGAAACATTCTGTAGATCAATACAATAGGTATGTCGAGAACAAAGTCGACGAGGAATTCGGCAAGCAAATTTTATCGAATGCCCTTCCGATAAACTGTCCTCCCTATTATGGAATACGTTTATGGCCAAAGGTGCACCATACAATGGGCGGAGTTCAAATCAATGTGAGAGGCCAGGTGATTGATCTGAACCAGCAGCCTATACAGGGACTATACGCCGCCGGAGAGATCGCCGGCGGAATTCACGGCGCCTGTCGTCTTGGAAGTTGCGCCATTACAGATTGCCTTGTATTTGGCCGCATTGCCGGTAGAAACGCCGCCGCCGAAAAATCTTGATAAAAAACCCCTGCAGATTCCTCTGAACGATCGATCCGCTCCGAGATGAATGAGGTCTCGAAGCGAATCAATCTTACAAGTCCCTGAACAGGCGAGAACGTTTTTGATGCACTTGCCCGCTCATTATACAGGCGGCTCATTTAATAAGCTTCACGCTCTTCAGCCAGTCCATCGCTACATCATGAACTTGCTTATGTTCCACATCAACGGCGGCGTTGAGCTGCTGCATCGTTTCTGTTGTTAAATTACCTGCCATCGGTTTTAAAATATCTCTGATTTCGGGATACTCATCAAGAACGACCTGACGAACGACCGGTACAGGATTATAAACGGGGAAGAAGTATTTGTCGTCCACCAGATTGACGAAGCCGAAGGCCGCGATCCGCCCGTCGGTGGCAAAGCCCATGGCTGAATTAACCAGGCCGTCCTTCAA
This sequence comes from Deltaproteobacteria bacterium, assembly GCA_016930775.1. Lineage (GTDB taxonomy): Bacteria > Desulfobacterota > Syntrophia > Syntrophales > UBA2210 > JAFGGB01. The sequence continues at coordinate 31,553 of JAFGGB010000189.1, forward strand.
CGCCTGATAGGTTAAACCTACGGACATTTTCTTGACCTGTTGAGAGGGCAACGTGAAATTATAAACTTTCATAACCTTTTTGAATCCATCGGGCCGTTCCCAGAATTCCGAGTCCAAGGCAAAGATAAGCTCGTTGGGATGTTTGTCGACGTATCGGGCAAGATCCGATATGGTTGCAATCCCCAATGAATCAGATTGAGTCTTCTTCATCATCAGCGTGTAGGTATTATTAAATTTGATGGGATCAAGCCATACGAGTCCCTTTTGTTCGTCCGCTTTTTTTACCCAATTATATACTTTGTCGGGAACTGTCATGATTTCCATATCTTTTTGTTTGTAATACACAGTATAGGCAGTCCCTGTATATTCGAAATAGAGGTCGAATTGTTTGTTCTCTAAGGATTTGCGGGCGATAACAGAACCGACTCCCGTTTTCAGGGTCACGTCAAATCCTTTATCTCTCAGCAGTATGGTTCCCATTTCTGCAAGCAAATACTGTTCGGTGAAGTTCTTTCCGCCCACGATAAGCTTTTTCTCTTTGGCAAAGGCAATGCCTGAAAAGAGAAACACAGCCGCAATAAGCGAACACAGCAACAAATTTGAAAATTTTTTCATGGTGATACCTCCTCTTGTTGGCTATCGGTGCAGTACGACGCACCTCGTAGGGTTAACGGTTTAGACCTTGCGTTATTTGGAAATGCGCAGTCCTTTTGAAATCAGAAGGAACCCCAGCAACTCGGATAGAAAATCGGCGAAAAGGGCCATCAGTGTGATCGGAATGGCGCCGGCTAAAAGCTTTTCCGTTTGCATCAGGCTGATTCCTGTGAAAATCAAATCTCCCAACCCCCCGGCGCCGATAAGATAGGAAAGCGCTGCCGTGCCGATATTGATTATCAGCGCGATTCTGAAACCCGTGAGAATGACCTGCATGGCATTGGGGAGTTCAACTTCAAACAGAATTTTAAGAGGAGTCATTCCCATCCCTTTGCCGGCATCTATTAGCGAAGGCGGCACTGCCATGATGCCCGCAAGGGTGTTTCTCGCAATGGGAAGGATTGAATAAATGGTAAGAGCAAATACGGCCGGCTTTGTGCCGATACCCAAAAAGCTCATGGCTAGTGCAAGAACGGCGAGCGATGGAATAGTTTGCCCCAGTCCGATAATGTACATGCAGATTCCTGCGAACTTGCGAAAACGCCGTCGAGTAAGAATAATGCCGGCTGCTAATCCGATTGCGGCAGCGAAAGCCATGCTGAGAGCAACGATGTGGATATGCTGCAGGATCAATTCGATGATGACAGGATATTCATAAGGATCGGAAAGATATTCTATAAGTCCTGTCCGTTCTGCCATCACGCCGGCGAAAAGAATTATCGCCATCAAGATAAGGCGGTATATCTTGGCAAAAAGCAGTTTCATCGCAGCGATTTCCTTTGAACCTTTATGCCTTTGGGGGTGACCGTCCTTTCCAGGAGGGCCATGAGTCCGTCAACGATGATCGCCAGGAGGGAGACAAGAATGGCCCCGCTCAAGATCATCTCGGGATAAACGCGGTCTATCCCCTGTTGAATATATACCCCAAGTCCTCCCGATCCTATGTACGTGGCAATGGCAGCAATCCCGATATTCATAACGGCTGCGGTCCGAAGCCCGGCAATGATGACCGGCGTTGCTAATGGAATTTCTACCTCGCGCAGGAGCTCCCACTTGTTCATGCCCATTCCCTTGGCCGCATCCACTATGGCGTGTGGAACATTCTTGATGGCTGTGTAGGTGTTTCTGATGATGGGAAGCTGACTGTACAGAACCAGGGCTATGACGGCCGGGACCTTTCCAAGGCCAAGATTAACAAGGGAAAGCACGGGCAGCATTATTCCAAAAAGTGCGATCGAAGGGATAGTCATAAGTATGTTCGCAAAATTAAGGATTCGGGCGGCGATCTGTTTATGGCCCGTTATGAAAATTCCCAGGGGAACGCCGATAGCGGCGGCGATGATAAGCGCCAACCCCACGATCCATATATGGTCCCAGGAAAGAACTATCACCTCGGAATAATTATCGATGATAAACTGCAGTGTGCTCACAGTGTCTACACCTTGTTGTTATTTGATTCGGTATCGTCTGCATAACTTTCTTTGACGATTTTCTGTATGTCGTTATAAGTTACAGTTCCGGTGAAGTTGCCGTTATCGTCCAATACGCAAAAGGTTGCCTGATCGTGCATGAGCATGAAGGAAAGAACATCCCGTAAAGAAGTCCGTTCCTTGAGGAAGAGGGGATATTTTTCCACCAGGTCCCGAACGACGCCTTCTTCATATTTCAGGATCTTGGGTGTGACATAGCCGATGGGCTTGTCTCGATCGATTGCGATACCGTAGCGCAATCCCTTTTCATTGAGAAAATTCAAGGCATCTTGCGCCCGGTCCGCTGCACGAACGATATTTTGGGGTTTGCGGTTAATAACGTCCATGACCCGCAAGAGACCCAGGACTTTCAACGCTCGGTCGGCGCCGACGAAGTCCGCCACAAATTTGTTCTTAGGCTGTGTAAGGACGATCTCGGGCACATCGTACTGCACCAAACGACCCTTGTCGAAGAGGGCAATGCGGTCCCCCATCTTCATCGCTTCATGTATGTCATGTGAAACAAAGGCAATGGTTTTCTTCAGCTTTGTCTGAAGTTTGAGAAACTCATTTTGAATCTCTTCTCTGTTAATGGGATCAATCGCGCCAAAGGGCTCATCCATGAGCAGGATATCGGGATCAGCAGCCAGTCCTCGGGCAACGCCGATTCGCTGTTGTTGACCTCCGGAAAGTTCGACGGGATAACGGTCGCGATACATGTCCGGCTCCAGGCTTACCATTTGAAGCAACTCGTTGACGCGTTCATCAATGCGTTGCTGCGACCATCCCAACAGTCGAGGAACAACGGCGATGTTTTCGGCGATCGTCTTATTGGGAAAGAGTCCAATAGCCTGTATAACATAACCAAGCCGTTGCCTCAGAGCTACAGCGTCGGTATCCATTATATTCTGGCTATCTATATATATGTTGCCCCGGGTTATGGTTTCAAGTCTATTGGTCAGGCGAAGCGTGGTGGTTTTGCCGCATCCAGACGGTCCGAGGAATACCACAATTTCACCCTTCGGGATGTTAAAACTTACGTTGTCGAGAGCAGTGACGGCCTCTCGTCCGGTTCCGAATATCTTTGTGACTGATTCATAGGTTATCACGAACAACTCCTCATATCTTTGAATCTGGCCTATTGTTTCTTATCAGACGGATGGTTTTCTTGAGCGTCAGAAGCGCTATGCATCCTGCCTGAGTGCCAACATTAGAGGAGGATGAATGTCCTATATTCTTCAAGCATGGCGGAATCCTCTCTGAATAGGCGCTATCGTTTGTATAAGGTGCAATAGCGAAACAATAACGACAAACATAGTCATCGCTATCGCTGCGGCTATGGCTTGTGCGCTGTCTCAATAAAACGCGAGATTACTTCAATTGTTTTTTCACGACCGAAACGATGCAATGAACGAAAGGTTTTGCAATTTGTTTGAATTCTCTTTGAAAAATAAACAAATCACATCTGATCAACTCTGGGTATGCACCGAAATGTTTGCGCCGCACGTTATCATTTGTTTCTTTTGCAATACAACCCTAAATTGCAACGCTCTCAACGATGTTTCGGCAATTCGCTTTGAAAGTCAAGCGAGTTAAACTGATCAACTTATGCATGTTTTAAAACAGCTGCTTTAACATTATTGCACTGTACATCATCAAAACGTCGGTTTGCTTTAAATCACATTCCCGATGATATGTCAAGCAATTTATTGATTTATATAACAATTTAAGGAAGGTAGAGAAACTTAAGCATGCGGGGGTCAAAGAAATGTTCCAGACGGCTCAACATACAACATGTTCATACCCGATAAGTTAATAACGGATCATCAAAGATGCATTGCATTGTTTCGTTTATTGATCGGCATTTGCCAGATGCTGCACATTTAAATAAGAGCTTTCTACTTTCAACGCATTCTGTTTCAAGCGCCAAACACTTACACCTTTATTCATAAATGACCATAGGAACCTTGACATACCTCCTTTTCAGAAATTTGCGGAGTTATCTGTCTTTGAGACTATTATAAGTGTTTGAAGACAGGCTCAATAATCACGATCAGCTTGGTATAAAAGACCATTCTTTCCGGTATTCGTCAGTACAAACTACAGGTGTTTTCTTAAGTAGCGGTAATCCGGCGTGAGAGTCCCCCGGTGAAGGATCATAGCGCCTTTTAACTCCGGAATCATGGTCAGACGGGCGAAGTCGTCTTTGTAATTTGCGGCGGCGATTAACGGTATGTATTCCCTGAGGATAGAGCTGAAATAGCAGGACGATTCGTAAGGTATCTCCGTAGGAAGAATGTCTACGGCCATGACAAGCGGTCCCCAACCTTTGAATCCATGAGAAATGACGCCGTTCCGGGGGTCATAGACGTACACCGGGTCATCCGGCGAGGTCGATTCGACAGTGCACTCAATCGACCCTCCTGGATCGCAGGTGATGTCGCCGATGACTTTAAGTTTCGGCGGCACGGTTCCATTCCATAAATTCCTGCAGTCCTCGATTGTCATCAATCGAGGATACCGGGCATCCCAGTATATTCCGTTGACCAGCACTGTAAGCTGCGGGAGATATCGATAGAACTGCGATCTGTATTTTTTTACGCCTTCCCTGTAGTAATGATTAAGATCGAAGGATTGCGAGCCGTCAATTGATTGAACCATATGCTTTTCCCGGAAGACGATCTTGTAGAGGACATGGCGCGACGCCGGGTCATTTAGCATGATGTCTTCAGGGGCTTCCGGTTCTATGCTCCGGAAGGGCAAGATGTCAAAGATGTCCTGGGCGCCCTGGGAGACATTGCCGTATCCCGTGAAGCCGACAATAAGGGGATTAAGGATCTCCGGGATTCCTCTGGTTCGTATAACCTCGGCCACGCGGTCCAATTCTTCACGGGCTTCTTCGAGATTGCGATAGTTTTTGGCCTGGCGAAGAACGCTGAAGGGATTCTCGATATTTTCTTCCTCCAAACGTTGCCCCAGCGCCCAGAGAGTGTTGATCATGCCGGCCATTCCGGCATGTCGGCCAAAAAATATAAGGCGGCGATTGTTGCCGTCGACGATGCGTTCATAGTCCAGAAGTGTTGTTTCAAGCTCCATCATTCGTTCAAGCATCGGCATGTTGTAGGGTTGTCCTTTTATGACATGGGCGAAAAAAAGATAGATTTTCCGAAATTCAAACATGTCCTTAGGGATTTCCTTTATGCCGATGATGATGTCGCAGTCTTTCAGAGATGTCTGAACAGGGATGCCTGCGGATCGGAAGTCGTTATCGGAAAAAACTCGATGGGCGCTTGCCTGAACCACAATGGAAATTCCCTGCTCCCGCAGGGCCTGAATGTCCTTCGGTATAAGCGGCGATCGTCGTTCCCAGGGACTTTTGTCCTCCGAACGGATTCCTATTTTCATTCTCTGCTGTCCTGTTTGGTTATTCTCTTTTCATTTTTGGGTCAAGAAATTTAATGCTTCCCAGCAAATTGACAAGCTTGGAAAAGCTTCCATTCATCGTCGAGGACAGGCATTTTAAAAGATCACCCTGTCGTTCCGGTGAAAGATATTTGTTTGAAAGTCCGAGCAGCTTTTCTTCTATCATTCGATAATCCATAGGATTGCCGGGGTCTCCCAGCGGATCTTCAATGGTCGTTTCGTAGGTTTCTCCCCTTGCTGCCAGTCTTACGCGGGCCGGAACTTTTGCAGGGAACACGGCATCGAAGGCGGGATCCACGGCGAGTTTTATCTTTCGCGCCAGGGCTATGATATCCGGCCGGACCAGGAGTGAATTATCGAGCGGCAGGAGGGCGGGCTTTCCATCGACGGCTAGGACAGCGAGGCAAAAAGGTATGCTGTACTGGGCAGCCTCGATGGTAGAAGGATCGGGATAATTATTTAAAAGCAGAGCCCGTCCGAAGGTATCGACACGGATAGATCGAATGTCCTTCGCGGCAACGTTGCAATCATTCATGAGGCGCTCCAGACCGTCGAGAGCGCTGTGTATCCATCGGCAGCAGGCATAGGGTTTGAAGTACACTCCGTCAATGGCGAATCCTGCGCCCAAGTCAGAGAGTATCTTTTCAGCCTGGTAGTAGTCTTTATGATCAAGGATGTCCGTAGGTCCGGTAAACGATTGTTCGGCCAGCTCCAGGGCCACGAGTCCTGTGACTGCGGACCAGGGTATTCCTTCCTTGACGTGGTTTCCCATGATCGCGCTGTAACCCGCGGCCGAAAGTCCGGGTGACTGAACCCCCGCGATAGCCAGAGCCTGAGCCAATTTTCCCGGCTTGAAACCCTTGATCTTGCCGGCCGCCGCGGCTGCGCCGTAGGAGCACCATCGTCCAGTGGCAAGCGTGTCAAGACGCGAGAAATCCCTTGCTGCCCCAATGCGGACGGCGACTTCATATCCGGCAACAACAGCAGCGATAAGGGTCTCATCGTCGCAACGCCGTTCCTCATATGCGGCAAAAGCTGCGGGGATAATCGCCGCGCCGGGGTGACCGCCGGCGGCACGATGCCCGTCATCCAGGTCCAGGGCGCTGGCAGCGGCACTGTTGGCGAAAACTGCGCCTGCGACAGTGCGGCTCACCCCGGCGAACCAGAGGCCGGCAGGTCCTTCGCTGAAAATGGCTTGCGAAATTTTTCGGATATGCTTTGCAGAATCACTGGAATACCCCCCAATAGAAGCCGCGATGAGGTCGGCGATGCATTTCTTCACTGATTCCCTGGTGGCCGATGGAATCTTTTCCGGCTTGAGGTTGCAGACGAATTCCGCGAGAACCTCCGTCGTTGAGATTTTTGCCATATTATTTGTCCGGCGGTTTACAGGCGTTAATGGCGTCGGAGACATCTTTCTGCACTATTCCTTTGCCGATTAGAATATCACGGACCCGTTCGGCTTCCTTTTTCCATAGCGAGGTGTCTACTTTTATGTAGGCAGCATTAAATCGTTTTATGTTGAGAAGTTCGTTGCTTTCTTCGGCTTCCCGGATACAAGCGGAGAATGAATCTCCCGCGGAGTCGCATACCTGGATCAAGGTTTCCTGAAGCGACGGAGGAAGCATTCGGTATTTAAGATCATTCATGGCAACTCCCAGAACCGGAGGGATATCTCCCAGGAGTGTTACAAAGGGCGTGTACCTGCAGAACGAGAGAGGATATACATGCGCCTTATGGGTCGGCAGGATGTCGATTTCTTTCTGGCGGAGGCTGGTTCGCACGTCCGACCATGGTACAACAACGGGAATCGCTCCCAGTTCTTCCCAGAATCGGGCAAGAACAGAAGACTCATAGATCCGCACGCGCAATCCTTTTACATCGGCCGGTGCAATGATGGGCCGTGAAGAAACGATAACCCACTCGAGGCCTCGGATCCAGTTCCATCGATTGTTTATGAATCGAATGCCCTGTGCCGGGAGCGGCGCCTTCATCTTCTCGATGAAATAATCGCTTTCCAGGAACGCCCTCTGGTGGGATTCACTCGAAAATATGTAGGGTAGCGAAAGATAAGAATAGTCTGTGACAAACTTTCCATAATGATAGAGTTGCTCAATAAAAATATCGATGATCCCCTGTCGAAGCTGATCGACCTGCTCGCCGGGGCTTCCCAGTTGCGATTCCTTGAGGGGTATGAGGGAAATCGAATGGTTTGTCCTCTCATAGACATCTTGGGCGAACCGCAGGATTGCCTCATTTTCCGGACCTTCCACACTTGTCAGCGTACCGAGCACCCTCGGAATTTCCTCATCGCTCAGGAAAAGATAGCTGAGAGGGCGATTCAGGGCTGCACAAATATTTCCCAGGATTTTTATGGATAGAGTGGCCCGTCCGTTTTCGATCTTAGATAATTGGCCCTGGGATATTCCGGCCAAGCGGGCCAGTTGCAATGAAGTGATGCCCGTCGATGCCCGCAGTTCGCGCACTTTCGCGCCGATTCGCGCTTGAATCCGAGTTTCCAGGTCCTGTGTATTAGCATGAGGCGTCATTATGGTCACTGAACCAGCCGTCTATGTAAAAGTAACTTTAGCATCTTCCAGACAGTACAGGCATCAAACGCTGCCGTTTTCATCATTGTAGGACAGCAAGGGATTATCCTTTGCCATAACTGCATGCCTATGATCCTGCAGTAGGCTCGGTTTCATTATCATTGATCTCGCCGCATTGTCGTCTCACCTGCATGCCTCTCCGCGAGAGTTCCTCTATGAGGATCTGTGGCGGCACGTGAAGGGCCGGCGATAGAACGCCGGGCTGTTGTATTTTCCCCGAGAGGATCATCTGAGCGCCGATACTTGCTGTAAATCCAACCGTTCTGTTCATTGCGAAGAGCCCGGTTGAAAGATCACGGTAATCGGTGAGGCTGTATGTGACATTGACTTTCTTGCCCGATTTGATCCCCCAGGCTTTGACAAGAAGGATTACGATGTCGCGTTCATTTTCTCTGAATTGGAGTCGTGGAGTCAGATGTTCCACTAAAAATTGCCGGGGGCTGATATCGGCCCCTGCAATCTTTTCCGGTGTGTCATCGAGAAAGCCAAGTTCCGCAATGATGCGCCAGAACTGGCTGTGGCCGGGCCACCGCAAGGCAAATCTACCCATGTTCTGAATGTTTTCCGATAATTTGAAAACAGAGATGTAATGGACTGCATCGCCATTCGGATAGGCTTCTAAAATGCCGAGTTCGGGCACATAGATGTCATGAATATATTCTTTTCTGAAGATCTTTTCTCCCGGTACGGAGACGACTTCGCCGTTTTTCAGGAATTGCGCCGGGCGTTTGTAGGCTTTGAGAACGCCGTTGAAGGTCCAGGTAATCTTGTAATTCAAAGGATTGTCTGCGGCGCAGACCGGTTCGGGAAGACCGGCGCCGTAAGAGTACAGACCCTTTACCTCGTCGAGTTCATCGATGGCAAGTCGTCCAAGGATTAGATCGATCCCCGGATCCATGCCCATTTCGGGAAGAATCGATATTCCCCGTGACCGCGCCTCCCCGTCGAGTTCGAGAATCCTTCCGGTGTAACTGCTGCTCACGAATGGAATCCCCGCTTTTAGAGCCGCCTGGGCCACGATGAAACCGTAATCGGGAGGTATCATGCAGATGACGAGTTGCGCGCCCGTTTCTCTTATAGTCGCATCGAGGCGATCGTTCACGTCGGCGTTGACATAATAACCCCTAGTTTTTTTAAGACCTTTCTGACTGATATATTTCTCCACCATCGCCAAGTCTTGATCGGCGACAATAATATCCGTAATCAAAGATGATTCTTCCAGATCATGAACCACTGCCTTGCCCTGCAATCCCATGCCCAGTATGAGTACTTTCATAATGTCGGTCCCTCGCAATTGTACCGGATAGCCGGCGCCAAAAAATGTGAACCTTATATATTTCTCAGGCGGGGATCAAGAGCATCCCTCAAGCCGTCGCCGAGAAGGTTAATTGACAGGATTGTAATCATGATTGCGATGCCGGGGAAGGTTACGAGCCACCAGGCATCGGTAATGTAAATCCGACCATCGGCGAGCATCCGTCCCCAGGTGGCCATAGGAGGAGGCACTCCCATGCCAAGGAAGGATAGTCCGCTTTCCCAGATGATGATGTTCGCCACCCTTAAAGTGCCCAGGATCAGAAGGGGGGATATGACATTCGGAAGAATATGCCTCGTTATAATAGTGCGATGAGGAGTTCCTATCGCTCGTGAAGCTTCAACAAATTCCTTTTCCTTCAAGGATAAGACGCTTCCTCGAATCGTACGCGCATAAGTCACCCAATCGGAGAGACCCAGAACGAGGATGAGATTGAACAGAGACGTGCCGAGCACGGCAATGATCGATATTGTCAGCAGCATGAAGGGGTAGGCCATGAATATGTCGGCGATTCGCATAATGATGTTATCGATCCGCCCGCCGTAGTATCCTGATATCAAGCCTAGAATGATGCCGGCTAATGCTGCTAGGGCCACTGCGGCGAAACCGACGAGAAGAGATATCCTGCTTCCGTGCAGCAGTCTTGCCAAAATGTCGCGACCCAGGTTGTCCGTCCCGAGAAGATGCGCGACGGTTCCTCCTTCCTGCCAGGCCGGAGGAGTAAACCGGGCCATCAGGTCCTGAGACAGGGGGTTAACATTGTAAACGGCAGGGAAGGAGAGACTCGTCAAAACGATGATGATCAACATGGCTCCTCCGACCAGGGCGCTGGGGCGACGGGCCACTTCTCTCAGCGTTTCATTCAGGAGCCGGAGGCGGGGAGCTATCTCATCAATGATTATCGTCATCGCACCTGATCTCATGTCTGTTATTGTTCCTCAAAGTATCTGATCTGCGGATCCAGATAGAGATACAGCAGGTCTACAAAAAAATTGACGGCGACGAAGATGACGGCCAGAACGAGGACAATCGCCTGGACCAGAGGGTAATCCCGGTTGAAAATGGCCTGTACCACCAATCGGCCTACGCCGGGCCAGGCAAACACGGTTTCTATGATGACCGTCCCGCCGAGGAGAAAGCCGAACTGCATTCCTGCGACGGTTACGATGGGGATAAGTGCGTTTTTCAAGGCATGCTTCGATATGACGATCTGCTCTTTCAGTCCCTTCGCCCGCGCCGTCCTGATATAATCAAGACTGAGAATCTCCAGCAAAACCGATCGGGTGAGGCGGGCGAACATGGCCATCAGGCTGAGACCTAACGCAAGAGACGGCATGATGAGATGAGCGAAAGTCCCGCGACCCGATGTAGGGAGCCATCCAAGCTTGACGGAAAACAAGAGAATGAGCATGATGCCGAGCCAGAAATGAGGCATGGAAAGCCCGAAGAGAGCGGCGAACATGCTGCCCATATCCAGCAGAGATCCCCGCTTGACCGCCGATATGACGCCGATGGGAATCGCAAAGACTAAGGCGATTATCATTGATGTCAGGGCAAGTTCGAGGCTGGCGGGCAGTCGCTCGACGATCAATTTCATGACCGGAATCTTATAGTATAAAGAGTTGCCGAAATCCCCCTGAATGGCGTGGGCGGCAAACCGGATATATTGCTTGTACAGGGGATCGTTGAAACCCAATTGTTGCCGCAATTCCTCTATTTCCTGGATCGATGCATCGCCGGGAAGCATGAGCATGACCGGATCTCCCGAGAGGTGGATGAAAATGAAGCTGATGACGGAGATGCCGATCAACACGTAAACGGTGTGCCAGAGACGTTTCAACAGATAACGAAGCATAGTCCCTTCCATCGATCGATTGATTCAATGGCCGCTGGGAACCACGAATTTTCTTCACAAATCCGGAGATTCCCAGCGGCGCGCAGCGGTTGCCTTCCGCGGTCAGAACGACATTGCTTTCTCCTACTTTTTAGGCGACGCGTAGCGCATGTCGAGGAACCCGTCCCGTTTCCCCTGATAACTCACGCCATTTGCAACGCCGAAGACTTCGGGAATGACATAGAGGTACGCCCAGGGGCAGTCATCGTAGAGGATTTTGTCGATTTCATTGTAAACGAGGGCCCGTTTCCCCCGATCCATTGTTGCGGCGCCTTTGTCAAGCAGTTCGTCGATTTTCGTATTCTTGTAATAATAATCCCTGCTCTTGGAATGGAAGAGGGAGTAGATGTACCGGTGAGGTTCGGGAGCGTCATCCCACCAGTAAATAAACAATTGGTGCTTTTTCCCCTTGTACCGCTCCCACATTACGGCTCGTTCAAAAGGTTCCAGCGTCACTTCTATTCCGCCTTTTGCAAGATCCGAAGCGATGGCCTCCGACTGCTCCTGAATTTGCGACATGTACGTTCCATAGGCGAGGCGGACCTTAATCCCGTTGGGATGCCCGGCGGCCTTGAGAAGCTCCCGTGATTTCTTGGGATCAAAGGGGTAAGGTTTGAGAGCCGGGTTCGCACCGAAGGTCCGGGGGCTGGTGGGACCGTTGCAGATTATTGCCTTGCCTCCGAAAAGCGCCTTGTTGATCAGTTCCCGGTTGATTGAATAGTTGACTGCCTGCCGTACGCGAACGTCATCGAAGGGGGCTTCATAGGTATTGATGCCGAGGTAGGGCATGACGCCCATTTGCGGTGTGAGATAGGCCTTGCGGGAATCTTCGATCTTTTTCCGTTGGTGTACGGGGATGCCGCTGATCACGTCGGATTCTCCCGTCAACAAGGCGGCGATTCTCGATGATTCTTCCGGAATGGCCTTGAAGACAAGGCGTTTATACGCCGGTTTGGGACCGTAATACTTGTCATAGCGTTCCATGATGACTTCTTCGCCGCGAACCCATTTAATCAGCCTGTAGGGACCTGATCCGATTGGCGTCGCGTTGTATTCCGCATCGCCAACTTTCTTAATGTATCCGGGCGGCACGATGGGAAGATAATAGGCAAGCATGTACAGTCCAGGTGCGAAGGGAGCGTCCGTCGAAATTGTAACGGTATAGGGATCGATCACCTTCACTTCCTTGAAACCAGAGAGTTTCCCTTTGTGGGGACACTGGATGTCGGGATTAAAAACCCGGTCAAAAGAGTATTTAACGGCGTCTGCATTGATGGGTTCACCGTTATGAAAGGTCGCTCCCTTTCGGATTTTGATTTTCCATGTCAGGTCATCGACCTGTTCCCACGATTCGGCAATTGCCGGAGTAACACTGGCATCCTCCTGGGGGTGGAAGAGCGTGTCGTGGATGTTGTAAGCGACATTCATTGTCGTCTGAATCGAGCTCCGCATAAGGTCGAGACCAACGGGCTCCGCTTCTTGTACGACTACCAGGGTCCCGGCATCTCTGGCCGCGACGGGTCCTGGAATCGCGATGGCCAACGCCACTGCTGCAAAGATGCATACGAACGATAGCTTTTTCATAATAATACCTCCCTCGTTGCGTCTGGTTCGTTTTCCCTGTTTCCCCTCCGGAAAAGAGGCATCGTCACCGAAACAACTTACGCATTCCTAATCCGGACGGGTAACGCCTATACTCGTTAAACTCTACCCGCACTGCCGCTCATCGCCCGTGGCCGGTGGGATTGATGGGAGCCTGCGGGTTTCCCCCTCTGCATAATAGTGACAGGAAACGGCATGACCCATTCCTCTGTCGTGCGTGACTGGTTTTTTTGTGTCGCATATATCCAAACGATAGGGACAACGGGGATGAAAACGACATCCCGACGGTGGATTGAGGGGTGAGGGAACGTCGCCCTGAAGGATAATCCGTTGCTTGTGACGACGGGGATCGGGAATCGGCACGGCTGAGAGGAGCGCAATCGTATAGGGATGGAGTGGATTCTTATACAGTTCGTCAGTTTTTGCCAATTCCACAATTTCCCCGAGATACATGACAGCGACGCGGTGGCTGATGTACCGAATAACGCCGAGATCATGCGAGATGATGACGTATGAAAAGCCGAACTGCCTTTGGAGGCGCACCATGAGATTGAGTATCTGGGCTTGGACGGATACGTCCAAGGCCGACACCGGTTCATCTCCGATTATCAGACTGGGCCCAAGGATGAGAGCCCTGGCTATCATAATCCGCTGGCGCTGACCGCCGGAAAACTCATGAGGGAATCGCTTCATGTGTTCAGGAAGAAGCCCCACGATCTTGAGCGTTTCCTGAACCTTGCGCCGCCTCTCGCACGTTGCCCCCATCCGATGGGTGATCAGTGGCTCTTCGACTATTCGTTCAACGGTAAGCCTCGGATTGAGGGAACCGAAGGGATCTTGAAAGATCATCTGCATATGCCGCCGCAGATGGTTTTTTTCGCGGTTCCCCAGTTCAAAAACATTGCGTCCCTGAAAGAAGACCCTTCCGCCCGTTGGTTCTATGAGACTGAGGATTGTCCTGCCGGCCGTGGATTTGCCGCAACCCGATTCACCAACGAGACCAAGGGTTTCCGATCTGTTGAGAGAAAAGGTTATGTCATCGACGGCATGAATATATTCGCGGGACCGCTTGAAAAACCCGCGGTGAACAGGGAAATATTTTACGAGATTTTTTACTTCAAGCAGCGGTGTCATTTTCCCCCGCATGCCAGCATGCCGCGTAATGGCTCGGCAATACTTCATTCAATTCCGGTTCTGCTTCTCTGCATCGGGCATCGGCCAAAGCGCACCGGGGATGAAAAGGACATCCCTTGGGCAGCGACATCAGGCTTGGCACAACTCCGGCGATCTCATAAAGTTCTCCCTGTTCATGGTCGGTTCCGGCGCTCGGTATGGCATGCATCAAACCTCGCGTGTAAGGGTGGAGAGGGCGCTCGAAGAGATCGAGCGTGACCGCCGATTCCATGATCTTGCCCGTGTACATAACGATAATGCGTTTCGCCATTTCAGCTATGAGACCGAGATCGTGTGAAATAAGCATGATCGCCGTGTTCAACTCCCGTTGGAGCTGTTCCATGAGATCCATTATTTGCGCCTGAATTGTGACATCCAGGGCTGTTGTGGGCTCGTCGGCTATGAGCAATTTTGGCCGGCAGGCCAGGGCCATTGCAATCATGACCCGTTGGCGCAGACCGCCGGAAAGTTGATAAGGATATTCCCGTATGCGTTTTGCCGGCGCCGGAATTCCAACCTTTTCCATCATTTCAACCGCTTTCGTCAGGGCCTTGCTGTACGAAATTCCCCAATGGGTTCTATAGACTTCAGCCAGTTGATTTCCCACGGAAAACACGGGATTTAACGCTGTCATGGGTTCCTGGAAAATCATGCTGATCTGATTGCCTCGTATTTTTCTGATATCGTCCTGGGAAAGGCTAAGCAGGTTAACGCCGGAAAAAAAGATGGAACCGCCGGCGAACATGGCAGGAGGCACAGGAAGAAGCCGCAGAATAGACAATGCAAGGACGCTTTTCCCGCAGCCTGACTCGCCGACAATTCCGAGGACATCGCTCTCCTGCATTTCAAGTGAAACACTGTCAACGGCCCGGGCGACGCCTTGGGGCGTTTGGAAGTAGGTCTTCAGATTGTCGATGCGAATCAGAGACATGCGCTTACGGATATCCGTTACGGCAGTTTGAAATATTCTTGACAAGAATGTTCCAAGCTCCTATTATCGGGTACATTAATAAACAGAATATCCCTTACAACATTTGATATACAGATGTTTTTATTTATAAACTGCATAGATATTCCTGTCAAGAATATTTGGTAAGGGCGATTAATAAGGAGGCCTGTTATGTATGGTTGGTGCGGCAAGATCCTTCGTGTCGATTTGACAAGCGGAGCAATCACCGAAGAGGCGCTCGATCCGAAGACAGCCAGGGACTATATCGGCGGTCGGGGTCTGGGAATTCGCTATATGCTCAACGAACTGAATCCGCTTTGCGATCCTTTTGGAGCGGAAAATCTCTTCATTATGGCGGCGGGACCCCTGACGGGCACCAAGGCGCCGACAGGCGCCCGGTATATGGTGATGACAAAATCGCCGTTGACGGGTGCGATTACCTGCTCCAACGCCTCGGGATATTTTCCGGCCGAGTTGAAGAAGACGGGATACGATATGATCATCTTCAGCGGTCAGGCGCCTGAGCCCGTATATCTCTGGCTGCACTCTGGCGGGGCCGAACTCCGTCCGGCCGGTCATATCTGGGGCAAGACAAGCCATGAAGTTGACGCTTTGGTTCACGGCGAAACAGAGGCAAAAGCCAGGATCGCCTGCATCGGTCCCGCTGCTACGAAGGGTGTTCTCTTCGCTTCCATAATGAATGACCTGAACAGAACAGCCGGACGTTCCGGCGTGGGCGCCGTCATGGGATCGAAAAAGCTTGTGGCCGTGGCCGTTCGGGGTACGAGCGATGTTCCAATAAAGGATCCCGACCTGTTCCGCGCCGTTGTTGACAAATATTTAAAACAGTACCGTGATTCTCTTGGTGGAGAAAGACATTCGCTCAATCAGTATGGAACAGCTGCGACGATTACAAAAACCCAGAAATTCGGAGTGCTCCCGACTCGTAATTTTCAACAGGGAACCTTTGAACATTGGGAGTCCCTGAGCGGCGAAACGCTGACCGAACAGTTCCTCATAAAGACGAAGACCTGTCATAGCTGCCCTATCGGCTGCGGTCGCGTAACGAAGGTTGTGAAACCGGGATTTGAAGGCGAGGGAGAAGGGCCTGAGTATGAAACGATCTTCGCCCTCGGAAGCAACTGCGGAATTGGCGATCTTGCCGCCGTCGCTAAGGCCAACTACGTTTGCAACGAAATGGGGCTCGATACGATCAGCATGGGCGCCACGATTTCCTGCGCAATGGAACTATTTGAACGGGGTTGGATTAGCGAAACCGATATTGGCCGGCCGCTCCGTTTCGGCGACGCCGAGGCTCTCGTTGAGATGTGTCGCCTCACGGGCCTCCGCGAAGGATTCGGGAACTATCTCGCCGAGGGGAGCCTGAGGCTTGCCACCCGTTACGGTCATCCCGAGCTTGCCATGGTGTCGAAAGGTCAGGAATTCGCCGGTTACGATCCCAGAGGAGAACAAGGCATGGGCCTGGCCTACGCGACATCGCCGATAGGCGCTTCCCATATGCGCGGCGATCCGGCCTATATTGAACTCCTCGGGGTGCCGAAGACGATCGATCCGATCGCTTCCAAAGGGAAATCTCTTATCGTTAAGGACTGGCAGGAAGTTTTCGCCGTTATCGATTCGGCCGGCCTGTGCGTTTTTTTCTCGGTCCGCAACTATATGACTCCTACGGAGGATATCCGCCCGGTGGGCATTGTTGAACTCCTCAATGCGGCTACCGGGGCCGATTACAGCCTGGAAGAACTGGTCAAAGCCGGAGAGCGGATTATCAACGCCGAAAGATTGTTTCTCGTAAAGGCTGGTTTTAGCAGAAAGGATGACACTCTCCCGCCCCGGATGCTGCAAGAACCCCTCCCGGACGGGCATGCCAAGGGGCACGTAGTTCGCCTGGAGGAAATGCTTACGGAATACTATCGGCTTAGAGGATGGAACCAGAACGGTGTTCCCACAGAAGAAAAACTGAGAGAATTGGACCTTAAGTGAAGTTTGCCCGAAAAATGAAGGGAAAACCGGCGCGCAGAGCGCCGGGAGAAACATATTTCACAGGACGTGCCTGTGAGCGTTCGGTTTCTCTGTATGGTCATTTTTCCGATTTGGCTCAAACTGAAAGGAGGGGACTTCAATGATGGGGAAGAAGAAGGTTCTCGGTTGTGTATTGGTTCTGTGTTTCATCATCCTTGTTGCGATGGGGCCGGTCTGGGCGGCCGATTCAATTAAGGTTGGCGTCGTCGGACCGCGAACAGGCACGGCGGCGGCCACCGGTCAGGCCTTCGAAGAGGGCATCAAACTGGCCGTCGGCTATGTTAACGGCAAAGGAGGCGTTCTCGGCAAAAAGTTAGAGATCGTCTTTGAGGACACGGCAGGCTCCCCCGAAAAGGCCGCTTCAGGCTTTGAACGTCTCGTGACCCGGGATAAGGTCGCCTTGGTTCTCGGGGAAAGCCACTCCTCGTCCGCTCTTGCGGAAATCGAAGTGGCAAACCGTCTCAAGGTGCCCTTTATCGTCGTTGAAGCTTGGGCAGATCCGATCACTGAGAAAAATTACCGGTATATCTTTCGGGCCGGTCCTTCCAACTCCGGGGTCGTTAAAGAGAGTATCGCAAAATGGGTGATTCATGAAAAGTTCAAAAAGGCCTGTATAGTCGCTGAAAACACCGACTGGGGTCTTGGCATCGGCAAACTCACCGAGGGTGCTCTTAAGGATGCCGGAGTGGAGTACATGACAATCACGACGGAGCGGCAAAGCCAGGATCACTATATTGAACTGCAGAAAATTAAAGCGTTCAACCCAGACATTGTGCTGGCCTATGTCTATGGCACGGGGCTCCATTATTTGGTAGCCCAGGCCGGTGAAGTGAAGCTCACACCACAGGCAATCATCCTTGACGGCGCCGGTCCTCCCAGCCTGTGGCCCGATTTCTGGAAGAACGTGGGTGACTACGGCAATCTGGAGTGTTTGGTTTCTTCCATGCATGAAAAAGTTGAACTTACCGAATTGGCAACGTATTTTCGCAAGGCCTACGTGAAAGCCTACGGGAAGAACCCCACCGATTATAAATCGCGATCGATTTTCGACAGCGTCCTTATTGCCGCTGATGCAATCAATCGCGCCGGATCGACTGATTCGGAAAAACTGGTGGATGCGCTAGAACAGACGAAGCTGCTCGTCACCCGCGGCACAGCTCAGTTCTCGACTCTGAAAGGCGGTGCGGAGTATCATCAATGGATGCCGCCTATGCTGGTGATTCAGTGGCAGAACCGCGAACAGGTTGTCCTCTATCCACCGGAGGCCGCCACCGGCAAACTCAAACGCTAAAAGAGACAAAGCGGGTGGCCCTTTTGAAAGGGCCGCCCGCTTTCTAATCCATGTCAACACTGTTTCATCGATTGTCTGTGAACTGGGAGTGACAATGTTTGCCATAGCAGCAACGAACGGCGTGGTCATCGGGGTGATTTACGCCCTGACGGCCCTTGGCGTTTCTCTTGTCGTCGGCATTATGAATGTTGTAAATTTCGCTCATGGGGAACTGTACATTCTTGCTGGCTACTTCAGCTATATTTTCTCGATTCTTCTGGGATTCAATTACATCGTCTCCATGATTATTTCTGTATGTCTGGTCTTCGTCCTGGGGATTGTCATCGAATACATCCTGATCCGACCAACCTATGGAAATGATATGTATTCATTGATCCTGACATTCATTCTTTCCATAGTGCTCCAAAATGCCTATCTGCTCATTTTCGGCCCCTATCCCCTGAAGCCGGCTACATGGGTCAAGGGATCGACAAGCGTTCTCGGCCTTTTCTACTACGGCAATCAGCGACTTGCCGCGCTTTTTGTCGGCGCCGCCGTCATTGCGGCCCTTTTCCTTGTTGTTAAAAAAACATGGTTCGGCCGCATCATAAGAGCGGCAAGCCAGGATCGGGGCATGGCCGAACTTAACGGCATCAATACGGCGCGATTGAACATGTTAAGCTTCGGTCTCGGCTGCGCCCTGGCGGCTGCTGCGGGAGTCATCCTGGCGCCCGTTTTCCCCGTCACGCACACGGCGGG
>JAFGGB010000190.1 GCA_016930775.1 Deltaproteobacteria bacterium
AGGTTGCTGACGTGATCCTTTACAGAACCCGAGATTTCTCCTTCTTGGGCAAAGGCCAAGCTCGTGACACCGATTATCATACTCACGTGAAGCGCCACAAAAACAGCCTTGAATATTTTTCTTGCGCAATGCATAATTTTTACCCTTGCTTTCTATCTTTTAAAGAAAATGCCCAGAATAGACTGGCCATATACTTGCAGCATTATTTCGTGCATCTGCGTACTACTGGATAGGCACTCATTCATATCCTTAGAACACGACTTTGCTGAAATATATGTATGCACAGTCAGCGACTACAACTGACAACTGTCCCCGGAACCCCCTAAGGCGCTATTTTCATGAGGTCCCTAACCTTCTTAACATCGAGTGATTCCAGGAATGTTGGATTATAAAACCATAGGGTATTGAAGCGGAAATCATACATCTCAACAATTGAGTCATTCGAGTTCCATCCTTCAAACACCATTCGATATGTTGCGATGCTATATCCAGTACGGTCTTTGATGTAAGATGCTTTGAGTGGACGCCAAAGGCGATGTACAATACATGGCGGAGGTGTCTGAATGGAAAGAATTCCGAATGCAGCATACACGAAGGAGCTTCGGGAAGAGGCGGTGAAGCTGGCAATGGATCAGGGGTTAACAATACCTGAAGTGGGACGAAGATTGTCAATTCCGAAATCAACCATATCGTATTGGGTGAGGGAGGCAAGGAAAGGGAACCTTTCCTCCGTGGGCAGTTCAAAGAAAGCCCTTACAACAGTAGAGATGGAATTGGCACAGGTAAAACGAGAACTAGCCCAGACAAAAATGGAACGTGATTTCTTGCGAAAAGCGGCAGCGTACTTTGCAAAAGAGCCGCAGTCAGGTACGCGCTGATGAGAAAGCTGCGGTTAGGGAGGAAAGCAGCTTAAATATTATTGATTGGTGTCCACTATTGACATCGGGGGTCAACCCGTGCTGCAGCTCATGCTGCGCAGAATTGGAGCCGCAGTTTAACCCGAGGTGACTTATGAACAAGGAAATATTCTTTCGCAGCATTTACGAGCATATGGGAGTTCCAATCTTCGTCTTACAGGTTGATGCGGACGGTGATTTCGTTTTCGACGGCGTCAACCCAGCCTACGAGAAAGCCACCGGTCTTCGGACGAAGGACGTAGTCGGCAAGCGCCCCGAAGAAATCCCCGACCTTCCTAAAGAAGGCGCCGCGGCGCTGCGGGCGAACTGCCAGCGCTGCCTGGAGGCCAACGATGTCATCCAGTGCGAAGAACCATTTGTTGGGCGCGCTCAGGGAACATGTTGGCTGATGCAGCTTACGCCAGTACGGAACAAGGCAGGAAAGATCGTCCAGATTATCGGTTCTTCCATGGACATTACGGACCTGAAACAGGCAGAGGATGCCCTGCGGGATAGTGAAAGAAAGTATCGGGATTTGATAAATGGAATGAATGATACTGTCTGGGTGATTGATTTTGATACGACTATCCTGGATGTCAACAATGTTGCTGCCAAAGTCTTGGGCTACACGCGGGAAGAGCTTCTATCTGCCAAGATTTCTGATATTGACGATAATCTGACGCCCGAGCAGATACAAAACTTGGCCCGTTCCATGCCAAGAGAGGAAATCCAGGTATTTGAAACATGGCACAATACAAAGGATGGAAGGCGACTACCAGTGGAGGTCAGTTCCAGTCTGGTATCATACGGCGGGAGAACTGTTATTCTGAGCATCGCAAGGGATATCACTGAGCGCAAAAGGGCGGAAGAGGAATTGACGGATGCCCACAAGCAACTTGAGCGATCGCTGATGTTTAACGCAGCTCTGTCATCGGCAATTCCCGTAGCGGTTTTTTATAAGGATAAAGAAGGTCGATATCTGGGATGCAACCAAGCCTTCTCTGATTTTACTGGGGTCAGTTCTGACCAGATAAAGGGAAAAACCGTCATGGAGCTCTGGCCGAGCGAAAATGCGGAGATTTACCACCAAAGGGACTTGGAGTTGATGCACAATCCTGAGCTGCAGATTTATGAGTTCAGAGTACGAGACAGAAACGGAATAGACCGCCCTGTCATCTTTGCCAAGAACGTATTCCGCGATGAAAGCAAACAAGCGGCAGGGATCGTGGGCGCATTTGTTGACATTGCCGAGAGAAAGCGCGCGGAGCAAGAACGTCTGGCGCATCTCAGATTCCTTGAATCTATGGATCGAATCAACCGGGCGATACAAGGGACGAATGACCTTGAACAGATGATGAGCGATGTGCTCGACGCGGTGCTTTCGATCTTTGAGTGCGACCGGGCGTTTCTGATGTATCCATGCGATCCCAGGGCGACCGCATGGCGCGTGCCGATGGAGCGGAACAAGCCGGAATATGCCGGCGTTCTCGCGCTGGGACTTGAAATGCCAATGGACCCGGATGTTGCGAAGACGCTGCGTATCTTGTTGGCAAATGATGGCCCGGTGCAATTCGGTCCGGGGACTCCGAATGCACTGCCCGCAGACGTGTCAGAAAGATTTGGCTTAAAGTGTTTCATGTCCATGGCAATTCACCCCAAAACAGGCAGTCCCTGGCAGTTCGGGATCCATCAATGCTCGTACGCTCGCATTTGGACAGCAGAGGAGGAACGACTCTTCAAGGAAATCGGCAGACGGCTGACGGACGGCTTGACCAGTCTGGTGACTTGTAGCGATTTGCGTTGTGCCAAAGAACTTTGGGAAAAAACGTTCGACGCGGTACCTGACCTGGTTGCGGTCATTGATGCCAGCTTTCACATTGTTCAGGTCAACAAGGCCATGGCTGATAGGCTGAATCTCCCGCAGCAAGCATGTATCGGACAGACCTGTTATAAGGGCGTACATGGGACTGAGAAACCCCCTCCTTCCTGTCCCCATTCGCAACTATTGGCCGATGGTCTGGGGCATACTGTGGAATTAAGAGAAGAGCGTCTGGGCGGCGATTTTCTCGTCAGCACATCCCCTCTCTTCGAATCTGATGGTCGGCTGATCGGCTGCGTGCATGTTGCCCGCGACATTACCAAGCAGAAGCAGATTGATAGTATCAGGCAGGCGCGCCTCCGTCTCTTGGAATTTGCGAACACACACTCAATGGATGAATTGCTGACCGCAACGCTGGATGAAATGGAGGGGCTAACCGGCAGTTCGATCGGTTTCTATCATTTCCTCGATGCAGATCAAAAGAAGCTCTCATTGCAGAGTTGGTCAACGAATACACTGAAAAACATGTGCACAGCCGCGGGAAGAGGCAGCCATTATGATATTGCCCAGGCGGGCGTATGGGTGGATTGCATACATGAACGTCGTCCCGTCATTCACAACGACTATGCCTCTCTGCCTCATCGCAAAGGGATGCCTGAGGGCCATGTAGAGGTAATTAGAGAAGTAGTTGTCCCGATTTTCAGAGGTAACCTGATAAGGGCGATTGTGGGCGTGGGCAACAAACCTACCAATTATGATGAAGGCGATGTGGACATACTATCACAATTGGGTGACCTCTCTTGGGATATTGTCGGACGCATGCAGACGGAAGAGGCCCTGAAGGAGAGTGAAGAACGCTATCGCCTGCTCTTCCGTCGTTTGCCAGTGGGCGTGTTCCACTATGACACGCAGCTTCGCATCACTGACTGCAACGACCGCTTTGTAGCCATTCTCCAATCCAGCCGAGAGCGATTGGTGGGCCTGGATATGAAAACGCTGCTAGATCAGGGTGTGCTTCCCTCTCTGCGTCAGGCGGTGGAAGGAGAGTTGGGCTTTTACGAAGGCTTTTATCGAGCTACGACTAGTTCTGCGGAAATCTGGATTTCCATGCGCACTGCTCCTTTGGTTGACCTACAGGGCCAGGTCAAAGGCGGAATAGGGATAGTAGAAGATGTCACCGAGAGCAGGCAGGCAGAGGAAGCTTTGAGACGTTCGGAAGAGGAAAAAACCATTCTGAATAGGATTGCCAACGTTTTTCTGACAATCCCTGACGAGGAGATGCATAGCGAAGTATTGGCGATTGTTCTTCAAGTGATGAAAAGCAACTTCGGTATCTTTGGATATATAGGGGAAAATGGAGACCTTGTCATTCCAAGTTTGACTAAAGAGATCTGGAATGAGTGCCAGGTTTACGACAAGTCCATCGTCTTTCCAGCGGATTCCTGGGGAACCAGCCTCTGGGGCAAAGCGATCAGGGAGAAGAAGGCTTTCTGTTCGGATGGACCATTTCGCACGCCTGAGGGACACATTCAAATTGATCATTTTCTCGCGGCGCCGATCGTCTATGGACAGGAGACCATCGGGCTGATTTCCGTGGCCGACAAGGAAGGGGGATACGCCGAGGAGGACAAGGATTTACTGGAGCGAATTGCCTCCAGAGTCTCCCCTATCCTCCATGCCAGATTACAAAGAGACATCCAGGAGCGGAGGCGCAGGACCGCGGAGAGGAACCTGAAGGAATCGGAAGAGAAATATCGCTTGTTAATTACGAATGCCGGTGAGGCCATCTTCATTGTCCAAGATGAGGTCGTGAAGTTCCCGAACCCTAAAGCCTTGGAGATGAGCGACTATTCTGCGGAAGAATTGGCCGAAATGCCTTTTTTGATCTTGTCCATCCAGGAGACAGGGATAAGATTTTAGAAGATTATTCGAGGTGGTTGGAAGGAGAGCAACCTCCCGAGATGTATCTCTGCAGGATCATAGACAAGAAGGGCAAGGAGAGGTCGGTTCAGCTCACCACGGCCCCGATTATGTGGGAGAAGAAACCGGGCATTCTCTGTTTCCTCAGGGATGTCACGGACGAGAAGAAGCTGGAAGCCCAGCTCATGCAAGCCCAGAAAACGGAAGCAATGGGACGGCTCGCGGGCGGCGTGGCCCACGACTTCAACAATATGCTTACGGTGATCATCGGTAATATAGAAATGGCGCTCATGAATGTCGCCTCGTCGGATCCGCTCTATAACCAGCTTCAGAATGTTGCCAACGCCGCCAGTCGGTCAGCTGACCTAACCCGGCAACTGCTGGCTTTCGCGCGCAAACAGACCATCGCCCCAAAGGTTCTAAACCTGAACGATACCATTTCGGGTATGCTAAAGATGCTGCGGCGGCTCATCGGCGAGGACATTGATCTGGCCTGGAGGCCATGGGTGGAGTTGTGGCCCGTCAAGATAGATCCGAGCCAGATCGATCAGGTATTGGCAAACCTGTGTGTGAACGCCCGCGATGCCATCGCTGGAGTAGGTAAGGTCACCGTTGAAACGGGGAATATTGCCTTTGACGAGGACTATTGCGCCACTCACCTGGATTTTATCCCCGGTGAGTATGTCCTCCTTGCCGTGAGCGATGACGGCTGCGGCATGGACGAAGAAACACGGGCGCATCTGTTTGAACCCTTCTTCACCACTAAGAGCGTGGGCAAGGGCACTGGTCTGGGATTGGCCACCGTGTTCGGCATCGTCAAACAGAACGACGGTTTCATCAACGTGTACAGCGAGCCGGGACAAGGAACGACATTCAAGATCTATCTTCCCCGGCACAAGGCCGAACCCGCCGGAGCTCTGATGGAGACCTCAGCGGAAACACCGCCGGGAGGAAGGGAAACGGTGCTGATAGTCGAGGACGAAATGGCGATTTTGGACCTCTGCAAGAGGATCATCGAGCAATTGGGGTATACAGTGTTGACCGCCAAGACACCGGGAGAGGCGATACGCCTGGTCGAAGAGCATACTGGCGACATTCACCTGCTGATCACAGATGTGGTGATGCCGGAGATGAACGGTCGCGAGCTGGCGGAAAGGCTCGCTTCTATCAAACCGGGCCTCAAATGCCTGTACATGTCCGGCTATACGGCCAACGTAATTGCCCATCGGGGGATGTTGGCGGAGGGCGTTTATTTCATCCAGAAACCGTTTTCGATGAAGGACCTGGCAGCCAAAGCACGCGAGGTGCTCAATCAGAAAACGACCGACAACAATAGGGAATAAGTGAGCGAACGGGGAGATAGGTAACAGAATATTCTGGGTACATGGGTAACACTTATGCATAGTTTTATAGACACGAGAGGAGGTGTCTATGGGCTGGGAAGGAGTTGCCATATGTCATGGTCGGATTGTATGGTTCGCATTGTAAGGAAAGGTTATTTCTGCAGTGCAGAAGCTTCTCGGTCATAGAAATATCGAAACGACGATGACGAGCCGCCATCATGTCGTGCGGGACATAGCAACAGTGTCGAAAAGTCCGCTGGAGCTCATGCTGGAAGGATCTTCAGAATCTATTGAGTCCGGCGATGTTTAAAGGATTGTTGATTATGGCGCCGTCCTGATGTCAGAAAATATCTCATCGTGTCAGTGGATTTTTCGCCGGCAAGGCTTCCGCTCGACGCCATCGCAGGCGAGCAGCCACGCAATGCTCTCCCTTAACCGGTCGCCAGACAGTATCGTTCGGTCAGTTCCTCGGGATTGCCCAGACAATGCTTGACAGCGGCAGTGCCTTTCTCATAGTATTCCTTCTTTTGCCATCGGGAGAAATGAACGCACGGCATGTCTGAAAAAGAATCCAATATAAATTTCAAGATCATATGGGCGCTCACTCTTATTCATTTCAGCGGGGATTTTTTCAGCTCCTTCGTGACGCCGCTCCTGCCCGTTTTCGGAGATAAGTTCGCTCTCACTCTCACGCAAATCGGTTTCATCGCCGGTCTGGGCCGGTTTCTTTCATTTATCGTCCAGCCCATGGTGGGCTACATGGCGGACCGGTACCGAAACAGGATATTTATTCTCGGCGGGCCGTTGCTGACGACGCTGTGCATTCCGCTCACGGGCATAGCCCCTTCCTTCGGCGTTCTTCTTGTCTTCATCGCCCTCGGTTCCATCGGTTCGTCGATGTTCCATCCTGCAACGGCCGGCATGGTTCCCTCCTATTCCGGATCGAAGCTCGGATTTTCCATGTCCCTGTTCAATACGGGAGGGACCTTTGCTTTCGGGGTGGGGCCTCTCTTCATCGCCTGGTATGTGGCTTCCTTCGGTCTCGAACAAATGCCGTGGACTGCCGTGGCAGGTCTTCTATTGCTTGTCTATCTGTTTTTCATCGTTCCATCGCCTGAAGGGGAGGGTTTGCGAAATTACGGTTTTCTGGGTTCCATTAAGGAAACCTTCGGCGCCGTCTGGCGTTCCATCATTGTCATATGGCTTCTTATGGTATTGAGGGCTTTTGTGGCCCACTCATTCAGAACTTTCGTTCCCGTCTTGTTTGCCAACGAAGGTTTTTCGCTCATGTCCATAGGCGTCATCGTGGCTGTCTTCACCGTAGCGGGGACGCTGAGCGGTCTTTTTACGGGATACGTCTCAGACAAGATAGGATACAAAAAGATTTTTTATTGCGCGCATGCGCTGACGACAGTCTTTCTCATTCTCTTTCTTGTCGTGCCGGGATTGTGGGCCTATGTCATGGCCGCGCTGGCCGGCGCTTCGGCCATGGCGACGCTTCCCCTGGGCGTTACAATGGCGCAGAAGCTGGCGCCCCGGGGACGATCGATGGTGTCAAGCCTGATGATGGGATTCGCCTTTGGTCTGGGCGGCGTCATGGCGCCCGCTGTAGGCGCACTGGCCGATTTCTTTTCCATCAGAGCCGTTTTGGCCGTTATCGCCCTTATTCCGCTTTTCTCGATGATTTTTATTTCACGACTTCCCGAGAAACAACTGACGCAATAGGGAAAGATTCGACTCATTTTTTCTCAGATGTGAATTTCCACGATGTCTCCGTCCTGCAAGACATAATCCCGCTGCACCATCTGGCCGTCGTGAACGGCCGTTCCCCAGACTTTCGCATACTTCATTCTTTCGGCGAAGTCCTTGTGAACCTTTGCAGCGAGTTCGCCCAGGGTGGTGGCTGCCGGCAGGACAAAGGGTTTTGTGGGGTCCGCTTCTTTGCCGGGCGATTTCGTATAGACTCGTATGATTTTCGACAGATCGTACAGGCGGGAGAGCAGGGCCGGTATGTTCTTGCCTGTTTTCGCCGATATGCCCAGGCGCGGCAGTTGTACCGGGGACAGTTCGCAAAAAACGTTGAAATCCTCTTCCCGCTCTGTTGAATCCATCTTGTTCGCCACAAGGAGGGTTGTTTTTATTGCCGGTTTCTTAAGGATGTTTTCCGGTACGGGCAATCCCTCGGCGAAGATTCTGAAGGAAGCCAGAAACTCAAGGGTGTCTTCTAATTGCTGAAGGGGGTCGGCTTCGAGATCCAGGAAAATCATCACGACATCGGTCCTCCGTATGAGATCGGCGAAGAGCGG
Organism: Deltaproteobacteria bacterium; assembly: GCA_016930775.1. Classification (GTDB taxonomy): domain Bacteria; phylum Desulfobacterota; class Syntrophia; order Syntrophales; family UBA2210; genus JAFGGB01. The sequence goes on from JAFGGB010000190.1 coordinate 8,285, forward strand.
TTCCGTGAAATCCTTTGTAACGGGCGGCGTATCTATGAGCTGAAACTGGATGTTTTCGTACACGGCCATGCCGGGCATGGGTTTATGGGTCGTGTGGGGGTAATCGGCCACTTCCGGCGCGGCATTTGTGATGAGAGAGACGAGGGACGATTTGCCGGTATTGGGAAAGCCGATGATGGCAACCTGCGCGGCCCCTTCCTTTTGAATGGAGTAGGCTGTCTTGAATTTCGATGCGCCTTTTTTCTGTTGGCTCTCGTCGCGATGTCTGGCGATCCGCCGGCGGAGATCCGCCTTGAGCTTGTCCGTGCCCTTGTGCTTGGGCATTATGGCGATCATTTCCTCGAGAGCTTCGATTTTTTCTTCGGGAGTCTTCGCCTCGCGGTACTGTTGTTCGGCTGCATAATAGTGGGGAGGAAGGTTTGCCGGCACGTCCGTTCAATCCTCGTTCTCGTTTATTGCCGACTGTATACAATAAATCGATAAAACTCAATTTTGACGCTTTCGTAAAACATCCTCAGGAAAGGAGCGGTGCGCCTGCGGAGCTTTTTACGAGTTTGTCGATTATGACCGGCGGGAAAGGCAGGTTGTTCCGAACAGAAGTATTTTTCTTTCTTCTGCGGTCTTGTCAACGATCCCCGGTGCGTCTATATTGTAACAGTAGAGAAATAAACAGATCATAAAAAAAGGAGTTCTAAACATGTCGAAAACGATAGACAATCTGAAAGAAGCTTTCGCAGGCGAGTCGCAGGCGAACAGAAAATATCTCGCTTTTGCCGCTCAGGCCGATAAAGAGGGATGTCACCAGGCTGCGCGGCTCTTCAGGGCGGCCGCCGAGGCGGAGACGGTGCATGCGCACAATCATCTCCGGGCCTTGAAGGGAATCCGGAGCACCAGGGAAAATCTTGAAGAGGCCGTTGCGGGAGAAACTCACGAATTTACGGAGATGTATCCCGGAATGATCGATGCGGCCAGGGCAGAGGGAAACAAGGAAGCCGAAAGAACATTCGTTTTTGCCAACGAGGTGGAAAAAATACACGCGGCGCTCTATAAAGAAGCGATGGCGAAGCTCGGAACAACCGAAGAAAGCAGCCCCTATTACGTCTGTCCTGTCTGCGGCTTTACGGTGGAGGAAGAAGCGCCGGAAAAGTGTCCTGTTTGCGGCGCCAAGGGGAGTCTTTTCAAAAAAATAGATTGACCGCTCCGGTCGCTACGGTTGCTGGAAAGAGGATCCCTGTGTTGAAAACTTATGCCCCGCGGCTTCCCCGAGGCCGCGGGGCCTTGAATATGAAAAAATCCATGAAACGCGACAGGTTGGCCATTGTTGTTTGTGCGACAATCCTTTTCATCGCCGTCTTTCAGATTATTTACTATCATTCACAGCTTCCTTCCATGGTGGCCTCGCACTTCAACCTTCAGGGGAAACCGGACGGCTGGTCAACTAAAGCGGCATTTTTCCTTATGTATTCCGGTATAATGACGCTTCTGGCCGTGACGTTTCTCGGCTTCCATTTTTTTCTTCCGAAGATTCCCGTTGCCTTGATCAGCCTTCCCGGCAAAGACTACTGGACGGCGCCGGAGAGACGTGAGGAAACATGCCGCGTCCTCGCTTCCTCGATGCTGTGGTTCGGCGATATCGTGCTTGTTTACATGGTC
>JAFGGB010000191.1 GCA_016930775.1 Deltaproteobacteria bacterium
CTGTACGGAATAACCCGCCGGGAATGCGACGAGCTCGCTCTCGTGAGCCATACCAGAGCCTGCGCCGCCATCGAGGAAGGCCGGTTTAAGCGGGAGATCGTTCCCGTTGGGCTGAAATCCAAAAAAGGCCCCGTTGCATTCGAGACGGATGAACATCCTATTCGCAGCGCCACCCTCGATTCGATTGCGGCGCTGCCCGCGGTCTTCAAGAAAGACGGCGTCGTCACGGCGGCCAATGCCTCGGGGATCAACGACGGCGCCAGCGCAGCCGTGGTGATGTCGAAGCGCAAAGCCGCCGAGATGGGCTTAAAGCCGCTCATGAAACTTATCAATATCTGCGGCGAAGGCGTTGATCCGAAGGTGATGGGCCTCGGTCCCGCAGTGGCGATTCCGAAGTGCCTGAAACAGGCTGGAATGAAAATTTCGGATATTGACTACTGGGAGATCAATGAGGCCTTCGCCGCACAGTGGCTTGGCGTCGGCCGAAAGCTGAAGAAGGATTTCGGCATTGAACTGAGCCTTGATCGAGTAAATCATAACGGTTCGGGAATCGCACTCGGGCATCCTGTCGGCAGCACGGGACTGCGCATCATCGTGACCCTCCTGTATGAAATGGAGCGCCTGGGCTATGCCACCGGCGGCGCGTCTCTCTGCGTCGGAGGAGGACCGTCTATGGCGTCTCTATGGACGCGGGAGGTCTAGCGGGGGCAGGACAGAACTAACAGCAAACAAGAGAAGGGAAACAGGAACATTGGACCGGCAGCGGGGTTTCTGTTTCCCGATTTTTAGACTGCACTCTTGGCGCCGATCAGTTTTCTCATTTTCGCGATCGTTGCGCCGTAATCTCCGCTTCCGAAAATGGCCGAACCGGCCACGAAGATATCGACGCCGGCCCTGCCGATGGCCTCGATATTGTCGATCTTGACGCCGCCGTCGACTTCCAGGAGAATTCCAGGCGACTGTTCGTCGATCATCCGCCTGGCCCTGGCAATCTTTGACAGGCTCGTTTCGATGAAAGACTGGCCTCCGAAGCCCGGGTTCACCGACATGATCATCAGAAGATCGATGTCGCCGAGGATTTCGCCTACGGTCCCGAGGGGCGTCGACGGATTCAATGAAAGGCCCGCCTTGACGCCGCGCTTTCGGATCTTCTGCACAGCCCGATGCAAATGAGGTTCGGCTTCCACATGAACGGTTATGAAATCGCTCCCGGCGTCTGCATAGGCATCGATCCACCGTTCCGGGTTCTCGATCATCAGGTGAACGTCGAAAGGCAGCCTCGTGACCTTCCGAATAGCGGCGATGACGGGCGGTCCGAACGTAAGGTTCGGGACATAGTGGCCGTCCATGACATCGATATGAATCAGATCGGCGCCGGCTGCCTCCACGGTGCCGATTTCTTCGGCAAGCCGTCCGAAATCCGACGAGAGAATGGAAGGGGCGATGAGCTTCATGTTAGAAGGCCATGATCAGAAGATGCTGCATGCCGGTGTCAACTTCTTTTAGCGTCAGTCTAAGCTGCTTCGCCGCTTTCGCTTCTCCGGGGAAAAAGATGAACCCGTGGGAGATGTCGGATGCCGGTATGGGTTTCCGTTCTAGCGTCCTGTGCCGGAGATCGTCGCCGATCTGCCGGCGGACCCTCTCGTCGTCTACGCCCTCCGCCCCGCCCATGGTCAGGCCGGCGGCTGCCCCGATGGCGGCGCCCTTGCCGGCGGCTTCCGCAACGTTCGCGCCCGAGACGATTCCTATGGCCGCTCCTATAATAGCGCCGGCCGTGCCGGCCAGGAATCCCGATTTAGCTCCCTTGGGCGCCACTTCGCCGAGTTCCGTTTTTCGTTCGATGCGGTCGTAGGCGAGATCGGCGTTCAGTATGGGCCAGAGGCTTTCCTCAACATCTATCAGATACGTCTTGTCGGGAAGTATTTCCAGGGGATGAGAGCCCTGATTGTCGAAAACGATCTGGACGGCGAGGATGCCGGCGCCGAGCATATCGAAACCGAAGGCAGCTTTTGCCTCGTCGGTCTTATCGAAGGCTCTCGCGGCGATTTTCGACCCTGCCGCCTCGGTCATGTTCGGGAAGGCCTGTGGCATCTTGAAGGGGACAACCTTGCGTTCGTACCGCTCGCAGCCTCCGAGGACCGTCGCGAGGAGAACCGCAAGAAGGGCCATGTGCAGTTTGCGGATCTTCATTGCCGATTCCTTTCAGGGAATTAAAGATTTACGCGGGCTCTCCGTGAAAGCCGACGTTTGTATGTGGATGATTACTATACCCCGGAAGTCAAGTCAATGCGACAGATTTCCTTGACAGGGCGCCGACAGACCAGTATGTACGACATTGCCTATGCTTATGCTTGTCTACAATATCCTCCTTCTGGGGGCTCTCTGCGTCGCCGTTCCATACTACGGAATGAAATATTTTATTGCCCGCAAGTACCGAAAGAGCCTCGGGCAGCGCCTAGGACGCCTTCCCCATAACCTGGAAGAATCGGTGGGCCGGGGCCAGGCGCCGCGGGTCTGGCTCCATGCCGTTTCCGTGGGGGAGGTGACGGCCCTGGCGCCCATCGTGTCGGCCCTCCGGCTGCGGGACCCGTCGCTGTCCATCATTGTTTCCACGGGGACGGAGACAGGCCAGGAGATGGCTCGACAAATCATAAGCGCCGCGACGTTCATTTATTTTCCCATAGACCTTCCGTGCCTTGTAGGCAAGGCGATCGACCGTATGGCGCCCGATCTCTTCGTTACCGTGGAAACGGAGCTGTGGCCCAATTTTCTCCGGGCCTGCGAGAAACGGAGAATACCGGCAGTCATGGTGAACGGCCGTCTCTCTCCCCGCTCTTTCCGCCGGTACGACAGGACCAGGTTCTTCTGGAAAGAGGTGCTCTCGAAGGTGCGGTTTATCGGCGCCATTTCGGATATCGATGCGAAGAGATTCCTGGCGCTGGGGGCCGACCCGGCGAGCCTTGCCGTCATGGGGAACGCCAAGTACGACAGCCTGGCGGCCGCAGCGGCAGAAGAGGTCCGCAGGTCTATGAGAAATCTCCTCTCTGTTCCTCCAGGAACGCAGGTTTTCGTGGCCGGGAGCACCCACGCCGGCGAGGAGTCGGCAGTTCTCTCGGTCTACCGCCGTCTGAGAAAAGAATATCCCGACTGCCTTCTCGTTCTCGCTCCCCGGCATCCCGATCGGGCCGGTGAAGTCAGAACTCTCATTGAACAAGAGAATCACGGCGACGTGATCGCTCTGTCGGAACTTATGGCAGGACGTAGGCGGGAAGAGAGGCCGATTGTCCTTGTGGATTTCATAGGCCGCCTCCATGGACTCTACAGCCTGGCAACGGTGGTTTTCTGCGGAGGAAGCCTCGTGAAGCGAGGAGGCCAGAATATTCTGGAACCTGCTTCCTGGGGGACCATCGTGCTCTATGGTCCGTTCATGGAC
>JAFGGB010000192.1 GCA_016930775.1 Deltaproteobacteria bacterium
GATCTCTTATGAGAAGCTGTTTCTGCCGTATCTCAAGGGCGCAAAACTAATCAAGATATGCGATCCATACATTCGGCTGCAGTACCAAATATACAATCTCATGTCTTTTTGTGAAATGCTTGACCCCTCAGACGGGCCCCTGAAACTCGACCTTGTTACAGCTTGCGACTCTTATTTGGAAACCGAGTTGAAAACCAAGCTCAGTGAACTGAAAATCGGCCTGAGTAAGGATCAGATCGACTTTGATTACATATTAGACAGCAGTATACACGACCGTTGGATAGAAACAGACACCGGCTGGAGAATAATCCTGGGTCGCGGTCTGGATATATTTCAAAAGCCGGATGACAAGTTTACCCTGGGTTTCATGGATCAAACCAAACGGAAGTGCAAGGCAACGACGATTACATATACGAAACTGAAATGAGCGACTCAATGTTTTCCCAGCGATTTACTTTTTATTGCTTTTTTCACTGGTTGAGAAAATAGAAAACAACCTCGAAAGGATAAACAAACGGGCACTTATTTCTGAAAATAGGAAACGTTCGGGCGCATCTCGCAAAGTGCCGAACTAAAAATAAATTCCTTTGTGTTGAGAGTGGGAAAATGCCGACAAAGCGCTACAGTAAAACCTTGGTATGTTTTGCCAACAGTCGGAAGACAGGTGGTCGTTGTGTCGCCGGCAAGGAGTGGCGAGATGGGAGGCCAGGCAATTGGGTCCGTCCAATCAGTGATCGGCCAACTCATGAGCTGTCGATTGCAGAATGTTGCTATCAAAACCACCGAGAGCCTAAACTGCTCGACATAGTGGAAATAGAGTTCAAGTGCCATCAGCCAGTTGCCCATCAAAATGAAAATCATTGCATCGATCCAGAATACTATTGGGAGAAACAAGGTCGCTTGTCCTGGGATGAAGTGGATCAATGGCTTGACAATCCAAGAGCACTTTGGACAGTGGGTGAAAGCAGCTATTCCGGCCGTAACAACAGGATTGCTGTGAACAATGCCGATGGGTCTTCGCTGTTGTTGATAGCAGTGGACAGTTTGAATCTGGTCGTCGGGAAAAAAGCTCCTGAATTCCCTGACTCCAGACGTGCCATACGGTGCGGCTTTCATTACAACGGCACATACTATTTGATTGATGTAACTGATCCGAATATCGAACGAAGTTATCTTGCCAAGCCAGACGGCGATTATGTAATCGATGACGCAGTATTGTGCATAAGCTTAGGCGATGAGTATCAAGGATATTATTACAAACTTGTTGCTGGTGTGCTGTTCGAGGAGCGCTTTTGATGCCGGGCAAGATTTACACAATTGGACATTCAAACCATCCAATTGACAAGTTTTTATCTCTGTTGAAAGGCAACGGTGTGACAGCAGTTGCTGACGTCCGCTCACACCCCTACAGTCGCCATTTTCCTCAATATTCTCAAAGTGCTTTAAAGCATTCTCTACAGGACGCCGGCATCGCATACGTTTTCTTGGGGAAAGAATTAGGAGCGAGGAGTGAAAATCCAGACTGTTATCGCGGAGGCAAGGTAAGGTACGAACTCCTTGCTAAAGAACCACAGTTTTCAGAAGGTCTTCATCGGCTTCGCAAGGGAATGGGAAACCACTGCATTGCAATAATGTGTTCAGAAAAAGACCCATTGAATTGTCACCGAGCAATTCTTGTGGCGCGTAGCCTTCATGAAAGTGGGACACCGGTTGAGCACATACTAGCTGATGGGCATTTGGAATCTCACGCTGATCTGGAGTCTCGAATGCTTAAAACCTTGAAAATGGTTGAGCTGGAACTATTTCGTACACGTGATGAAATATTGTCCGAAGCCTATGAGCGACATGGTGAAAATATTGCCTATGAAGATGACTCAAAACGCTTGGCGGAGGGCCAAGGAGGGGAACCTCTATGATTCTTTACACTATTGGATTTACTAAAAAAAGTGCGGAACAATTTTTTACACGACTCAAACAGCCGAGATTAGTCAGGCTTCTTGATATACGGTTAAACAATGTATCGCAACTCGCGGGATTTGCAAAACGTGATGACTTGCGATTTTTCCTAAAGGAAATAAATGGCATTGATTATCTTCACATGAAGGAACTTGCTCCAACTCAAAATATTTTGGACGCATATAAGAAAAACAAGGGAGATTGGGGCACATATGAACGGCAATTTCTCGCTCTTATGGCGGAGAGGAAAATAGCGGAAAGAGTCGCAAAAGAGGTTATTGACGGGGGTTGTTTTCTATGCAGTGAGGCCACCCCGGAACACTGTCACAGGCGACTGGTGGCTGAGTATCTAAGCCGTTCTTGGGGCGACCTGGAGATCAAGCATTTGTAAAACCGGGAGGGTTGATGATTCGACCATTACGCCAGGCAGACATGTTGGAACGAGCGCAGGGCTGCCTCCTCGGACAGCTCGCCGGAGATGCGTTGGGAAGCCTGGTCGAATTTCAAGCACCCGAACAGATCCGACGGGAGTATCCCAACGGCGTCCGGGAACTTGCCGACGGTGGGACCTGGAACACGATTGCCGGCCAACCGACCGATGATTCCGAGATGGCGCTGTTACTGGCCCGTCTGCTGGCGGATCAGGGGCAGTATGATCCCGAGGAAGCCAGAAAGACTTACCTGTTCTGGCTGGACTCCGGTCCCTTCGATTGCGGAATGACCGTCGCCGGCGGTCTGCGGGGTCGTCCCAATCCGGACAGCCAGGCAAACGGCGCGATGATGCGGATCAGTCCACTCGGCATCTTCGGAGCCAACCATAGCCCGGAGTTGGTTGCCGAGTGGGCACGACAGGATGCAGCGATCACCCATCCCCATCCGGTCTGCCAGCAAGCCAACGCGCTGTTCACAATGGCCATTGCCCATGCCATCCGCCAGGGATGCGACGGCCGAGATCTGTACGAGCAGATCGTGACCTGGGCGGAAGACATGAAGGTAGATGGAAGCCTCCTGGAAGCAGTCCGAGGTGCTGGCGAATCACCGCCAGCGGATTATGTCCACCAGCAGGGGTGGGTCCTCACGGCATTCCGCAACGCCCTGTGGCAGCTCTTGCATACTCCGAATCTGGAGGAGGCCGTGGTGGACACCGTCATGCGCGGGGGAGACACCGACACCAACGCCGCCATCTGTTGCGCGCTTCTGGGCGCTGTGTACGGCCGAGACGCCGTCCCCGGCCAATGGGTCGAATCCCTGCTCAAATGCCGCCCCGCAGCGGGAGAGCCGAATGTGAGCCATCCCCGACCCGAGTGTTTCTGGCCTGTGGACGCATTGGAGCTTGCGGATCGGTTACTCGTGTTCGATCAGCGGGATATGCCGGCGAACCAGGAGAACTTATATCGATACTGATGGGAGGGAAGAATGAGGCTATGCCGCGATTAACACAAATTGAAGACGTTCTGTTTCCAGTCGAGGAGCATCCGGTATTTGTGAGTGTTCGAACGGGATCTGGAGAGCGGCGGCTCTCGGTGCCTGAAAAAAAAGCGATTGTGAACAAGAAGACGAATCGGGTGTTGGGGGTGGTCAGCAGGGGCTACAGGCTGGTGACAAATCGCGAGGCGTTGGACTGGGCATATCAGTGCTGCCAAACCGCCTTCCCTGAAACCAAACCCGGCGAGTGGGAGGTTAAAGCAACTGACGCCCCGGGGACCGGTGGGCATTGCTTCATTGACCTCGTTCACAACTCAGCGGCTTTGGACTTCCAATTCGTTCCGGCCAAGGACCGGCCGGACGCATTCGGGCCGTTCATCCGTGTAACGAACAGCTATAACGGTTTGAGGGCGCTTGCCTTTGACATCGGTTTTCTTCGAAAGGTCTGCAAGAATGGATTAATCCTCCCAAAATCGATCATCCGCTTTAAATTCACTCATCTGCAGAGGGATATCGGAAAAGAGATCAATTTTGAGGTCGCACATGAACGCCTCTCCAAACTCAGGGCCAGCTTCAGTGAATATCTGGGCGTCCTTCGAGATTGCAAGGTCACCCATCAGGAATTTGAACCGCTGTTCCGTGGGGTTCTTCTGATCCGAAAGCCCAAGGATATGAAACCAGATGGTCCGATAGCCAGAGATTGGGGTGTTCTGTCTCAACACATGGGTGCTCTCTGCAGTCGATACAGAGATGATCTTGGTGAAAACGCCTATGCAGTATTCAACGCCATCACCGAGTTCGCTTCGCACCCGCCCGAGAACCGATGCGTCCACAGGGATCGCCATAGTTTTCAGAGGTTGGCCGGTGATTGGATGAGCCGGTTCAGCCAGGAGTGCCGCCAACCTAGGTTTGCCATCTCCGACTACCTGACAAAACTGGCCAAGGGCAACGGTAATGGCGGAGCGGCGGCCGATGGGGCAGGTGGTACGAGGGCATGGCAATAAAGATTTTTTGCGACACGTTCACGACTCGACTTGCGACACTCCTTTTGGTAAGGTCGGTAGGAAAATAGGGTTGTCGGGGCTTCCGGCCTGCCGGGGGCCACATGCTCTTTGATAGGTTATTAAATCACAACGGTTTTCGGTTAACAGCCGGAGAACGAGAACGGTTATGAAAAGGGTTGCACATGGGGAGCCAAAACATAATCTTGATATATTTCAAGTAGTTATATAATGGGTTAAGAAAAGGTGCGATCTCTTCGGAGGGCACCTTTTCTTTTGGGCATTTCAACATATTGAATTTATAGCCTTTCTATACTTTTAATCAATTCATTGGCGATATTGGGACTTTCA
>JAFGGB010000193.1 GCA_016930775.1 Deltaproteobacteria bacterium
AACGGCGAAGAACATCTGAGAACTCCTGTCAGCTATCTTCTCAAACTGGCGCTGGCTGACGCCGTAAGCTCCTGCACATGCCCCGCAATCGTCAGAGAAACTGCCGAAATGGCAATGAATCATTATACAAACGACAATACATCGCCGGAAATCACGTCTTTTACGCCTGTCCGTCTCGACCCGGCCAAAGGGTTGGGAAGAAACATTGTCGGCGAAACCCTTATCCGGTATATTCTTTCGCAGTTTCTTATTCTTTATGCCAACAACGTTTTTCAATTGCGCGTTCTCGATCAGGAAATCCGGCTTTACAGCGCGCCTCACCCTCCCGTTCGGCAAAAAGAACTGAACGATATCATCCCTGATTCCTTTTATCGGGAGATTTTTATGAACCCTTGTCTTTCCGGATGGGATCAAGGTGAAAAAAAGTATGAATACATGAAACTGTGCCACAGCGTCTTATCAAGAAGCCAGCTCAACACCCTAGTGAAACTCAAGGAAGCAGGCATAATTTCGTCAAACCTCGTCGTCATTCCCAATGTTTCCAACATCTGTCTTGCCAATAATTCAACCCATGTGAGCCTCGGAAGCAGAAAGCTCTCCTCGCTTCTTTCCGACAAGCACGAAGCCTTCGGCGCTGCGGAAGAAAAACGCTTGGGCGACCTTGCGATAAAAATTGTCGAACATTTTCTGCCTCTTTTCGTTGGGACATACAGCGCGGCTCCCTATCGCTTCGATTTTTGCGATTTTCACCCCGAAAAGGCTCTCGGATTTCTGCCCCATGAATTGGATTACACACATCTGCGCATGATTTGGCGGCGATGGCAAAAGAAAGCTAATATAAAAGTCTTTGGAAGACCGGTGACTCCCTTCGGACCGCTGTGGTTCGATCGAATTTTCAGTTTTATTTTCCGGTTGAAGGGAGATTATATTCCCGATTTTCGGCTTCTCGATTACTTCGCCGCCATCATGAGCACCGAGGAGTGTCCCGCGTTAGACGGCGTTCTGGGAAATTGCGAACGGCTCAAGCGGGACCTCGCAGAAATGGGCGTTTACGATGTGAATCTAGCGCCCTATTTTCTCTATCGCCTCCGGGAATTTAAAAAAATGGGATTCAGCGGCTTCGAGGGCCGTTTTCACAGCCTTTTCCCTAGCTTTCTTACGGATATGGCGCCTGCGGTAGGACTGCAGAACTTGACGACTGTCCTCGCTTATAAATACATATTTTCAGGCGCAGTGCAGAACGGTGACATCCCCGACACTCCCGTCGTCGAAAGCGAACGACGTCAGATTTTCTTCGGTTCCGCCATAGGCATTCCCACATTCTTTATAAAAAGCGACACGACGAACACTTTCATGATGCGGATTCTAAGCAGAACGGCCCGCATTCGATCGAGCAGACGTTACGCCGCTTACCTAAGAGTTTATAACAGAGAATATCGTCTCGCTTTGATTAAAACGCTTCGTGAAGACGGCGCAGACCTGATTGAAATGCTCGGCATGGGCGAAACGCTCGACGATCTTGAGCTGCGAATTAAAAATCCCGAGCTAAGCGCCGCTAACCGTTTGACGCACGGCATTTTACGGAAAACGGAAACTCAATCGCCCATGGATCTTTCAGGCAGTGAATTCAACAAAGCATCAGAGTCTTATTACCGCGAGGAATTGAGAATAAAACACTTCGAAGAAGCATATGATGAACTGCTGCGCACCCTTTCCGACATAAGAAAAAAAACTAATGGACTGATAGGCGCCGCAATTTACGAAATCAGCCAAGGAAAGGCGCTAGAAGATTTGTTGATAACTCTTCGACAGGAGACGCTGCAGGGAACCGTATCTCCGGATGTCCTTAGGCGCCTAATTTATCTCAACCTTCTGGCAGTCCGCCATCTATGCGAACGTGAAAGAACGCAGAACGGATCATGAACAGGTTGATTCATCAATATATTGATCGAGAAACTTCCAGAGTATGTACGGAACAACTCTTTGCCGACAAAGCGGTTTCTTTTCTATATTCGAATGTCCGCGAGAGTTCATCACTGCTGTTTAATGCTCTCACATCACCACGATTCTCAGGACTTTTGGGCTGGTTTCACTTCGATCTCAGACAACGAGCGGAAAAGGCGGCGCCCGGGGCCTTTATTCGCGATGCAGGAATCGACCTCTCGGAGTGCTTAGATCACCCCGGCAGCTTTACAACTCTGAGGCGTGTTTTCGAACGAAAGATTCGCTACTGGGATAAAAGGCCGATGCCTTCCGAAGAGGATGTTGTCGTTGCCCCAGCCGATTCGAAAGTGCTTCTGGGATCGCTTGCGCAATCGTCTCTTCTGTATCTGAAAGAAAAGTTCTTTCACCTCGAAGAACTGATATCGACTGGGGGCAGCGTCCCATGGCACAGACTCTTCGTTGACGGCGATTTCGCTGTTTTTCGACTGACTCCTGACAAATATCACTACAATCATGCGCCTGTTTCGGGACGGGTAGCGGATCTTTATGCCGTCGAGGGACGCCACCATTCCTGCAACCCTGCCGTTCCGCTCGCGATAGCCTCCCCTTATTCGAAAAATCAACGTTTCATAACAATAATCGATACAGACGTCTCCGGCGGAACGGGCGTCGGCATGGTTGCAATGGTCGAAGTCGTGGCGCTCATGATTGGAGAAATCATTCAGGCTTACAGCGAAGAGAAATACGACAATCCTCATCCTTTGACAAAGGGGATGTTTGTAAAAAAAGGCCAGCCCAAGAGTCTGTATCGCCCCGGCAGTTCAACGGATGTTCTGATCTTTCAACCGGGCCGCGCTATCTTTTCTGAAGACTTGACAGCGAACAACCGCCGATTGGACGTTGAAAGCCGTTATTCCACTCTTTTCGGCAGGTCCGTTGTGGAAACAGACCTTAAAGTCCGTTCGGCAATTGCACGGAAAGTAAAATAACGCTAACGCAATCAGGAGAAACTGATGACAGCGGAAATGATTACCCTTGTTGTATCGCTCTTTGTGGCGACTCTTCTCGTCTGGGGATTCAAGCGTTTGCCGAAGGAACAATGGCAGTTTTTCGCCTGCATCCCCCGCTTTAAACGCCCGGACGGCGCTTGGGACGGCTTGAATCTAACCTATTACGGAATATTCAACGCCACAGCTTACACGGCAGGCGCCCTGATGGCTATAATGCTCTTTAGCGCCGTTGGAATCTCTCTGCCCGCGGCGTTTCTGTTAATAGCCTCGATCCTGCTCGTATGCATGCCAGCTTCAGCGCTCGCAGCCCGTTTCATAGAAAAAAAACCCTACACCTTTTCTGTAGCAGGAGCTTTTTTCATCGGGATATTCGCAACGCCGATTGTAACGGCGACGATCAACAGCGTCTTTGGAATCAACTATGGTTTTTCTCTTCCTCTTGTTCCCGTGCTTGCCGCCACTTCAGCGTCCTATGCCCTCGGAGAAGGCATAGGGCGCCTCGCCTGCATCAGTTTCGGTTGCTGTTACGGCAAACCGCTGGCCGACTGTCCTTTTCCTTTGAAAGCGCTCTTTGATCGCTGGAACTTCATCTTTTCGGGCAAAACGAAAAAAATCGCATACGCTCACCAGCTGGACGGCGTAAAGGTTGTTCCTATTCAGGCCCTGACAGCACTGTTGTCGTCAACAGCCGGCATCGCCGCCATGTATCTTTTCCTCAAGGGTTCGATGATCGGCTCCCTTTTAACGGCTCTGCTGCCAACCCAGACATGGAGAGTCGTCTCAGAATTCCTCCGGGCCGATTATCGAGGCTCCGGCCGCTTCTCCAAATATCAGACCATGTCCGCCCTTTCAATTCTCTTGGCACTGATTGCGGCGGTGTTGCTGCCCACTCCAACAACGGTCGTAGATCCGTTGCTCGGCCTTAAAAACCTTTGGAATCCTGGAGTGTTAATTACCATGCAGGGGCTTTGGCTCCTGTCCTTTCTTTACACAGGACGAAGCAATGTTACAGCTTCAACAGTTTTGCTCCATGTCCGTAGGGAAAGAATTTGAGAACCACCTCTGGAGCTTTGGACCACAGATGCAAGATATCCTTATTAGGAGAGAGATTGTTTTATGATCAGATGCGATCTTCACGTTCACAGCAAGTTTTCGGCCAAGCCAGGAAATTGGCTTGCACGGAGGTTTAATCTTCCCGAATCCTGCTCCGAACCGGAAAAAATTTATTCTAAGGCCCGGGAACGGGGAATGACTCACGTTACCCTAACGGATCATAATGAAATAAGAGGTTGTCAGGAGCTTTTGGCTTATCCGAACACATTTCTTTCCTCGGAGATAACTGCCCGCTTTCCGGAAGACCAATGTAAAATTCACATTCTTGTTTACAACATCAACGAGCGTCAATATGCCGAAATAATGAAAATTCGGCGAGACATTTTCGATCTTGCCGTCTTTCTCAACAACGAAAGCATTTATCATGCAGTGGCTCACCCTTTGTATTCGATAAATGACCGGCTTAACGAGGGCATCTTCGAAAAACTCCTCGTTCTCTTCGATCTCTTCGAAATCAATGGATCGAAAAGCCATGATGTAAACGACCGTTTAGCTTCAATAGTGAGGGGCTTAACTCGTGAATATCTTGAACGCCTCTCCGACAAACACGGCTTGGAGGGCAAAACCGATCCGTTCAAAAAGGGTCTGGTCGCCGGTTCAGATGATCATGCGGGAGTCTTTGTTGCCGAAACCTTCACGGAGAATCATAATGAATCGCTTGATGATCTCTTCCAAAAGCACCATGACAATATCTGCCGCGGAGGCAATTCCAATCCTCACCGTCTGGCCTACAGCATCTACAGCGTTGGATACCAGCATCTGCAGGGCAAATTCAATCTAGAACGCTATAATGGCCGCGATTCAGCCGTCCGGCTCGTCGATAATCTTTTGACCGGCAAGGAAAACAACTCGTCGCCGGGGATATTATCTTCTCTCCTAGGCATGATCCATGGTCGAACGCGATCCTATCGTACGGGAGAAGCATCTCTCGAATCGGCGCTTGCGAGGGCTGTGGATCGATTGTCTGACATGGTTGCTTCATCGCAGCATCTTGACGAATCTTCCCGCTGGTTCAGACTCGCCTCTTCTGCCGTCAACGAAAGCAGCAGAGATCTGCTGGATTATACTTTCAATGAGTTGCTTCGCGGCAATATATTCAATTTGTTCCGCGGCATCGGATCCTTATCGTCGCTTTACGTGCTTCTCGCTCCTTACTTCATTTCCTATTACATATTTCAAGAAACCAGAAGTTTCGCGTTGCGCGTCTGTCTGGAACCGCCTCCGCCTCGACTCGACGGCAATGCGAAAGTTGCTCATTTTACCGATACTTTTTACGACGTGAGCGGCGTCGTCACCACGCTGCATAAGATGGCTCAATGCTCCCGGAAGCATCGGAAGGATCTGACCTTCATCGCCTGCGCCGATCATCAGAGCATCTTCGGCGAAAAAGTGTTCAAACCTCTTCGGTCCTACGATCTACCGGAATATCCCGAACTAAAGCTTAACTGGCCGCCGCTGCTTGAAGTCATTGATTATTGCTATCACGAAAATTTTACCCACTATCATTCCGCCACGCCAGGCCCCATGGGACTCGTCGCCCTCTTCATGGCGAAGATATTCAAAAAGCCCCTTTATAGCACCTACCACACCGCTTTTCCGCAATACGTCGGATCGCTTATCGACAGCAGTTTTTTCGAAGACATGACATGGCAATATCTTATCTGGTATTACAAAAAAACGGACGCAATTCTCGTACCCTCGCAGTACTTTATAGATGAACTCATCGAAAAGGGAATCGATGGTCAAAGAATTTTTCTCATGCCCCGGGGGATTGACACCGAGTGGTTCTCGCCCGGCGAATTGAAGCCCATCTGCAACGGCGACTTCAATATTTTATATGTCGGACGCATTTCCAAAGAAAAGAATCTCTCAATTTTGGCTGAGGCTTTTAAAATACTTAACGCCGATAATGCGACGCTTACTATTGTGGGAGACGGGCCGTTCCGCGAAGAACTGCAACGACTGTTGGAAGGATCTCGGGCAGTGTTCAAAGGATTTCTTGCAGGTGAAGAACTTTTACAATCCTACCGTGAAGCAGACATTTTCGTCTTCCCTTCAACTACAGACACCTTTGGAAACGTTGTTTTGGAAGCACAGTCCTGCGGCAAACCTGTAATCGTGACCGACAAGGGCGGATCAAAAGAAAATATCATCGACGGCAAGACGGGTATCATTGTCCGAGGCGGCGATGCATGCGCACTAGCCGATTGTCTTTCAAGTCTCTTGGATCATTCCATTTTATTTGAAATGGGGCGGTGCGCTCGCGAATACGCCGAACAACGCAACTTTGACAGCGCTTTTCTCAAAACTTGGGATTTTTACCACACGCAGCTCGGTTCATCACAATCAAATTGACGCCGCACTTATGAACCTCGCATCAATATCTCCACGCACGATATGCGACATAACTCAGTTTTACGGAATTACCACCGGTGGAATAAAAACGTACATCGACGAGAAACGACGCTTCATACAAAACGAAACTCCCTGGCGCCATATTCTCATTGCTCCCGGGAAACAGGACAGGGCGATTCACGACGGAAGACTTTCTTATTACAAAGTCGCTGCGCCTCCGCTCCCATGTTGCCCGGCCTATCGATTCATCACAAATCACAGCAAGGTTCTGGCTATTATCGAACGAGAGCGCCCCGACTTAATCGAAGTGGGATCGTGGTACATGCTTCCATGGGTTGCTCTTCGGTTCAGAAAGCAACACGGTACGCCGATTGTTGCGTTCTATCATACAGATTTTCCTCGAGCCTATCTTGAAAAGCCCCTCAAAGATCGACGCCTCGGCACTCTCGCTTCTGCGGCGCGTCGCCTCGGAGAATCCTATGTTCGTTTGCTAAGCCGTCGATTCAACGCCGTTGTCGCCGCATCGAACAGCGTCGCCCGCCGTCTTCAATCAATGGGAGTGCACAATGTGGAAATTGTGCCGCTGGGCGTCGATGTGGAGATTTTCAACCCTTCAAAACGCAGCCAGGACGTCAGAGAACGACTCGGCATTGCGTCGGGAGAAGCCCTTCTGATATACGTCGGCAGGCTGGATCGCGAAAAGAGAGTCTCTGTCCTTATCTCCGCCTTCAATCTGATTAAAGATTGCTGGCCGGGCCGCTTCCTCATCGTGGGAGACGGGCCTTCTAAAATCGAGGCAATAAATGCAACGAAGGTTAATCCGCGCCTTATCTATCAACCCTACAGCACAAATCGAGATGAACTTGCCGCTCTATTGGCCTCGGCGGATATTTACGTCACTGCTGGACCGGACGAAACTTTCGGACTTTCCATCGCCGAAGCTCAGGCAAGCGGACTAGCCGTCGTAGGCGTCGCGGCAGGAGCTTTGATCGATAGAGTGCCTGAAGGCGCCGGACTGCTCGGCGCTGTCGATTCGCCGGAAGAGCTGGCAATAAATCTTCTGCGATGCCTTTCGTTAAAATCCTATCGGTCGATGGGAGCATTTGCCAGAAAAGTGGCCGCAGACAATCTTTCATGGAAAAAGACTTTCACAACCATTATATCTTTGTATGAAAAATGCATTGCGGAAGAACAGCGCCGAGCGGAAGATCCATTGTACAGATGTACAGACGAAATTGCGATTCCATAGTTCGTGCATGGAAAATGCGGAAATGAAATTTAGACTTCCCGTCAAGGGTTCCATATTCAAAGTTCTTTTAATTCTGGTTCCACTGGGAATCGCGGGCAACGCGCTATTCATGGTCCTGACCGTCGATCGAAGGACGATCGCCGCCGCCCTGTCGTCGATTGATGGATGCTATATAATGCTGGCCTTCATCCTTGCAGTCATTCCATGGCTGACTCATGCACTGCGAATGTACGTATGGTCTCGCTTTCTTGGAAATCGAATACCCCTGAGCGATTTCTTCCACATCGCCTTCGGGGACGAACTTGGATCGGCAGTTACTCCCACATCGGTCGGAGGCGGCTATTTCAAGCTCGCGCTCCTTATGCAAAAAGGCTTTTCCAGCGGCGCCGCCGCATCCCTCGTAGCCTTGGGAACAGCGGAAAACGCCTTGTTCGTAATCATAGCTATGCCTCTTATTGCTTTCTATACTGCAGCTGCCGCTGCTCCGGCTTTAATCGCCGTTACCAAGAATTTAAAACTGCCCTTCATAGCGTCCATATACGGCGCCCCTATCATTCTTGCCTGCATCTTTGCGGCGCTTTTCCACTTCACTTCGTTGAGAACTCGAACCGACGGCGTTGTTCGAACGTTTCTCGCCGATTTTCTGTCTGTTTACAAACTTATCGTGAAACGGGGCAAAAGCCGATTTATTCTTACAATGGTTCTGACGTCGATCCAGTGGTTTGCTCGATATTCTATTATTTCACTCCTACTTCTCGCCTTTCACATACCAATTCGTCCTTTAACATTCCTTTTCCTGCAGTGGATCGTATTCGTCTTCACTACAATCGTACCGACTCCTGGAGGTTCCATCGGCGCCGAAATGTCGTTTTTCATGATTTTCAGTTCCTTTGTGCCAGCCTCGATCCTTGGCTTTGTCACCTCTTGCTGGCGCTTTCTAACCTACTACTTTCAGATCGTCACGGCCGGACTGTGCTTTAGCGCCATGAGTCTGAAGAAAATAAAAAAGGAACGGAAATGAACACTGCATCGAAATAGCAGACGCCATGGGAGTTAACGAACATGATAGAACATTTTCAAGATTCTGCGGCAACTGAATGCGAAAACAGGACATCCGAGGTCTTCAACGATTTAATAAGCATCATTCAAGATGAACGCATTTACCCGGTCTTTCAACCAATTGTGTCTCTTAGGAATGGAGAGGTCTTTGGTTACGAGGCGTTAGCGCGCGTGCAGGGGACCTCGAACTTCGACAATCCTCGAGATCTCTTTGACTACGCCGACCAATGCTGTTTGGCGGCAGAACTTGACGATGTTTGTCATAGGAAAGCCCTGCAAAAAGCCCTCGACCTCAACCTCGGCAAACATCTTTTTGTCAACGTATCGCCCGCCATTCTTGAACAACCCGACCGCATCGGCCAAACAATCGCCGAGCTTACAAAACACTACTGCAGGGACATGCCGAAAATTGTTCTCGAACTGACTGAAACTATGCAAATCGAGAACAGCGATCTTTTTATGAAAACCGCTTCCTATTACAGAAATCAACGATTTCTTCTCGCTATCGACGATTTCGGAAGCGGCTACGCCGGCTTGCAGTCGCTGCTGCTCGTAGAACCCAATATCGTAAAAATCGATCGCTTCATCATTGAAGACATCCACCATTCCACGCCGAAACGATTGCTTCTAGAGTCAATCGTGGCCTTCTGCCACAAAATCAACATCAAGGTTGTTGCGGAAGGAATCGAGACGTCCGAGGAACTCAGGATAGTAGCAGAAAGCATGACGGATTACGGCCAAGGCTTCTATATCGGAAAACCGGAC
>JAFGGB010000194.1 GCA_016930775.1 Deltaproteobacteria bacterium
AAACGGAAACAGGGCCGAGGCCGTACCAGTCCGGTGTGCCGTCGGAAAGCGTCACGCCGGAGAAGGCAATGTGCCCGACCACGCGGCGGTCCATTTCCGCGACGAGCGACACCGCAAGAGCCCCGGCGGCACGCAGTGCCTCGATGATAAACTGCTCGGTGTGGTTGCTGATCGCCAACGTGTTGAACGCCTCGACCGTCACCTCGGTGATCGCGCGCGCATCGTCAGGCTTCTCGTTTCGGATAACGATTTTGGGGTTCATGGTCTCAGTCTTTCAAAGGGTCCGATCTCTGACCTCAGCTTCAGTATGAAGGGTTATGTTAAGCGCAAATTATTAACGAGTCTTTGATTCGCTTCATCTTTCTGGTCAGTTCTTTTCCGCCTTGAAGTTCATGCTCCCAAATCCTGACAACTTTCCAACCCCTCTTGCGCAGCTCGCGACCGACAATGCCATCATGCTGAACATTTCGCGCGATTTTCTGATTCCAGTATTTGCGATTTGTCGCAGGCATTCGGCAATGTTTCGGGCAACCGTGCCAGAAACATCCATCGACGAATACGGCAATCTTTTGTTTTGGAAAACAAAAGTCAGGTTTTCCTATTGCCTGATATTGACGTCTCCATCCTGAAATGTGAAGAATACGGAAAACTTTGATTACGGCTAACTCAGTGGACTTATTGCCTACAGATCTGACCTTCGCCATAATCTTTGATCGTTGCTTTGGCGAAACAGTGTCCATGATACCTATGAAATGATTTCAACCCATGATTCGTCAAACTTCAGGGCGTTGAGCACCTCGTCTCGATCGAGTCGCGGTGGCTTTCTGATGCGGATGGCTAAGCGGTGCTCTGGAACATCCTCTATTATGGTGAATTGCGAGCCAACGAGTCTCGTATAAATTTTCCCCCTATCAGCCCTCTTTCGTTGTATTGGTCTCATTGATGAGATCGTCCGCTCTACCTTCTTGCTGCCAACACGAACAACTGATCCGCCGTGAAAGAACGTTTCATGGCGTGAAGCCGAAACGCCTCGTAGACTATCGACATTGCGCACGTTACTTGTTCGTCCGTCCCCTTTTGATCGAGTCTGGCCAGAGCAGCCAAGACTTTAGCCGCCAAAGTATCATCTGAAGATATTCGATCCTTCATGTTCCTATCTCCCAATAGATGTTGACCAAGAAACCTGAACGGTTACTGTTTCGCGACGTTCAAACTCCAACTGAGATCTGAGCGGATTTTGAAACATCGTGTGAAATGGCTTCTCCGCAAAATTACGCACCACGAAAAGAAAGAAGCGATCCTCGAACAACTCTGCGGCCTTATGCTCTTTACTTGTCAACTGAATTCCACCATTAGCGGCAGTCATTCCCTTCACTTCCACGGCAAGAAAAGGACCTTTTCTGGTCAGCATTCTGTAATCAAACCCGCAACCTAAACTCGTTGTGTTCACCAATTCACATTCCTGAAAAGGCGTTATGGTTGAATACACTTTCTCAAAGTATTTTTCTGCCGCCTGTCCTGTCACCAATCGCTTTGCAAAAGTACTGGACTCGCTGGTATCAACTCGTTCCTCGACGAGAGCAAGCTCACCAGAGACCGAAATCTCAGTTTTGATCAGAGCGGCGAATTCATCAATACTCATGTCCCCAAATTCATCCATAAGAGTCTTGCAGTATTGTCGAATGGGTCGCTTGTGCCATCCTTTACGCGGATTGGGAAAGAAAGGATCGAATTCGTCTCGATAGTTTTTTAGAGATGCGGGACTTGCCTTCAAACTGAAAGCGAGTGTGTTGAATGCTTCGGAGAACCCTCCAAATCCAAGCACCTTCAGCCCCCGCTCGTCAAATTTTGAAAGGAACAAACCCGTAAGGATCAACTTTTCTCGCGTGGTCAACTTTTTCATTAGTTCATATTAATCCTGACGTTTTTGTGCGAAATGGCCCACAGTCGTCTCATTAGCCCGCCCTTCGGCCATTCAAACGCGCACGGTTTTCTAAAGCCAACAATGAAAATACGCTCTCGTTTCTGTGGTAGGCCAAAATCCAAAGCATTAAGAACTCTGCGATCTGGTTCGTATCCCAGACTGCGCAAAACTTCCATGATTCTGGCAAGGGTCTTTCCGCCGTTGTGTCCGGATAGAAGCTTCACGTTTTCCAGGACAACAACCTGTGGCTTTTTCGCAGCAAGAATTCGAGCTATTTCAAAAAACAGCGTGCCCCTGGCGTCTTCAAAACCCCGGCGGTGTCCAATAATGCTAAATGGCTGACATGGGAAACCGGCCAGCAGGATGTCGTGATCTGGGATTGATCCAACATCAATATTATGAATATCGCCCGCTGGCGGCTCGCCGAAATTAGCCGCATACGCCTTCTGACAGTCCGGATCAATGTCGCTCGACAGAACGCACTCGGCATGGATGCCGATTTTCACCGCGACATCTTCGATGGCATAGCGAAAGCCACCAATGCCGCAGAATAAATCTATGAAACGCACTTCTTTTTTTGTAAACGTACTCATGAGTAACACTTATCAAGATATTGACCACGTTTCAAGGACTGTTCCTGATTCGGAGCCTCCGTAGCCTCTTATGCCTTGATACTGGGGCGTGGGTTCTTCTCAGTTTTTTACTCGTCGTTTCAACTTATTATAGAGAAGCTTTTACCACTCATGCATCCGTTCAGTTTGCCAAGAACCTCGCTACGTCTTGTGACATCGCGCGATGTGTAGTCAGCAATTGATTCAATATTTTTTTCTGCGTATAAGCCACCAATATTTAAGTTTGTCTGGGTCTTTTATATGCTTATTAGAGAAATTTGACTCAACCGTGCACTCCTTAAAAGCTTGATCAGCCTTGTCAATTCTGTTTCTGTAACGACCAATTTCCTCTTCCGACGCGTATTTTAGAACATTATAAAGTTCAAATCTGGCCGAAAGATCATGATCATATTCTTCGCTAAATGCGATATCGTCAACGCTCATTTCCTCAATATATTTTACTGATTCTTCCCAATGAGATACATAAGGTTCCAGACCCTTCATTGCTTCATCATATGAACGGCCCTGCAAAATGAGATGGCTGGATAAAGGTCCCAATTCCCTGCCGCTCTCAATAATCCTTTTCAGGTTTTGTTTATGGCGATATTTGGGCATATGGTGCTATCTCTGAGCAACTATTCATCTGAGCACAATCTCAGTTCTGCCGAGGGGCATTGGCCGTTTTTCCCGCTGTCTTGCCTCGCCCGGTGGAATAACTAGTCAAGTGCTGTGTTGATTTCGTAATCTGGAGGAGCGATTTCAATGCTTCATTCACTGCCGCCGAACTGGTAAACACCTTGGCTACTTCCGGTTCGAGCACCGCGACATTGGTGCCTTCCTCGATCAGCCTTTTGATGTATTTTCCCCGAACAGCTTTTGAATAATCGAACTTATATTCAGGGCGTAATTCTTCTACTGCTTTAGCTTTCATGTCATCTTCTCTCTGCAACAGAAGCACCCATCCCAACCATTTCAACGCACCAAGCGCAAGGCCTCACCCCGCCAGCATCTTCTTGAGCAGGTCGTTAATGATCTGGGGATTGGCCTTCCCCTGCGTCGCCTTCATCGCCTGGCCGACGAAGAAGCCGAAGAGCTTTTCCTTGCCGGCCCGGTAATCGGCCAGCTGCTCGGGATTCTGTTCGATGATCTCGGCAATGGTTTTGGTCAGGGCGAATTCATCCGTAATCTGGACGAGACCCTTCTCCTTTACGATCTCCTCCGGGGTCTTGCCGGTTTTGTACATCTCCTCGACCACCTCCTTGGCCATCTTCCCGCTGATCGTCCCTTCCTGAATGAGACGAATCATCCCGGCCAGGGAGGCGGGCGAGAGGGGGCAGTCGCGGATGTCGCGTTTGTCCTCATTCAGGAACCGCAGCACATCGCCCATGACCCAGTTGGCCGCGATCTTCGGCTGGCCGGAGCGAAAGACCGCCTCTTCGTAATAATCGGCCAGCGCACGGCTTGCGGTGAGCACCCCGGCATCGTAGGCGGAGATCCCGAAATCCCGCATGAACCGCTCCCGCTTGGCCAGCGGCAGTTCGGGCAGGCTCTCCCGGATCTCATCGAGCCATTCGTCGTCGATCACGATGGGAACCAGATCCGGGTCGGGGAAG
>JAFGGB010000195.1 GCA_016930775.1 Deltaproteobacteria bacterium
ACGCCTCGGCCGCTGCAACCGCCGCCCGGTCGCTTTCCACTTGCGCCTCGTAGGCCCGGATCGTGGCCTCGGCCACGTTGGCCTCGGTCACAGCCTGATCGCGCTGGCTGGCGGAGACGGCGCCGTCCTTGGACAGTTCCTCGAAGCGCTCGCGGTTCGTCCGGGCGAAATCCAGGGTTGCCTGCTGCCGGGTTACGCCGGCGAGGCTCGCTCTCAAGGCGGCCTGTGCCCTGGCAGCAGCTTTCCGCACGGCTGCAACGTTCGCCGCCGCAGTGTCGTATGCCGCCTGATAGGCAGCCGGATCGATCTTATAGAGCGCCTGGCCGGCCTTGACCTCAGCGCCTTCTGTAAACAGGCGCTCCTGGATGATGCCGCTTACCTGAGGACGCACTTCAGCAACCAAGCTGGCTGATGTCCGACCAGTCAATTCAGTTGTGATAACCAAGGGTTTCGATTGTACGGTCACAACGGCGACTTCGGGAGGATCGCTCTTTGAAATCTTGCCTGTTGCGGATTGCTGTTCGCAACCGCTCATGATAAAGAGCGCGGCAAGAATGCCGATGACGACGATTCTATGAATTCTTTTGTGGATCTGCATGCAGCACCTCTGTCGTTATAGTTCGAACGTTAACCCTTGATTTTATTTCATGGGGTTTATGATTCTTTGTGTGATTAACACCATTTTGATCGAAGGCGCACATTAACTGAATGAATATTCATTCTTTTATGGGAATAAAGATAATCGTCCTTTGGAAGGTTCGACTTTATTATCTTCTGATTGCATCCCAGCATGAATCTATCACCTGCCGTATCAGCCCATCGTCAAGTATGACGAAACCATGTATATGATCCTTCAACAGTACAAGCAACGGACCGAAAGCCAAGGCAAAAATCACCGTAATAGGCAAATCTTTCATCACCTGTTGTTCGATCCCCTGTTCAAACAGATCTTTAAATATATTGTGCTTGCCGATTTTGCTCATAATCATGTCCCTACGCAGGGAAACGCCATAGGGAGAGTTGTGATACTGCTCTATGTAGCGGAAATATAAGGGATGTGCGATAAAATATCTGAGTATGGCTATGCCAAGATGGAGGAATCTTTCTCTGATGGGCTTCGCCACGGAATAGCCTTCCTCTAAAGCTGACCTGAGTTCCTCTTCCAGTTCACTGTACAACTCGGTAATCAGTATATCCTTGTTATCGAAATAGCGGTAGATCGTCCCTGCCGCGACGCCAGCCCTTTCAGCAATCATGGCCATTGGCGCTCCGTGAAAACCTCGTTCCGCTATGAGTTCCATGGCTGCTTGAAATATCTTGCCGCGCTTGTCTGTCCTTTCCATTGGTTTACCTTTGCATCCACCAGGTGAATGAATATTCATTCTACTGCTGCGTTCCTATATCACAATCCTGGTTCTGTCAAGATGTTTCATCGATTTTTTCTGTTGCTGCGCGAAAAGGGAAACGCCTGTCCGAGCATTGTCGTCATGGCGCGTTCGAAACGGGTTTTCAAGTTTTTTAAAAAACTCTTTTCCACTCTCGCGCTCATATGTATGATAGGTTCGGCAATGGAGGATTGAATGGCGCATCACACTATCAGGTCGGGCTATCGAAAACTCGTCGACCGCCTGAATCAGTTCCCCCAGGGAGCCCCGCCCTCGGAGCGTCTATACGCCATTCTCGAGATGCTCTTCACGGAGAAGGAGGCCGAATATGTCTCTCTTCTTCCCGTCAAGCCCTTTACCGCGACAACAGCGGCAAAGCGCTGGAAGACGACTCTCGCCGAGGCGCAGAAAATTCTCGATCGGCTGGCCGACAAAGGCCTGCTTCTCGATATCGATGATGACGGCAGGTCCGTCTACGTTCTTCCCCCTCCCATGGCAGGTTTTTTTGAATTCTCGATGATGCGCATTCGAACCGATGTCAACCAGAAAGTTCTCGCCGAGCTGTTTTACGAGTACATCACCATCGAAGACAATTTCATCACGTCTCTTTTTCTCAACGGAGAGACCCAGCTCGGTCGTGTTTTTGTCAACGAAGAAGCGCTGACGCCGGCACTTCATGTTCTCGATTACGAGCGCACATCGGAGATTATTCGAACGGCAAGCCATATCGGCGTCGGCCTCTGCTACTGCCGTCACAAGATGGAACACCTCGGCGCAGCCTGTGACGCTCCCCTGGATATCTGCATGACATTCAACAACACGGCCGCTTCTCTGATCAAACACGGAATCGCCCGGCAAATCGGCGCCGACGAGTGTACCGACCTCATTCGGCTCGCCAACGAACATAATCTCGTTCAATTTGGAGAAAACGTGCGCCAGAGGGTCAATTTTATTTGCAACTGCTGCAAATGCTGCTGCGAGGCCATGATCGCCGCGCAAAGATTCGGGTTTCTCAATCCCGTCCACACAACAAACTATCTTCCGGTCATCGACGTCGATGCCTGCGTAGGATGCGGCGCCTGCACCGACATCTGCCCCGTCGGCGCTATCAGCGTTGTTCCATTCACCAGGTCGCAAGCAAAGACGACTGAGTGTGCGCAACTGGACGAAACCACGTGTCTCGGCTGCGGCGTCTGCGTCCGCAACTGCCCCGCCGGCGCCATTCGATTGAAAGAACGAGCGCAACGCGTCATTACACCCGTCAATTCCGCATACAGGGCTGTGCTGATGGCTATCGAGCGGGGGAAGCTTCAGAATCTAATTTTCGACAACCAGGCTCACTGGAATCACCGCGCCATGGCGGCATTGCTAGGCGTCATTCTCAAACTGCCGCCGGCACAGCAGGCCTTGGCAAACAAGCAACTGCGGTCGCGATACCTCGAAAAATTCCTGTCATAGAACGAATAAATATCCGTCCTTCTCATCCATCATCGGCGTCGTCCCGACGCAACAATCGCCGCGACGATTATTGCTGCAGGCGGATCGATGCAGGACCGGTCAGTTGCAATGCAACGCAGCATTTCCTCGTCTCGCAAGGCTCTTCGCCCGTTGACGGATCTCAGTTTGCAAGCCCCGTCTGGTTTTATTGAGCGCATACATGTGATGTTGGTCTTTATGCATGGGCCTGAGGCATGACGGCCCGAAAGGTTTTCAGGAATAAAAGAACAAATACATTCCCGAAGACATTGCGAAGGTCATGAGGACAAGGCTTGCCCTTCCCATCCAGCGGTGCAAGGAGCGAAGAAGCGCGGCCCTGGCAGGAACCGTGAATTGCATCAGACCGGCCGATTGCGTAATCAAGACGATGGCAATGACGAGAAGACCGAACCAGGCATGGGGAACGGCGAACTGCAGACCGCCTATAAGCTCTATGGCTGCATAGGCGGAAATCAGGCCGAAGAACACTGCCAGGGGACCGGCCGTCCCCAACAGGCGGTGAATCTTAAGCCACCATTTCCGCCGTCGGTGAAACCGCGCCACGGCGGCGCCTCCGGCGAGAATGGCCAACGCCAGAACCATCAATCCGCCGTGCAGATACAACAGGGTCATCGATCATCCCCCCGCCGTCGCCCTAAGTAAGGTCATTCGACAGTGACGGTCCCTTTTGCCGAGCCGAAAATGTTGCATGTCGCCTTCGCTTCAATTTGATCGCCTTTCACCGCGTCCAGTGGATAGGTGTAGCTGAAGGGACCGTCTGTGCCGGCCTGGCTGCCGTAATCGGTTTTTGAGATAGATTCACCATTTTTGAATATTTCCACTTGTTTCACGTAGTGCATGGTCGGTTTTGAGGTGCTGTGAACAATGGTAACTGTAACAGTTTTTGCGGCGCCGTCATAAACCGCCTCTACTTTCGAGGGACCATGGGCCTGGGCCGACGGTAGAACCGTTATTGAAAGGATTGCCAGTGCCGAAACGAATAACGCCGTCAATCGATATGTTGCATGAGACATGGTGCGCTTCCCTTCCCGGGCTCTTTCAGCCCTGTAAACGTTTTCCCAATCAGGCAGCCCGTTCGCGAAAAATACACAACGAGCGCCTTCATGGAATCTCTTCCTACAACTTTATCGAAAAGTACTGGCTTACGGCGAAACAGTCGAGTTTTGCCTCTGATTTAGCGATGATCCGCCGACAGTCGCTTACGATTCCATCGAGACTCTCGTCGTTTCTGTCCTGATTGTGGTGAAACAGGCCAAACTGTTTTACTCCGGCCTCCATGGCAAGCCTGAGGGCGTCCCGGTAGCGGGAATGTCCCCAGGTTTCCGTCTGTTCGTAGTCTTCATCGGTGAACTCTGCATCATGGATGAAAAGATCGGCGCCCTTGCTGAACTCAAGGTAATCGCAGTAGTCGAGGCCTCCGGGGTGGCGAAAAGTCAACTCGTTGTCCGTGAGGAATACGAGGGACTTGCCGTCTTCCGTAAACCTGTAGCCGTTTCCGCCGTTCGGATGGCTGAGCGAGATGGGATTCACCGTGACGGTGTCTATGGTGAAAGCATCCTCGCAGTCGCTCTGGTACTGAATATCGGCCTTTAGATCGTCGTAGTTGACGGGAAAATTCGGCGACGTCATCACCCGGGAAATCATCTCCCTGACTGAAGTCTGAACAAAGGGGCAGCCGTACATGACAAGCTTCGCCTGAGAGGTGTAGAGAGGTTTGAAAAAAGGAAACCCGAGAAGGTGATCCCAGTGTGCGTGGGTGAAAATCATCTTGTAATCGAGCCGCTCTTCCTTGAGAAGCTGGTTCCCGAGACGGCGTATGCCCGAGCCGGCGTCGATGATGATAATCGTGTCGTTTTTCGTCCTGAGTTCCAGGCAGGTAGTGTCGCCGCCGTACTTCAAATACTCCTGCCCTGAAACGGGTATCGAACCGCGGGAACCCCAGCATCTGATCAGCATCGATCGCTCCTGATCTCGTTGTATTGAAATTCTTTTATATCTTCACTTTCTCAAAATATCAATCAAAGCTTCTTCCAGTCCTGGAAAGGAAAACATGTACCGGCAATTCATCAATTTCCGGTGGATTGTCTTCGATGCAAAAACTCCCGGCTTCGGGGCTGTGTTTCAATATCGTTGCTTCATGCCTTGCGGACGGCAGTTCGGCTGCCGGGACCGCACCTGCAAAGCCCCTTCCCTCCGTAACGAATATAATCACCGGATTTTCATGCTCCTTTGACTGTCAGGGCTCCGATAAGCCGCCAATAAGGGGGATGATCCGGACAACGTTGAAGTATACCAGAACTCTGGTCTCGCCGTCTCGCATGAACGATGACGAGGCCTGGGGCTTCCGTCGCATGCTCTCTATCAGGGTTTTGTCCTGTTCCTCCCTGACTCTTTTCAGAACCAGACGCTTTCCCTTGAAACCGTCGCCCGATTCTTTGAAAAGATAATAGGCGCACGGATTGGTCCTGACGTTCGCAAGGCTTTTTCTGTCGGCCATAATAAGAGCTACGGTTTCTTCATCGATGACATGGGGCTTTGCGTAAATCGCCGCGTTCGGCTTTCCCTCCGCATCTGCCGTGGCGAGGATTCCGAGTCCCTCCGCAGCTTCGAAGTATTGTGCAAGGTTCATAGACTGCCCTTTCATGGACAGGCAAAAAGTCTTCTAATGTCCGGCCGGTGAATCCGAAATTTTACCTCTGACAAAACTGAGAGAATATCTCTTTAAAACGTTTAACTGACGGTAGATTCTTTATATTTTGTAGCACAAGCAGACAATCGAGGGCAAGATGCCTCCAGGGAAAACGGTTTTGAACATTTTCTTGCCGCAAGTCTTCCGTTCAAAGGGCGCCATGCTGCCGGAACCGCAATTCCAGCCGTCTCATTGCCAGAGAAAGGCTGAACGTGAGAATAAAATAAAGAGCTGTCACGGTGATCCATATCTCGAAGGTGAGGTAGGTGGCGGCCATCAGCTCCATCCCCTGGAAGGTCAGTTCCTGAATCGAAACGACGGAGACGATGGCGGAATCCTTGATTGTAGAGATGAATTGACCTGCCAGGGGAGGAAGAGTTCTCCTGACCGCCTGGGGAAGGACGACGAATCTCAGTTGCTGCCATTTCGCGAGTCCCGTAGAAGCGGAGGCCTCCCATTGTCCCCGCTCTATGGACTCGATGCCCGCCCTGACGATTTCCGTTATATAGGCGCCCTCATACAAAACAAGCGTTGTCAGCGCCGAAAGGAAGGCAGAAAAGCTGGAGGGTGGGGCGAAAATGATCGAAAAAAACCGCTGAAGCTCCGGACTGCGCGACCGGATGAATTCCTCGGCGCCGATGACGGCCATCAGTTGGTCGCCGATGAAAAAATAAAAAATGAAAATCAGGACGAGCGGAGGAACGTTTCTTAAAAGTTCCACGTAACTCCTGGCGATCATCCTGAAAAAAAGACTTCCGCTCATTCGCAGGAGCCCTATAGCTGTGCCGACGATGGTTGCCAAAACCATCGCCCAGAGACTCAGTTTTATGGTCATGAAAAAGCCCTGCATCAACAGGTTCGGAATCCATCGGCTCGTTGCCTCGTCATACCGAAAGAGATACTGGGGTATCACCGACCAGTTCCAACGGTAATTAAGATCCGTTGAGACCCGATGAATTACGAAGAGGACGACGGCGGTCGTTGCGATGCAGAGCGCCGCGTCAAGGGGGCTGAATTTTTTCTTTATGCGAACCATCGATCTATCAGAGTCCCCTGCAGCATGAGGAGATTCTTTCTTCACCCCTGTCCTTTGTCCAATGCCTATGCTTCAATTTTTTCCGGTTTCTTTTTATTGTATCCGATTCTCCCAGTCCCTGGTTCCGAACCAGTAGTGTTTTCTTTCCTTCAGCCATCCTTCAGAGTCCACGACGGTTATCCAGTTGTTGAAGTAATTCAGAGTGTCTACATCGCCTTTTCTCAGGGCGAACCCGATGGGTTCGCGTGTAAAATTTTCGCTTATGGGCAGAAAGAGACTGTCGGGATACTTGATGGCCTGAAAGGCGGGCAACGGCGCAGAGGCAACTACGGCGTGGACCCGGCCGTTTAGAAGTTCCTGCATCGCCTGGGATTCGTCGTCGAAGAGACGGACCTCGGCTTTCGGCACGAATCTTTTTGCCGCCGCGGCCGCGGTGGTTCCCAGGCGGGCTGCTATTGCAACTCCCTCTTTGTTGAAATCCTCTATTTTCGCAAAGCCGCCAGCCAGTTTCTTATGAGCCACGATGGACATGCCCGTGTAATCGTAGGGAATCGAGAAATTAACTTTGAGATTCCGGTCCGGCCTGATCCCCATGCCCCCTATTATAACATCGAACTTTCCCGTGAGGAGGGCCGGTATTATCCCGGACCATTTAGTCGGAATGAATTCCACCGTAACGCCCATGTCCTGCGCCAGCCGGGCAGCCACATCTATTTCAAAACCGATGAGCTTGCCCTGCTTGTCCTGCATGGCCCACGGGACGAAGGTGGACATGCCGACCCTGAGGACTCCACGCTTCGCCACCTCTTCCACGAGGCTTGTTGCGGCAGCGCCCTTGTCGTCATCGCCGGGCCGGCCAGTGCAGGAAACCATCAACACAGCCGCGAACAGCACTATCGGCGCAATGATTGCCGTCGAGAACTTTTTCATGACCTCATTCCTCCATCAATCTTCATTGCAACTATTAACAATGGATGCCCTGTCGAAGTTTCTCATGTAACGGCGATTCGCTTTTCCATAACGTGGACCGCCGCCGAAAGAGCGAAGGTAATTGCCAAATAAATGGCCGCTACGACGAACCATATCTCGAAAGTCAGGAACGTCTCAGCCACAATGGCTTGTCCCTGCATGGTCAGATCGTATATGGCGATCGTGCTCACCAGGGCCGAGTCCTTCACGAGAGAAATGCCTTGGCTCGTCAGCGGCGGCAGCATCCGGCGGAAGGCCTGGGGGAGAATAACGTGGCGGTAGGTCTGGCCTCTGCTCATCCCCAGACTGAAGGCTGCTTCCCATTGACCGCGATCGATAGAGAGCACTCCCGTCCGTATGATTTCCGATGCATAGGCCCCTTCGAAAAGGCTCAGGGCCAGGACGGCCGATGTGAAGGAGTTCATGCCGATGATCGGCGCTATAACGAAATATATAAAAAAGAGCTGTGTAAGAAGAGGAGTGTTTCTAATAAGTTCCAGGTAGCCTCTGGCAAGCGCTTTGGCGCAGGGGGCGTTTGCGAGACGGAAAAGAGCGGTGATAAGGCCGATGAGGGAAGCGAACAGGAAGCTTACGCCGGTTATTTTGAAGGTGACAGCCAGCCCCTGAAGAAGCAACCCTGCCGACAGGCGCCCATCTTCCATCGTAAAAATATACCGGGGAATCCGGTACCACTGCCATCGATAACCGAGGCGTTCCGTACCGAGGGCCAGAAGCCAGACGATCACGACGGTGAAAAGAAAAAATTCCAGCAGTTCTACGATCAGTTTCGAACGGCTGTTTCCTGCAAGATGTTTCGCCATGCGCTGAAAGGAATTCATTATCGTCTATTATGTCTTTTCGCCGATTACTTTTTCAATCTTTTTTAATATCTTGAGGGCGTAAACGATGCTGAACAGGGCGGCGCTCCAGTTGATGGCGAATATCCCCCACCACAGGCCCTTTAATCCCATGGACAGGATGATTGAGAAAAGCGGAAAAACAATGACGGGAAGAACAATTTGTCTGATTATTCCAATCCCGATGGCGAAAAATGGCCTTTTGACGCCCTGAAGGACCGACACGGAAAGAAAAAGCATCACATATGCGTAGATGAGAAAAGCCGCTATCTTCAGGTAGGTCGCGCCATAGGCAATCACGATCGGATCAGAGGTAAAAAATTTCATGAGCGCCGGCGCTCCAAGCAAAAGGGCTGCCGCTCCCAGGACTGCGATGACGGCCCCGTACCGCAGACAACGGAAGAAGACTGCGCGAAGACGGTCGAAGCGGCGGGCGCCGAAATTTTGCGCCGCAAGGGTGAGTGTCGCAGTGTTGAGACCGATTGTGGGCAGGAGGATGATCTGTTCAAGACGGACAGCCGCTCCGTAGGCCGCGACGGCCTGCTTCCCGAAGCGGCCGGCGAAATATGTAATGACGAAGACCCCCAGTCCCACCGTGAGCATGTTAACTGCCGCCGGAAGGCCCTGCCGGGCTATCTCCCGGAAGGGAGCGAGGCGTGGAATGATGCGCCTCATGTCGCTGCCGGCCATGAGATCCGTCCTGGAGACTCTCAGGGCCAGATATGCAACACCGAAGAATTGAATGATGACAGTGGCCAGCGCAATCCCCCGAATCCCCATTGATGGAACGCCGAACCCGCCGAACATAAACCAGGGGTCGAGGACAAGATTCAGGAAAAAACCGGCAATGAGAAAATTTCTGAAAGACCGTGTGTCGCCCGTGGCTACGAGAACGGCGTTCAGCATAAAATTGCAGATAAAAAAAATCGTCCCCCCGAAAATCGTGTTCATATAATGCAGGGCGTCGCGAAGATATTGTTCCGAGGCGCCCAGGAAGGAGAATAGCCGGGGAGCGATAGCGATGCCCGCAACGGTTACTATCAGCGCCGTAATGATTCCGAAACCGAGACCTTGAAAGGCGAAAAGCCCTGCCTTTTGACGACGGCCGGCCCCGATTTCATTCGCGATCAAGGCCGTCGTTCCGGTGGAGAGACCCGAACCGACGGCGATAATAATGAAAAATACAGGGAAAGAAAGCGACAGTGCGGCCAGAGACTCCGTGGAGATAAATCCGGCAAAGTAGGTGTCTGTGGCGTTGAACATGGTGTTGAAAAAGAAGCCGAGGCTTGCCGGAACTGCGATTCTCGCTATGAGGAGCGGGATAGGCTTGACGATAAGGTCGTTGGAATAATCGGAGTCTTCAGCAGCTTCGGTCAGGCGACTATCCGCAGGCGATCTGTCTGAACCGGCGGCGCCGGAAGCCTCCTCTGCGGATAATTTATTCACTGCAGAATCCGCCGTGAAACAAGCATTCTCCAGAGCCATGCCGTTGAACCTGCAATGTGGGTACGCGGCAAGGAAAAATTTTTTGTCTTGCAAGAAGAACGGCTGCCGGTTGCATCGCCTGCGACATACAGCCTGGCCCCTATTTCCCTTTCCTCAAAAAACGCTGAAAAATCGGGAGAGTCTTGGATGGAGGGAATATGCCCTCGCGGACCATTCTGACATCTTCGACAGAGAAGAACGCCTTTGGATTGAAATGCCGGACCTCGCAGATAGTGCGTTCTAGATCCCTGCGGTTCAGCACCATGAAAATGATCTTGACCGGACCTCGTCCTCCCTCCGCATCGACCGTCGTGATGCCGTAACCGGCGGATCGCAGGAAGGAAAGGAGTTCTCCGGCGACCTGCTGCGTTATAATCCGAAGGATAACCTTGCCGACGGCAACTCGTTCCTCGATGACCATGCCGACATAGTTGCCCGTAGCGAAGCCCGAGGCATAGGCGATGTAGTAGACGGGATTCGTCATGTTTTTAATGATCTGGACGACGGCCAGGAGCCATATCAGGACTTCGAAGAAACCGAAGATGGGCGCGAGAAATTTCATTCCCTTCGAAATATAGATGATACGGATCGTCCCGATGGAGACGTCAAGGATGCGGGCCGAGAATATCAGGAGGGGCAGTATCAGCCAGGTAAACAAGGGGGAATTCAGAATTGGTTCAATATCCATGTGTTCATAATACCTTTTCTTTTTTGTGATATGGGGCAGGATGAACGGCATCCGTCCCCGGCATGTCCCGTATTGTCGTCAAAGCGCTCCGAAGGCTTCACATTTTCACAGGACTCGAATCGCTATCTCTTTTCAGTTGAAGGTTATCAGAGGGCAAAAAGAGATGTCAAAGGAATTGATTGAATCCGGTCCACCTTAATGCATTCGGATAGTCGCCGCAATGTATTTTCAAAATTGCCAGAAATCCCAGTATTGTGATAGGCATTCCTGATTGAGCGAGAAAGCCAGAAACAGGAATTTCGTGCGAGCGGACAGGGCGCGAGCCAAGATACATTGCATGTCCGCCGCCTAATGGTGAAAATCCGGACAGGAAATTCCCCGCCGGAGTAGCGAGCCGTCATTGTATGAAAGCATTTTTTACCCGTCTAGTGGTTGCGGCCGGCATTCCGCTCATTCTAATAGCGCTCATAGGAACGGCCTTTCGAGATAACGGGGTTGCCGACTCGACGATACTCTTCGAAGGCGATTCCATATATAACCACATAACCATTCGCGAGGCAGGGGGTGTGCGGTGCATGCTTTTCGGCCGACTCCGTGATAATCGCGAGACTTGTATAAGGATAGATGCGCCGGATGTCTCCATCTTCGAATACACAGCTATGATGTTCACAGGTTTTTTCTTTGCCCGGAAACCGGAACGGGTTCTCCTGATCGGACTTGGGGGAGGATACATACCGCTGGTATTCAAGACCCATCTTCACCATGTCATGCTGGATGTAGTGGAAGTAGACCCCCTTGTGGCGAAGCTCGCCGGCCGGTATTTTGATTTTTCACCCTCAGGCAACGTGACCCTGGATATTCGCGACGGCCGGCAGTTTCTCAAAAAATCACATGACTCCTACGATCATATCTGGATAGACGCTTTCAACAGCGACTACATCCCCAGTCACATGACGACGAGAGAATTTCTTCTTCTGACGAAGACCAGGCTCAACGAGGGCGGCATCGTCGTGCAGAATGTCCACAACGACAACCGGCTTTTTGATGCCCAGGTTGCTACGTTCCGTTCCGTCTTTAGGCATGTGTTTCTTTTCAAGGGAAAATTGTCGTCTAATACGATTATTGTGGCGGCCGATGACCCCCTGTATAAGCCCCAGGACTTCAGGCGACAGGCCGGTCGTTTTGTGGGGAAAATCGGTGCAATCGACCTGGCTGAGCAGTTAGCGAAATACGACCCGGATCCGGAAATCAGGACGGCGCCGGTTCTGACCGACGACTACTCGCCGGCCAACCTGTGGATTCACAAAAAGAGAGGGGTTCCGAGATGATGGTAAATCTTTCCCTGGCTATGCTTCTTTTCCTTTTCGGCGCCATTATCATGGGCCTCGAAATCCTCTCATCGAACCTCATGGCCCCCTATTTCGGGGGATCGGTGTACGTATGGGGAAGCATCATCAGTTCCTTCATGATCCACATGTCCCTCGGCTATGCACTGGGGGGATACCTGGCGAAAAGGAACGGAACAATCGCCGTTCTTCTGCGGTTCCTGCTCGCCGGCAGTCTGCTTATAATCCTGATCCCGTCTATCCATAATCCTCTCTGCTCCTTTATGTCGGAAAGGATCGACGACATGCGATACGCATCCTTGGCGGCCATGCTGATTCTCTCTTTTCCGGTTCTTATCCTGGCGATGATCTGCCCCTATATCGTCGGCATCTTCTCCGTCTTCAGGCTGAATTCCGGCATGAGCGCCGGTCTCGTGCTTCTTGTCTCCACCTTCGGGTCATTCATAGGCACGAACCTCACGGCCTTCTACCTCATCGACCTCTACCCCGTGTCTACGATAATCAGAATCCTCGGAGTCGTCGGTTCCGCGGCATCCCTCTTGTCGATCGGTCTGAATCTTGACAGGAGATTGAAAGGGATGACCTCGGTGGGTCAATCATGGATAAGAACGGACCGAGTGCGAAGACTGTAAAAA
Organism: Deltaproteobacteria bacterium; assembly: GCA_016930775.1. Lineage (GTDB taxonomy): Bacteria > Desulfobacterota > Syntrophia > Syntrophales > UBA2210 > JAFGGB01. The sequence goes on from JAFGGB010000195.1 coordinate 12,588, forward strand.
AAATAACCTGCAAGGAGATGAATAATGAAGCTGCCCTATTATCATGTAGATGCTTTTACCGACGCATGTTTCTCGGGGAATCCGGCAGGCGTCTGCGTCCTGGAAACGTGGCTTCCCGATGAGATTCTGCAGCGAATCGCCGCCGAGAACAACCTCTCGGAAACGGCCTTTTTCATACAAGAGAAGAGCGGTTTCGACCTCCGCTGGTTTACGCCCGCCGTGGAGGTGGATCTCTGCGGTCACGCCACCCTGGCGGCTGCATCGGTCATTTTCAGATACCTGAACTATGCCGGCCCGGTTATCGCCTTCAGTTCGAAGAGCGGACCGCTTGCGGTTGCGCGGGAAGGCGAACTCTTCGTGCTTGATTTTCCGTCCCGATATCCGCAGCTCTGCAACATGCCGGGCGATCTCGCCGAAGGATTGGGGACAATGCCGCTGGAGGTCCGGCGGGCAAGAGACTACTTTGCAGTCTATGGAACGGCCGATGAAATTCGGGAGATCAAGCCCGATTTCCGTCTGCTGGAACGGCTGGATTCACTGGGAATCATCGTGACGGCGCCGGGAAAGGACGTTGATTTTGTTTCCCGCTTCTTTGCCCCCAAAGCCGGTTTGCCGGAAGATCCAGTGACCGGTTCCGCTCACTGCAGTCTCATCCCCTACTGGTCGGAACGGCTGGGAAAGAAGAGAATGCAGGCCCGCCAGCTCTCGGCCCGCGGAGGCGAACTCTTCTGCGAAGACAAGGACGACAGGGTTAAAATCGGCGGTAAAGCCGTCACGTACCTTGCGAGCGCGATAGAAATCTAGATATTGGCGCCTTTAATCTCCTTTGCGGAGAATCACATTCCTCCGTAAAGCGTCTTCTCGATTCATCCGATCAGGAGCTCCACGGAGCCCAAGGGTCCGGAACGGCAGGACTGCGGCCATGAGGTCGTTGTTATTTCAAAGATTTAAGTAGCTTTTGCGTTCGCTATCTGGTAATAGGCACACCCCGGCCGGTAAACGGCGCAGGAAACGGAAAGAAGAAAAGAGACCTGACAACCGATGGGTAAGGAAAACTTACGAAATATAGCAATAATTTCTCACGTCGATCACGGCAAGACCACTCTCGTCGACGGAATGCTCAGACAGAGCGGGACTTTCAGGGAAAATCAGCAATTGGTTGACCGCGTCATGGATTCGATGGACCTGGAAAAGGAACGCGGCATAACGATCATGGCGAAAAACACGGCAATCCACTACGGGGACGTCAAAATCAATATAGTCGATACCCCCGGCCATGCCGACTTCGGCGGAGAGGTGGAACGGAGCCTGAACATGGTCGACGGGGCTATTCTTCTCGTCGATGCCAGCGAGGGACCGCTGCCGCAGACGCGCTTCGTTCTTCAAAAGGCCCTGGCCAAGGCCCTGCCGATCATCGTCGTCGTCAATAAGATAGACCGAAGCGATGCGAGAATACAGGAAGTCATCAACGAGATTTACGATCTTTTCATCGACCTCGACGCCAGCGAGACGCAGATAGAGTTTCCCATACTCTACACAAACGCCAAGGCAGGAGTCGCCCATGTCGCGGTTGGGGACGAATCGGAAAACTTCCGGCCCCTTTTCGATACCATAATCAGGCATATTCCGGGCCCTCAGGCCAGCGATGCCGCGGTTCCGCAGTTCCTCGTGACGAACCTCGACTATGATTCGTATGTCGGACAGCTTGCTATCGGCCGTTTGGCCAACGGCGTTCTGGAAAAAAACATAAGTTACGCCCTCTGCGGCCTGGAAGGCCTTCGACAGGGGATTAAATTCTCAGCTCTCTATACCTTTGACGGTTTGAGAAAAGTGCAGGTTGACCGGATTGAAGCAGGAGACATCCTCGCCGTGGCCGGCGTAGAAAACATAACTATCGGGGATACGATAACATCGATGGAAGACCCCAGTCCGCTGCCCAGGATACAGGTCGACGAGCCGACCGTTGCGATGATTTTTTACGTCAACAACAGCCCCAGTGCCGGCAGAGAGGGAAAGTTCCTCACGTCGCGGCATCTCAAGGACCGCCTCGAACGGGAAGCGCTCCATAACGTGGCTTTGAAGGTGCGCCCGCTGACGCGAAAAGACATGTTCGACGTCAGCGGCAGGGGGGAACTGCAGATGGCCGTTCTCATCGAAACGATGCGCCGCGAAGGCTACGAATTCATGGTATCGAAGCCGAAGGTTATTACGAAACAAGAAGGAGGAAAGACCCTTGAACCAACGGAGCGGCTCATTCTTGACATTCCCGAAGAATTCGTCGGCGTGGTAACGGTGGCGCTTTCCGATCGCAAGGGCCGCATGACGAACCTCATCAACCGGGGAAGCGGCAGGGTAAAACTCGAATTCATCATTCCTTCCAGGGGATTGATCGGTTTCCGAAGTCACTTCCTCACGGACACCAAGGGGTCGGGCGTAATGAACACGCTTTTTGACGGTTACAAACCCTGGTTCGGCTCTATTCCACAGAGGGCCAACGGCACTCTCGTGGCCGACCGTCCAGGCCGGGTGACGACCTACGCGAGTCACGCAATGGCCGACCGCGGCGAGCTGCTGATCGAAGTTGGCACGGAAGTCTACGGGGGAATGATCGTCGGCGAGCGGAACCGGAAAGGCGACCTTACCGTGAATATAACCAAAGAAAAGCATCTCACGAATGTGAGAAGTTCCATATCGGATGCAACGTTGACCTTGAGACCGCCGCGACGGCTGTCGCTGGACCAGTCCATCGAATTCATTGCCGAGGACGAACTTATCGAGGTGACGCCGAAGAGCATCCGCCTTCGAAAGATGGAACTCGACAAGAACAAGCGGCCCGGCAAGCTGAAGGATTAGGAAAATCCCCCGGTTTATGGAAGGACCGAAGACCGGCCTGTTCTCTTGTTGCCGCTTCTTTGCGACATATCGATCAATTGCGGCGCCCGTCGCAGATATGACGATTCACTCCATCAAAGTCCATAGCCTCAACAGAAAAAACGTGAGATAATCGCCGATCAGCGCAACGTTTCGGTCATAAAGAAGGGCTTCTAATCGTCTGCGCCAGACTTATCAAGGAGGAAGACGATGCTTACAAGAATTGCAATCGTTGCAATACTGTCGTTTGCCGTTGCATCGACGGCGGCTGCTCAGGGCACATTCGCGTCGGACGTCGTCGGCACGTCCGAAGGCGATCTGAAAATCACATTCATCGGTCACGGCACATTGATGCTGACCTTTCAGGGAAAGGTCATTCACATCGATCCCTACGGAAAGCTTGCCGATTATTCGACGCTGCCGAAAGCGGATATGATCCTGATCACTCACGAACACCGGGACCATCTTGACATGCAGGCAATCGAAAAGATCCGGACGGAGAAGACTGATTTTGTTCTCACGGAAATCTGCGCACAGACAATCAAGAGCGGCATCGTCATGAAGAACGGCGATGTTGCAACCGTTCAGAAAATCAGAATTGAAGCCGTGCCGGCCTACAACCTTGTACATAAACGGCCCGATGGACGGCCCTATCACCCCAAGGGAGACGGAAACGGCTACATCATGACGTTCGGAGACAAGCGGATCTACGTCGCCGGCGACACGGAAAACATTCCCGAAATGAACGCCATCAAAAACATTGACGCTGCATTCCTGCCGATGAACCTGCCGTTTACAATGACGCCGGAGATGGTTGCCGAAGCCGCCATGTCCTTCGGACCGAAAATCCTCTACCCCTACCATTACGGCGATACCGATCCTTCAAGGCTCGTAAATCTTTTGAAAAACAAAGGGATCGAGGTGCGAATACGGCAGATGCGGTAAGATTTACCTTCAATAGATTGCACGGAACGTTTTATAAATATCTTTGACAACTGCCGTTGAATGATTTAAGGGATTGCCGTCAACAGCATAACCGGTGTTTTTTCGACTGCTCTGAGAAGAAAAAATCGCGGACAGTCCCGTGCATGAAGAACGTTGACCTTCGAGAGCGCCGGTGCGGAGTCTCAACGAAACATAAACGATAGGCAGGCTCAGCACAGCAGGAATCATGTCGTGCAGCGCTATGAGTGCGGCAAGGAAACGGCCGTCGTCATTCCGGCGCCATCCACCCCTCAATACTTGTAAACCCTCATCAAAATTCGTGATGCCAGGCGCATTCGACGGGATGCGAGCGTGCACGTGAACAGCAGCGGGATATTCCACAAAATAGCCAGTCTCCTGAACCATTCAGGCAAGGAGGGGGAAGCGTGGCGAAGAAATCTGTACAGCCTCTGGTGCGCTCAATTTATGGCCTCCGTCGGGTTGAGCATGATAAGCCCCTTCCTCCCGCTCTTCTTGCGGGAACTCGGAGTTGCCGGTTCTGAAGAAATAAAAATCTGGAGCGGCATAGTCTTTGCCGCTCCCTTTGCCGTTTCCGCTTTCATGCAACCGCTCTGGGGCATTATGGGCGACAGACGCGGACGCAAACCCATGGTCGTCAGGGCCATGCTGGGTCTCGCTCTCGCTCATGCGCTCATGGGATTTTCGCAAAGCGCTTCCCAGTTGCTAATCCTTCGACTCCTGCAGGGAAGCCTGGCGGGGTTCATAGCTCCTTCGCTCGCACTTCTGGCATCGTGCACGCCTCCCGAAAAAACGGGTTCAGCCTTGGGAACGCTGCAATCAGCCCTGGTGAGCGGAACTATCGTTGGCCCCCTGATAGGCGGGCTGCTGGCCCATATTATCGGCAGCCGTCCCATCTTCTTCTGGACGGGATTCTTTTGTCTCGCCGGAGCCGTGATTGTTATCCGGTTCGTTAAAGAAGATTTCGTTCCATCGGAGAAAGAAAACAAATCCTACCTAATGACAAACATCCGCTCGGTGTTCCTTTCGAAAGAGCTGAGAACGCTTTTTCTTCTGCTGGTGATCGTTCAATTCTCCGTCTTCTTTGTAGCGCCCTTCCTGGCTCTGTATGTGGAATTCCTGAAGGTTTCAAAAGATTACGTCGAACTGGCAACGGGTCTTGCATTCGGCATTACGGGCATAACAAGCGCTATTGCGGCGCCGATCCTGGGAAGCAGGGGAGATAAAATCGGCCATCGAGGCATACTCCGGATTTCTCTGGCAGGGATCATCGTTTTCATCTTGCCTCAGGCCTTTGTCACTAACGTATACCAACTGCTGTTCCTGCGCGCCGGTCTCGGCATCTTTGTCGCCGGCACGGCGCCGTCGATCAATACGATCGTGCATCGTTCCACCTCGGCACAGGATCGGGGGGGAATCTACGGCATTTTTCAAAGCGGCTATCTGATCGGCAATATGGCAGGCCCGTTGCTCGGAGGACTTATGGCCGCTTACTTCGGATTGCGGTCAATATTTCTCATCACTTCGCTGATTCTCTGCTTTGGCGTCATATTGGCGAGAAAGATAAAGTAATCCTGCTCAATTTAATGCCTTTTCCCGATGAAGATCCGGTTTCCAGGACCAAGTGAAGAGGAAATAGCTGCCAGGAAAAGTGAAGATTATTAATCCGGCAAATAGACATATGAATTTTGTTATGCGGCATAGGCAACCTTGTGATGCTTGAAATAGCTTCTGACATGTGCCGGCCGCTTG
>JAFGGB010000196.1 GCA_016930775.1 Deltaproteobacteria bacterium
ATCGTCCTTTTCGAAGAGGACCGGGCGTTCTGCGACAAACTGGTTCCACCGGGCGGATATGCAGCCAACTACTTCAACACGTCGGGATGGATGAAATAGAACTCAGCCGGGCGCAGTCAAGAGAATCGCCGGCATCGACGAGCATCCGGAGAACCGGCCGCTTCTCCTCGGAAAAGGCGAGGAAGGATGAAAACAGAATCAGTTCAGAACTTTATCGCACACAGTGCCGCGGGGGAAAAGGAGTAAATACCTGTTGATATTTCCAGACCGTTCACGCATAATGCCCCGCACAATCGGGGGAGGACCGCCGGTTCTTCACTGATGTGAAGCACATCATTCTATAGAAGGCGATAGAGCCGCCATGACTGTCATCGACCACGGCCTTTCGGGGGGGCTCGCTGCCTTCGCGCTCCAGCCTTTTTTCAGCAAGTATGTCTCCAAGCCCAAGGCCGTCTTTATCATGTTTCTGGCAGCGACCTGGCCGGATATCGACTATATCGCCCGGCTCTTCGGTCCGCGTTTCTACTACAACACCGTCAACAACCTCTTTCTTTCCCACAGGGGCTTCACCCACACCATTGCGGGCATTCTTCTCTTCGGCCTTATCGCGGCCCTTCTGTCGCTTGCCTATACAGGCATACCGAAAATAAAGGCAAAACGGCTCTATGCAAGACCTTTCGTAATCTTCGCTCTGGCTTTTCTGGGAGGAGCGCTTCATCTCTTTGAAGACTATCTGGGCCCCAACGGCCCCTGGAAGGGCATCCCTTATTTCTATCCGCTGAGCGAGGCGAGAATTCCGGGAATTTCTCTCTACGGCTGGTACGATTTCGTGACGATCTACCTCTCCATAGCCGCCTTCGCCGCCGCCACGGCGATCAGTATTCTGGGATCTTTCTTCAAGAAATATGTCCGGTGGTTCGACGCACTGACGATTGCTGTTGTCCTCGGCGTCTTTATCACGGCAGGCCTTCACCTCTCCCGCTCCCCCGGCTATCACGAGACCCTCGGCTTCAAGAAGGCCGAACAGGAATGGAAAACCTACCAGCTCTCCATACTGCCGCCGAAAGTCAAGAATTTCAGCGACGAGGCCCAGGAGACGGGCATGAAGACTCTATTCAGCCTGTTGCCCAACCTCAAGCCTGTCTATTACGGAATCCTCGCCGCGCTGCTTTTCGGCGGTCCTCTTGTCTGGCTCTTCCTGAGAATGACGTTCTATCTTCTGTTCCGAATCTTCGGAAAGCGCCTCCCCATCAGGCATCCCATCAGAGCCTTTGCGGTGACCGTTTTGTTTTTCATTGGACTTCCCGTCGGTCTTTTCGCCCTTTATTTCTGGAGCAACATGCCCATGTCCATTGACGGCAGAGATGTTCCTCGCGCGTCGGGCTTCGATTTTCCCGTGGGCGATGCAAACGGCAAGGGATTCAACGGCGTCGACGACAAGGGCTGGTACGTGGGCCAATCCTTCCTCAATCCCTATTACCACCCCGGCGAAGACTGGAACGGCAAAGGCGGCGGCAACACCGATTTCGGCCAGCCCGTCTATTCCATGGCCGAAGGCACGGTTGTCTTCGCCGAAAACTGCATCCATTGGGGCAACATGGTCCTTATAGCCCACCGCCTGCCGTCGGGGGAACTTGTATTCTCCCTCTCGGCCCACCTGAAGGACGTGATGGTGCGCGAAGGAGAAACGGTACAGCGCCGCCGTCAGATCGGCACTGTAGGAAGAGGCTACCGCGACATGAGCTACACGGCGGCCCACCTTCACCTGGAAATCAGAAAAGAAAACATGGCCCGCTGCCCCGTCGTCTTCTGGCCCGCAATTACGGCCGTCCAGTCTCCGGGCAATGGAAAGAAGCATGTTATGAGGTATATCGAAGATCATTATTATGATCCGTCACGCTTCATAACCAAGCGTCGCACTCTGGACAAGACAGCCGCTGCCCAACAAAAAGGACCGTCGCGGCCGACCGCTCCCATGGCGCCATTGCCATTGAAAAATTCGCAAAAAATCGAAAAATGAGTCGTAAATGTCATCATAGAACATTCGGACGGCCCCCATGAAGCTCAGCAGAAAAAACTTCGACAAAGCCGTCGATCAGGCAGTGCGGCGAATTCCGCCGGCGATCCGCCGTCATCTGGAAAATGTTGCAATAACCGTCGAACAGCATCCATCCAGGGAACTTCTTGAGGAAATCGGCGCGCCGCCGGGAGAAACCCTTCTGGGAATTTATCTCGGCACGGCTCTGGTGGATCGATCGATAACGGCGCCGCCGGTCCTTCCGGACAGTATCGTCATTTTTCAGGCGCCGCTCGAAGAGATATGCGAAACGCTGGAGGAGCTGGAGGAGGAAATTGAAATTACGGTGGTCCACGAGATCGCCCACTTCATCGGCATAGGCGAGGACAGACTCCGGGAGCTGGGGTACGAATGAGCGGCCGCCGGGGCGGCATCATTGCCGATGTGCATCCCGAGACTCCCTGCTGCCGCGCAAGGTAAACCGCCACCGGCAGAACAGGTCCTTCGGATGGGGATCGGGCGGCGCTAAAAGGCACTCGACGGCTATCCGATCGTCGATTTCACGGGCAAATCCCTCGAATTCCATTCGGTGCATTTCCCTGCAGTCGTATTCACCGAGACCGCGCTTCAGGCGGGCAAGCTGAGCCGGGCAGGCCGGAACGGAAATGATAATCTCGCCGGGTCGTTCCTCGAAACGGTACCCCACAATGATCGTCCAGGGATAGAGCTTGAGCGCCCTGAGAAAACCCTCGAGTCCTTTTTCCTCGATGCCGAACCGGGCCGTGATATCCTTCGCCGCCATGCCGCTCACCCGGCCCCAGACTTTTTCGTTGATGCGCTCCGCTCCCTGCTGTCCGTAACACTCGCCCACAAAGATGAACCAGAAGCTATCGGCCACGCGATAATGCCAGAGGATAAATTCGATATACTTTTTCAGGTTTGCATCATCCATTTCCTGAAATATTTTCATTTCCATTGCAGATCCCTTCTTTGAAACGGCAGGCTGTTCATCGCTGATTCGAATTGCACCGGCCCGGCCATAAAGATTTACACTGAAATCGCACGAGCGCCATTCCGCCCGGCAACCGACATCCGTTAGAAATAGAAGGCCGCCCAGATGTACAGGCTGTCTGCCCGTTCATACCGCAGAGACGTCCCCAGGATTCGAAAACCTCCGTATTCCGTATCCTCCGCTCCCCAGAAAAGGGAAGCGCCCACCGTGATCCTCATGCTTGCCGAAACATCCCACATAAGGGACGGCTGGACAACGCCCGACGGATCTTCCATATTGCTTATAATTGTCATGGTGAAGTTTACCAGCGGATCAAGCTCGACCCTGATGCTTCCCCCCAGGTAATAGCGGCCCAATGTATAGAGATCGCCGCGGAGCAGGCGCTCTGCGACGGCGCGTTCGCCTATCGCCTTTTCATAGTCGTTGTCTCCCAAGCCGTTATAGTAAAATTCAAGGAACCCGTAAAGGTTCTTCCCGAACCACTCCCAGGAATAATCAATATTCGCGACGAGCGAAAGGCAGTCGCTTCTTTCATAGGACTCGTTTATAAAAGTCCAGACAGCATCGCATCGCCAGGCTGCATTTCCCACATAGCCGGCGCCCCCAATCCCGGCAATGCGATCCTTGAAATGCTCTGCGAGAACCACGTCGAACTCGGTTGTTCCTATGGGAATATGCAGTTTCCCTGCAGCCGAATCCTCCTTCGCCTCGATTGCTCCCGTAGCCGGATCGCGGCGCGGCACATAGAGAAGCTGAAGATTGCCCTTCGGCAGCGCGTGCTCCAGAAAGACCAGGTCGTCTCCAATCTTGTATTCCCTCTCGATATCGGTCGGCGCGAAGGGATTGAACAGGTCCAGGGGATTGAAGAGCAGTCCGTTGCCCCAGGTTACGGCCTGACGGCCGATGCGGGCGATTAATCCCCGGGGCGAACG
>JAFGGB010000197.1 GCA_016930775.1 Deltaproteobacteria bacterium
ACGAAAGAGATAGGATAGCGCCAGTCCCGTAAAGTATATCACTGCCGCCGACCAGAGCACGTCGCTGGCGAAGTGTCCTCCCTGAACGATTCGCGCCAGTCCGACGAAGGCGCCGAAGGCCAGTCCTAATCCGAGAACGGCAAGGCTGTGCCGGCGACGGCCTGCGTTCGCGAGGAAGAAAAAGGGGGCCATGAGGACATAGGCGATTGCGGCGTGTCCCGAAGGGAACGATCGGCCTTCGTGGGCCGTTCCCTTCGCCAGGATCGGCAAATAATTTTTGGCGCCGTTGAATTGAATAATCTCGCAGGGCCTCGGTCTGCCCCAGTATTCCTTCATAAGCCCATTAACGAGAAAGCCGGGACCGACAAGAAGAAAGAGAAACAAAAAAAGACCTATCTTCCTGTATCGACTGGCCCGTCGGAGGAAAATCCCTGTTCCGAACAGTATGAGCCCTCCAAGGCCGAGAAGAAGTCCCGGGATTTCTCCGAATTCGTAGAGTAATTTCCAGGGCTGCCTGTCGCTCAGGTAGAAACCCTTCGACGACGAGAAAAACAAAGCGGATATTGCGAGATCTAGATTGGTGAACCGGAAAAGGGCCGTGGCAGCCATCAGGATACAAAGTGGAACCATGAGAGTTGCCGCCCTGTGTTCTTTCATAATCGCGTATCCGGCTGCCACGTCGTTTCCCGGCGTCGGCCTGGAGTTCCGTGATGCTGCTCGGCGCCGATTCTCGTGACCTTATAAAGTTTTTCCAATGAAAAGAAAAGTTTTTTCACGACGACCGGCGGCTGCAAGATCAGCATTGCCGTCAGCAACGGCCAGGTATCTCTTGTATGGCAATCTTGTGTGAGTGCGTTTCAGAAAATTCGCTTGTCAGCGGGTGTAGGTTTTCTTGCGTCTTTGTCTGCGCCACGGCAGACAGCCGACATTCACGTCTGGACGCCCAAGCGTGGCAGGATGAACACCTGCAGGACAATCCACAGACATATCAGGCCGATGACTATCAAGGCATCGCTCATGGTTATATATTCCTTTCGTTCACTGTGGCGCTAATATAGTAAGAAAGGGATGATAAAGCAAGTCCCAAATAGGCGAGGAGCAGTTCCGCTGCAACGGTCCCGGGAAAAAATGCCTGGATGCCGCTTCCGGTTTCAATAGAGACGGTCCTTCTGCAGGGGGCGTGAATAATAAGGACATCGTAACATTGCCGGGTTGCCTGAAAAGCCGTAAGGAGGAAGACGCCCGGCCGGGGGATTGAAGTATGATGCATCCGATGTTATAGAAAAAGCCACGGCAGGCAGACATCGACCTGTCGACAACCCGGCGAGGGATGAACGCCCTTCGTTAGGGACAGGAGAAGGGATAGAGATGACCGCCAAGCATCAGAGCGAATCGATACAACAGGCGATCAAATGGATTTCCTCAAGGAGGGAGGACGCCGATAAACGTCCGTTAGCCCGGCTTATCGAAGAAGCGGGCCAGCATTTCGACCTTTCTCCCCTCGATCAGGAATTCCTTTTCGGTTTTTTCACCGGGGGCAGGAAAGAATCCGAACCGTAAGGAAGGACCGACGGCTGCCGGCGGCGCGGGGCTGCGCGGCCGATTCCCTCGATTCGCCCGTTCATCTGTAATCTCTCTGAGCAGGGAGTTTTTGGTGTCAACGTGGTTTCCATAACCAGTTATCTTCATCGCACGGCGCTGCGAGATGTCATCGCCCGGTGGATGCGCGACGATCCCTATCCCGATGACGCCGTCCTCATCGCAAAACTCTTGAATTTTAACAATCTCTACGTCTCGCGGTATCTTGGATTCCTGGCCGGCGAAATCTTCAGGGAACTTCACGGGGATGCTTTGGCGTTTCAAAGGGTATCTCGAAAGGGAGTCCTGAAAGACATAATAACCCACGATCCTCCCTATAGAACGAACCGCATCGACAGCCTTATCGGCGCCTATCAGGCTCACCCGGGACGCTTTTACGGAAACACGCCTTTTCACGGAGTCGTCTATTTCAAACAGGAGGGACCCCGCCGGATCTATGTGGGATCATCAAGAATCAAGCGTATGCGGCGACTCGCCGAGAAGGCGTCACGACGCATAGTCGACGGGCTCTTCGGCGCCGCAGTTACTGAAGTAATCGAAGATAAGATAACGGCAGCCAAGAACCGATGGACGAGGGCGCCCCTGGACGACGATTGTTTGGCCGAGGAACGGATCATAGACGCCATCGAGAAACGCCGTTGCCTTCCGGAGATCGGAACGATTGAAATCAACGACGTAGCGGGGATCAAGTTGATTCTTGAAGACGACGAGAGAAGCCGCTTCCTTGATCTCCTGCGCCGCCGGGAGGATTGTGAAATCATCGAAGAGGAAGCTCATCGGGGACGCTACAACGCTCTGAACGTTACTGTTTCTTTTCATCATCCCTTCGACGAACTTTCGAGAGAACCGCCGGACGCCGCCACGCTGGCCCTGATGGAATGCCTGGGTCTTGGCGCGGCCGACAGCGCATCCTCCTTTGTGGATTTTGTTCGCACCGGCGAAAAGAAGGTGAGGCTTGAGATCATAATTTCCAGCTACCTGGAGATGCTCGAAAGCGAAGTCGGCCGATCCATCCACGAGGACCGGATCATTGAACAACGAATGAATAGACGATATCGGGGACATCTGGCAAGAAATGTTGAATATCTCATGGAATATCTCTTTGTGTTTCCTTCCTCGGGGCGACGATCCGTCGGCGACTTGCCGATCAAACTGGGCAACCGGTATCTTCCCGACTATTTCGATGGCGTCCTGAAAGAATTGTTCGGGATTCCGGCGATCGGGAATCTCGATTAAAAACCGTGCAGTGATCCGAGAAGGCTCTCCCGACTGCAGAAGTCAATCAAAAAATATTTGACATATATTTTTGATATATGATAATCACCGGTGAGTCGTTTCTTTCACCTTTAATTCAATGGAACTGGAGAAAACCATATGGTGCGATTGATTCGCAATGATTCCGAAGAGCATCTAAAACGGCCTCTGTGCGATATTGCTTATGAGGCAATCTATAGAAAAATAATAACACTGGAGCTCGAACCGGGGTCCTTGCTTGACGAAAAAACCCTTATCAAGCAGATCGGTCTCGGAAGAACGCCCATACGGGAAGCGCTGTTCCGGCTTTACTCGGACATGGTGATTGAGTCGAATCCCAGCAAGGGCTTTTTCGTGCGGCCTATCACGCTCCAGGACACGAAGGCCGTATTCGAAGCGCTCAGAATCATCGAGCTGGGAATTGCGGAACTCGTCGTCAAGAGCGATTTGCAGGCCGTCATGCCTCTCATGGAGCAGGCGAACCGGGAAGTGGAACAAGCCGTTACTGAAGGAAATGTTGTGGGACTCGTTGACGCCAATTATCAGTTTCATCTCGCGTTTTACGATGCGTCAAGCAACCGTTTTCTCCTTCAGGCCCTGCGCCATGTCCGCGTGGAGACCCGGCGTCTTGCTTTTCTTTCGTTCAGCAGAGAGATCGATTCCGCCCGGACGCTCCGGGATCACTACCAGTCAGTCATCGACGATCACTGGGAAATGGTGGCAGCGCTTAAAGAAAAGAACGAAGATCTTCTCAAAGCGGTTATTACGAGACATATAGAAACATTCCGCCGTCGAATGATGATGTATCTGATGCCGGAGTAGCCTGGAGAAACAGCGAAGAAAAAATGTCCCGCTCGAGTTTCGGCGCGGACGAGGAATTTTTTGCGATCGAACATTTGAAAGGGGTTGAACATGTCGAGGGGACAAGGACAAGAGGAGAAAACGCTCATCATTTCTCGTTCGTACTTATCGACGGAGGGCAATCGAACGGGCACGTGGCGGTTTATGCAGCCGCGGTACATGGAGAAGA
>JAFGGB010000198.1 GCA_016930775.1 Deltaproteobacteria bacterium
AAAACCAAAGATAAAGTTTTGATGCATACAATTGATCAGCTTATGGCCTATATCAATAAGAGCCAAGGGCAGACCTGACCCCTTTTTCTTGAAGGAGGTGCAGACCGGGCAGGTCTCCCCGGATAAGAACGTGAACTGTGATTATGCAACCGCAGCATTTACCGTATCTCCCGAATCCAGGGCTTTGTCATGTTGTGCTGACTTGCCCGGAGACTTAAGCCTTGTATGCTGTTTCTGTTCGTCGGCTCACAGCTTTGCACTCCGGCTTCCTTCGGACGGTCCCTCACGGTTCCCCCTTGCCTTCGGCTAGTACTTGTGTCAATAAATATTTCATTGACAGGATTCAGATACAGGGGACTTTCACCCCATAAGTGTACGCCCGTGCCGGGCGTACACCACGCTGCTGCAGGGGACGGCGAAAAAGCGCACCGCCCCTGAGCAACCCGTTATATTGAAAGGAGGCACAACATGTACAGGTCAGTCGGTGACAAGCTGATTGATGTTACGAAGCGTCATGCCGTCGAAATTTCTGAACAATGGTGCCAGGCAGTTCAAAAGAATCCAAGAACGCCTTCATACCATTCCATGGAAACGGATAGATGCGTTATTTATGCCATGGAATTCTACAGAAATATTGGATTGATGTACTTTAGCGAAAAGCCATACGAAGAAATTCATCAATTCTTTAGAAAATACGCAGAAAACCAATTTAATGACGGCATCCCCCTGGAAGAAGCCATCTATGCTCTCATCATGATCAGACGACATATCTGGCTAAACGCCGAATTACAGGCAGTTTTTATCACTGCTCTGGATCAACATCAGGCTGTTGAAGGCATCAACAGAACAATACGCATCTTCGATCAGGCAATCTACATAGTCATACAACATTATGAGCACCTGAGAAGGAAGTAATTTCTTTTCTCGAAACCTTTTTCCGGTCCTGTACGACCGATTCAATATGGATGCCGAAGCCAATATACCTATATGGTATCCGACCGTTCTATTGTTTTCTTCCGTAGCGCTCGCTTCCCTAAACATATACCTATAGGCTAATTCTGGGGACAGTATATGTATTTTTCTTGATTACAGGGGTCTATCGATTCCGCCATATTCTTTCATTTCCGCAGGCGTCGTTTACCGCGTGCTGTCTTCAATAAGGCTTTCCTGCAGCACTTTTTTCACGAATTCAACTTTAGATTTTACGTGCAGTTTCTTATAGATGTTCAGTATGTGCTTCTTTGCCGTCGAATCGGCTATATAATGCTTTCTTGCGATTTCCTTATAGGAATACCCATCGGCGATGCTCTTCAGAATTTCCTTTTCACGGGATGTAAGATTATAGTCCTCCTTCGCCTCCTCCTCTTTTTCTTTTTTTATCTCATCCAATAGTTTCCTTGCTGCTTTCGGGCTTATGGGAGAACCTCCCACTGCGAGGCTTTTCACCTGTTCTATCAGGTCATTCGGCGTCGCGTTTTTCAGTATGTACCCCGTCGCTCCGGCCCTTATGGATTTCAGAATCTTGTCCTCTTCTTCGAAAATGGTGAGCATCAATATGTTTATGTTGGGATATTCGCTCTTGATTATTTTCGTGGCCTCAATCCCGTTCATTTGCGGCAAGCCTATATCCATCAAGACGATATCGGGAATTTTCGCCCGTTTCAGGTCTTTTATGAGCGCCTCTGCAGTGCTGTAGGTATTGATAACGTTGATTGTTTCATCGAGACCCAAGAGATATTTTAATCCTTCCCGGACGTCCTCGACGTCTTCCACGATGACGACATTGATGCGGGCATTCATCTGCTTATCTCCGTATATTTCGGAATAACAATGAGAAATTGCGTTCCAGTGTTTTTTGAAGTGATCAGCTCAATCTTTCCATTCATGGCTTCGACGCGCTTGAACAGGGTTATTAGTCCGAATCCGTCCGTTTGTTCTTTTTGATCAAAACCCTTTCCGTCATCCTTAAAATCGATATGCACGAAACCGTTTTCAACATTCATATTCATTACAACCGTTTCCGCATCTGCATGCTTCATCACATTTGTGACCAATTCCTGCAATATCTTCTCTATCTCCAGTTTGATTTTCCAGTTTAGGGCGTTCAATCCTTCAGAATGTGTTATTGAATGCCTGAATTCTACATTGGCGAGACTCAGCCTGTTTTTAATCTTCAATGCAAGAATCTTTTGATAATCGATACTGTCCTTCCCCGCTTCCCGCACTCCGGAGATGATATTTTTTATGTCGTTTATCGCATGCTGACAATTTTCTTCTATTCTCTGGAGCATCTCTCCCATTTTACCGTTGTTTTGTTTCATGACGGATTTCGCGATATTGTTGCAGATGAATATGTTCGTCAGTCGCGCCCCCAGCGAGTCGTGCAGTTCGCTGCAAATACGCTCCTTTTCTTCAATAATTCTCAATCGAACATTTTCCTGTTGAAGCAATGCAATCTCAGCGGTTCTCTTTTTTACTTTTTCCTCCAGTGTAGTAGAATATTCCTCGATGGTGCTTACAAGCTTGTTGAATTCATTTCCCAATATTCCGAACTCGTCCTTGCTTTGCATGTCAAACCGAACTGTCCAATCTTTCCGTTCCACCCTTCTGATAATCGAAATGATGTACTCCATGGGACGATTGATTATCATGCTTATCAAGAGCGCTAGTATAATAATGCCGAGGGTTATGAACGACAAATAGGCAATCGTTTTATCGAGGAGTATCTGGGAAAGGATGCTGAATTCATGATAGCTTATCGAAACTCCGACACACCAGTTATTATTCCTCAAAGGCGAAATTGCGACGACGTTCCAGCAGTTATTGATCTTGTCGAAATATGTCGTCGAAATCAGTTTATTGGCGCGAAATGCTTGATCATACAATGTTTTGAGAACGGTGTTTTTGAGGCTTTCAATATTTCTACCGAGGAATTGTCTGTTCTGCTGTAATTTGCCTGTTACTTCTTCTGAAAGATTGTCGAGGCTCTTGTATACCATTTTCTGGTTGGAGTGTGAGATGATTACTCCGTCCCTGTTGACAATGCTTATTTCCGGCATTTGTTGCGAAACGTTTTCATCGACAGACATCCATTCTCTTTTAACCTTGATTTTCTCCCGCGCCCGGCCCGCTTTCCGGCTTTCGGCGCTCAACCTTTCTACAAGCTTCCAGATGGCGTCGCCTGCGATTTTCAATACAATGACGCCGACAACCGTATTGTCGTCTGCGCGGACCGGCGCTGATATAAATACACCGGGTATCAAACTCCTCAGACCGATACAGAAATCTGATATGAAACTCGGCATCTGATGGTTAATAACATATTGATAATAGAACCTGAACGTGTAATCCGTTCCTATGAAACGCCTGTCGGTGCATGCCAGGCACATGCCGTCAGGCTGCAGCACGAATAACGCTGAATATTCTTCATCGCTTATCTTTTTCATGCTGTCGAATAACACGTTCATTCTCTCGACATCGCGTAATTTCTTTTCCTCCAGCTTCATGAAATCTACGACTTCTTTATTCAATGCCAAGGAAAGTGTGTGATTTTTCAGATTTTCAAAATACAGGTCTATTTGTTCTTGAATCACTCCGGCATGAAGGGAAAGGTTCTTCTGCTCGACGGCAAGAATATATTTCGATCCTTCGCTATATTGAATCCACGTTGCGATGATTGTTGGAACAATCGATACAATTAACATGCTGAAAAGCAGTTTATGCCTCAGCTTCCAATTCATAAAATTGTAACCAGCCTTGCTTCCCATCACCATTTCATCTCATTAACCAAACAATTATGAGTTTCTCGTGGATGGTTGTTTCACGCACATTACAGGGATGCAGGGCAGTGTCTATAAATGGAGTTTCACTTTTTCTCGATTGCGGAAGACAGTTGCAATGCGTGATTATGCTTTGATGTTTTTTGCGTTTGCGTCTCGCATAGAGCAACTCTGCTCGTTTTTCTCGGGAGCTTCATCATCATAACTGATCTCAGCGTGGAACACCTATGATTCTGAATATTCAGTATACGGATCTCCCTCGCACACGGCTGTTTTTTCGAAATCTTCGCTGATGCTTTACGGAAGAGCAGAGAATCGCATCAGGTTGCACGTCAGTCACGTTTTTCAAACAAGGCGCTTGTGAAAACTAGCAACATCGACCATTCATGTCAATTCATATATTCAAAGGATAATATGCAATTTCGCTGTCGCAGTAGAGAAGAGCGACGTCCAGTTCCTCATTTCATCAAATTCGGCAAAAACATTATGATCTGTGGAACGAACGTGATTATAAATAAATCGATTATAAGGATTACCAAATACGGGAACATTGCCCGCGTAATCCTGTCCATCGAAATCTTTGTGATTGCGCTTACGACAAACAGATCAAGCCCAACGGGCGGAGTAACATTTCCTATAGCGAGATTCGAGATCATCAGCACACCGAAGAAAATACTGTCGATGCCGAATAGATTCGCGATAGGAAGCAGTATGGGCGTCAGGATCACGACAGCCGCCGATGGGTTTACCATTGTGCCCAGCATCAGGAGCACAATATTCGTATAGACGAGAAAGACATACTTGTTGGGAGCGATTTTCGCCACAAATGCGCCTATTTGCTGCGGTATTTCGGCATTTGTCAGTATCCAGCCGAACACTTGCGCCGTTGCGACAATAAACATGATGACTGTTGTTCCATAAACGGCTTTCTTAATAATCGCTGGAATGTCTTTTATTTTTAACTCTCTATAGACAAAGAAGCCGATAACAAGAGCATACACCGATGCGACGGCAGCAGCTTCCGTCGGCGTAAACACGCCTCCATAAATGCCGCCGAGAATGATTACGGGCATAAGCAGCGCCCAGAAACTCTCCAGAAATGATTTTATGACATTTTTGATATGGAAGGTTCCTTCCCCCCCCCACCCTCTTCTTCTACAGAGGAAGTAGCTCAATACCGTCATCGAACATCCGAACAGGATGCCGGGCCCAAAACCGCCCATGAACAAATCTCCAATGGAAGCGCCTGCGATAACGCCGTACACAACCAGCGTAATGCTTGGAGGAATTACTATTCCGACCATGCCTCCCGCTGCGATCACGCCAGCCGTAAAGTCTCGCGCGTATCCCTTCTTTTCCATCGAATCAATCATGATCGATCCGATAGCTGCCGTTGTCGCGGCCGACGATCCTGAAATAGCTCCGAAAAACATGCCCGAAACGCCAACGACCTGCGCCAGGCCTCCCTTGAAAGAGCCTACGAGCGAATGTGCGAAATTAATGAGCCTCTTCGTCACGCCGCCATAGGACATCAAAGCGCCCGCCAGCATGAAAAATGGAATAGCAAGGAACGAAAAAGAATCCACGGCTGCAAACATGTGTTGAGCCACGAGAATTGTGGAGAGATCAAGATGATATACAATCAAAAAGCATGCAGACAGTCCCAACGAATACGCGATGGGAACACCCAGAGCTATCAAAAACAACAAGATGCCGAAAAATACGAAATATATCATCATTACACCTCGCCTG
Source organism: Deltaproteobacteria bacterium (assembly GCA_016930775.1). Taxonomy (GTDB): domain Bacteria; phylum Desulfobacterota; class Syntrophia; order Syntrophales; family UBA2210; genus JAFGGB01. Next base: position 5,532 of record JAFGGB010000198.1, read on the forward strand.
TGCGCTCTTTGTCTTCTTGGGTTTTAAATATGGCAATAAGATTTTTTAACTGATGAATCATCATGATCGCGGAACCTATGGGTATAACCAAATAGACATACCCCATTGGAATATCCAGTGCCGCGCTTGAATACATGTTCATGGACGCCGCCAGCTGCCATCCTCCCACAAAGACAATGGCGATGAAAAGGATTCCGCAGAGGCTGATGATTGTTTCCAATATTTTCTTAGATACAGCTCCCTTCAAATTTTCCAATATGAATGTCACTGCCACGTGACCCTTGTCTTTAATTATTATCGCCGCTCCCAGGAAGACTATCCATACAAAGAGAAATCTGGCGAGTTCGTCTGAGAAATAAATGGAATTCTGAAAAACGTATCGTCCGACCACATTCAAGAATGTCAGCATCAGCAAAAAGCCCATCAGAATGACGGTCAACCATTCAATGCTGCGGTCCACCAAATCCAACGCACGGTTGAATAACTCTTTCACGCCCATGGTCGTCAACTCCTCAGAACACATTTATTGCTATTTTTTTATGGCACGATTCCTTGCCGCGCCGCGATTGAAGCTCCCTTTAGCGCGCTTCGGAAATGGGCTCGCCATTCTGTTAAACCCAAAGAATACATGTCGCCGGCCTCCCCGGAAAGGAGCTTCATTTCCGGGGAGGCCTGCATGACTGAACCGATTACGGAGAAATTGAGAAAATCTTCATCGCACGAGTGAGATTAAAGCCACCCCTTCGGCGATGAAGCATTCATGTCTGCTCCAATCAGCATCTTTATTTTACGTTCTGAATCTTCTCTATCAAATCCTTTCCCACCTTGCTCTCAAGTTTCTTCCAGACAATCTTTGATTTTTCTGCGAAAGGCGCCGTGTCTACTTCGTCAATGGCGCACTTGCCGGTCTCCCGTATCTTCTGAAAAAATCCAGCCTCCTCATCGATCGACAACTTCCTTGAATAAATCAGTGATTCCTTGACGGCCTGCAACATGATCTTCTGATATTTTTCAGGCAGTTTGTTCCATGATTTCATCGACATTACCAATGGCTCTGATTCATAGGTATGAGCGGTCAAGGTGATATATTTATTGACCTCGAAAAACCTCATCTGCCAGAAATGGACGGCGGGACATTCCAGCCCGTCTATGGTGCCCTGCTGGCATGCGGAATATACTTCTCCGAATGCCATCGGCGTGGGATCGGCGCCCAAGGATTTGATCATTTCTATGTATACCGGCGTCGCCATAACTCGTATTTTGAGTCCCTTCATATCATCGGGAGAATTGAGTTTCCTTTTGTTGTTGATCATGTGACGAAGACCGTTTTCATAGAACCCAAGAATCTTGATGCCTTTCTTTTCGAGGCTTTTCCCGACTTCGAAGCCTATCGTATCGAGCGCCTTGAAGGCGTGATCCCTGTCTCTGAAAATATAGGGAAATCCGAATACCAGCAATTTCGGCTCAAACTGTCCGAGCACCGCCGTTGTCGTCATGCAAAAATCGATCGTACCCAACACCACGCCCTCGATAAGCTTTTCGGCTTTACCGAGCTGAGAGTTAGGGAAGAGCTTTATCACTACCTTTCCGTCGGTCCTCTCTTTCACAAGGTCCGCAAATCTTTCCCCCCCCAGTGCATAGGGATTTTTTGGATCCGCAAGATGGCCAAGCTTTAACGTATATGTTGCTTCCGCCTTGGCACATTTTGGCGCCGCGATCATGCCCACGCAAATGAACGCAACAAACACGGCAAAATACACAATACGCCTTTTCCTCAGGTTGTTAAGCATCGGTGTCTCCCCCTTTCGGATTGCAATTAACATGATGGATTTACCCTATGTTGTTATTTATATTAAATATTCGACAATAAATATATTCACCATTTGATGTGTTTTTTGGACAATCCGGACGTATTTCACGGCGCATATAAGCCATTTGGATCATATGGCGAGGCGTTCCCGGAATGTTCTAAATTAATAATATGGAATCAAAATCGAGCAAAAAAGTCAGACATATTCTTTTCCCTGCTCTGACATTCCAACAATGAAAACGAACCGGATGGCTGGGAACTCTTGATGAAGGCCGATGGACCAGCCCATGAAGGATTTAAGGATTTATAGTATTGTATTGATGCTGTACAAACGGCAGATTGACTCGTATTTCTCTCTGAGCCGTCGCACCGCTTCCGGAAGATGACTGAGCACATCTTCCGCAGTCATGCCGTCCTGGCCAATTTCCTCCGCAGCCAGGTCGCCGGCGCAGCCATGAAGGAAAACACCGTTGCGAACCGCCTTTTCCACCGGCAAACCAAGGCCATACATGGCCGCGATTGCACCCGTGAGCACGTCGCCGGATCCGGCTGAGGCCATTCCGGAGTTGCCGCTCATATTGATGAAGTTTCTCCCGTCGGGACAGGACACAATCGAATGGGCGCCTTTCAATACGATGAAAGCATTCATGTTCATTGCGACTTCCTGGGCGCACTCGATCCTTCGCCTTCCCACCTCATCGGCCGGTTGAGCCATTATGCGCGACATTTCTCCCAGGTGAGGCGTCAGCACCGTCGGCTCTTTGCGCCCCTGAAGAATTTCTTTTTTTGCCGAGAGAATGGTCAATCCGTCACCGTCGATCACAAGAGGCTTGTGAATCCTGCGAATCAATTCTTCCGTGAGATTTCGAGTCTCATGCTGAAGCGACAAGCCGGGCCCGATAACGACTATATCCACGAGTTCGACAAGCCGGAGAAGCTCATCCATACAGGATAGCGAAAGACTGCCGTCCATTGTTTCGCTCTGGGGCGCAAGAACGATCTCGCTTCCCCTGACGGCTACAAAAGGCGCAACAGAGCGGGGCGTCGCCAGCCGAGAGTAACCCCCTCCCCCCTTAAGAAAGGACAATGCCGCCAGGTAAGGCGCTCCATAATAGTTGGCCGAACCGGCTATGAAGAGCGCATCGCCGAAGGTTCCCTTGTGTCCCTCTTGGTTCCTGGAAGGCAGCATTGCCGGATCGTTGATCATTACGCTGATTTCATCTGTTTCGTAGTGGACCGGTGGAAAGGAAATATGGCTAACCGACAGCTTGCCGCATTGATCGAATCCCGGATAGAGGAGCGTGCCGCGCTTCGGAAGACCGAATGTAACTGTATAGTCGCCTCTAATAGCCGCACCCATTGTCTCTCCTGTATCGGCGTTGATGCCTGACGGGATGTCGATACTGACGATTGTTTTTCCGCTGTCGTTGACGTGCTCGATAACGTCGCGACACAGTCCTTCCACTGTCCTGGTGAGACCGGTGCCGAAGAGACCATCGACTATGACATCGCACCAGTCGATGGCTTCTCTGACTTCTTCCATTGATTTGACAACTTGCATATCAATCTGCGTTCGTGAAAGAATCCGGTAATTAAGTTCCGCAGCTCCGGCATACCGCGAAGGATCCCCGATGATCCTTACCTTTACATTGCCGCCGTTTGAATGGATCTTCCTCGCCGCTACGAAACCATCGCCCCCGTTATTGCCGGAACCGGAAAGAACGAGAAATTGACGTCCCGTGAGTCCGATTTCCTCCGTTATCAACTGAAAAACGGCAAGTCCGGCATTCTCCATGAGCAATTCTTCCGAAATGTCATAGATCCGGGATGCCCCGGTATCGAGGTTCCTCATCTCTTGTACGGTGGCTGCCTTCATTGAAAAAACATCCTTTCGGCAATGGCAGGAATCATTATTCTCACTGCCGCAGTTTCCAAGCTTCACATTACCATAATGCATTTTCTTCAATATACATCAAAATAGAAATCTCTGGCACTCAAGAGGGATCTAGACATTCTGTTTATCCGAGAGTTCGCAATGTCTTACGAAATCCAGGACGAAAAAAATGTGTTTTCTCATAGCTTCCTGCGCGCCTTTGGCGTCGCGATTCCGAATCATGTTGAAAATCGCGATATGCTGGGCAAGCATTTCATGAATATGAGTCGAGACCTGCATGAGTCTGATACGATTGGCCCTGATTCCCGAAAAAAGAGAATTATAAAAATCCTTCATGAAACGAATTTGAAGCGAATTCTTTGAACTGTATGCAATGGCCATATGAAATGATACATCGGCTGAAGTTCCCAGTCTGCCCAGCGGCACCTCCCTCTTCATCTCGTCGATGCTCTTTTCTATATAGTGAATATCTCTTGCATCGGCACGTTCTGCAGCCATAGCGGCAGCATTGCACTCAAGACCCATCCTAAATTCCAAGAGCGATTCTAGAGTTGCCCGCATATCGCTGATAACCGTCTCTATGGCATTGTGCTCGGGCGATTCAAGAGAACAAACGAAGGTCCCCTTGCCTTGCTTCCGTTCAACCATAGCCATGAGCGATAATCTATTGATGGCTTCTCTTATGGTTCCCCTGCTGACCTTCATCTGATTTGCAAGATCTCGCTCGGACATCAGCCGTTCTCCCGATTTCAAGGCGCCGCTGTATATGAGCTCCCGCAACTGATCAAAGACTTGTTCTGATACCGTTTGCATTTTTACCGGTTTTACATCCATAGACTCGATTTTCACCTCGAAAATATATAATGGTCTATATTTTGTACCACTATACAGGATAACTTTACTGGCTGCAATGCTTTTTTTTCAGATCAAGCTGATTATAACCTACTTATAACATTTGCATTATTAATTATTTTTTTTCTTGACAAATTAGTATTATTTTTTTATCAATGGTACAACCATTGATAAATTATAGATGCAGCAAAAAGAAGTGCTGTTCATCTCATGCAAGAGCGTTTCTTCAATATGACCGGCAGGTAAAGCAATGTCTTTATTCTGCAAGAAAAGAACTGTTTTATTTGCTGCAATGTGCGGCGGAAAGGAGGTTATTAAAATTCACGAGCGGTTGGCTTATTTTTCTTAACAACCGTAGTTGTAACTGGGGGACATGTAAACAACATACATTCAACAGTTGTTTCATCAAGGAGGAGAGGGTTATGAAAAAAGCATTAAGAATCGTTTTTATTTGCCTGCTCGTAATCGCCTTCATGGCAACAGTTTCCATGGCTGCGGATAAAAAGGCTCGTCAAAAATTCGGTATCGATAAGCGTCATGCCGAGATTTCTAAATTAAAAATGAGCACCTCCGCGGCTAAGGTCACCTGGAAAATGGTTATGCCCTGGTCTAAGGGGCTCCTGTTCTATGATATCGCACAGCATTTCGCCGACAGCGTTTATGTTGTGTCCGGCGGTCGTTTTACTATTAAAGTTTTTTCTGCCGGTGAACTTGTTCCTGCCATGCAGTCCTTCGACGCCGTGAGCAAGGGCTCCGCAGAGTGCGGCCATGACTGGCCCGGCTACTGGCAGGGCAAGGACGTGGCATTCAATGCATTTGCCTCTCTTCCCTTCGGTCTCGATAACGAGGGCTACAACATTTGGTTTTACGAGTATGGCGGCGACAAGCAGATGGATGAACTCTACGGCCGTTGGAACATGAGGGCTTGGCCCTGCGGCAACGTGGGGCAGGAACTGGGCCTCAACTCTAACAAACGGGCCAGCAAAATGGCTGACTTTAAAGGAATGCGGATCAGGACCGTTGGCGTGTATATGGACATCCTGAATCGACTTGGCGCTTCCGTATCGCCGTTGCCCGGCGGTGAAATCTACCTGGCCCTGGAACGAGGAGTCGTTGATTCTGCTGAGTTCTCATCACCGGCTATAAACTATCCCATGGGATTCGATGATATATGTAAATACGTCATCGTACCCGGCGTTCACCAGCCAAGCTGCCAGAGCGCTTTTTTCGCAAACAAAGATGCATACAACAAACTTGCCGACGATTTGAAATGGATCATCGACATATGCTGCCGTGAGACACAGCTCTGGTCGAACCATTGGATAGAAAATCTGAATACGAAGGCCATCCAGCTTTTCCAGAAAAAACAAGAGTTTGTAAAAATGGACGATGCTACTGTCGTGGAATTCGCAAAAACTTCCTTCGCCTACCTCGATGAGCTTGCACAAAAGAGCGAAGCGATGAAGAAGGCCTTGGAGACTCAGTACCAGTTCAGGAAAGATTTCGCCCCCTGGCGTGAAATGCGAAGCGGCGTAGCTCCCTGGCCCAAGGAAGATGTTCTTGCGGGAAAACTCTACCAGTAACGCTTAAGTGATTAGTCGGGCCTTGTGTCGTGCCGCATGAGGCCCGACTGTTATTGCTGATAAGCTCAGGAGTTCCCCATCACAAAACCTGAAGCGTGGAGGGGAATGTTTGCGGTTGTTTTGAGTCAGCATTATAAGAAAGGTTCTCCAGATGAAAAAGATATCCCAGAGAATCGACTGGCTGATAAGCTGGCAGGGGCGAATAACCTGTCTACTTATCATTCCGCTGCTTTTCATCGTCTGCTTCGAGGTATTCATGCGCTACGGCCTGAACAAACCGACAATTTACGGTTTCGAACTGACGAGTATTTTCTACGCTCTTCATTTTTTCCTCGGTCTTTCCTTCATGGATTATTACGACGGTCACGTCAAGGTGGACGTCTTTGTGGCTCGCCTTCCTGCAAGACCCCGGAAAACAGTCAAGATCATAGCCTATTTTGTTCTGTCTCTGCCTATTTGCTTCGGCTACATACTAGGTACGGGACGTTTTGCCCTGCAGAGCACTATCGACATGGAACGGTCATGGACTAGTTGGGCTCCCTATATCTGGCCTTTTAAGATATTGATATGCCTTTCTTTCGTCCTGCTTTTCCTCCAGGAGTTATCGAATCTTATCAAGACCGGAACACAAACTGAATAGATCGGGGGTGATCGCAATGTTGTTGAGTCCTGAAGTATTTTCCGTTGCAATGTTCGTTACGCTGATGGCCTTGATTATCCTTGGTCACCCTCTGGCTTTCACCTTAATGACCGTCGCCGTCGTCTTCGGCTTTATTTCGAATGGTTACAACATAATGGGTCAGTTGGATATCTTTGCCAACATTTGCTGGGGTCTCTACGACAATTACACTCTCGTTGCCATTCCTCTTTTCATCTATATGGCCCAGCTCCTTGACCGCTCCGGCGTCGCCGAGGAATTATTTGAGGCTCTGTATATCGTTCTAGGCGGCGTAAAAGGAGGCCTGGCCCTGGCAGTCGTTTTCGTCTGCACGATCATGGCCGCATCAACGGGCATAATAGGAGCTTCCGTCGTAGCGATGACCCTGCTTGCGGCGCCTCCCATGATCAGCAGAGGCTACCAGAAAGAACTGACGGCGGGGGTCATCTGTGCAGCGGGAACACTGGGGATCCTCATACCCCCAAGCATCATGATGGTCGTCTACGGCGGTCTCACGGGCCTTAAGGAAACCTCCGTCGGAATGCTCTTTGCGGGCGCATACATACCAGGCTTGATATTATCGAGCCTGTACTTTGGCTATATCATTATTCGCTGCAAGCTTAATCCCGAAATCGGTCCTCCCATTTCGACGGAAGAATCCTCTCGTTACTCAACCGGTCACAAGGTTGTCATGACTTTGAAATCTCTGATGCCTCCATTGGCGCTTATTATCATCGTCATGGGAACCATTCTAGCCGGCGTGGCTACGCCTACTGAGGCCGCCGGAATGGGGGCGCTTGGCGCTTTTCTCCTTGCATTAGTGAAAGGACGCATCAATTGGCCCGTAATCAGGGACTCCTCCGTTCAAACAATGAAAGTCACTGCCATGGTAATGCTTCTCTTCATCGGCGGCAACACCTTCGCCTCGGTGTTCCTTGGCGCCGGCGGCGGCGATGTCGTGAAGGAGCTTTTCGTCGGCAGCGGCATGAGCGAGTCTCTTGCTCTCTTCATCATGATGGCGATCGTTTTCGTTCTCGGCGCCTTTATCGATTGGGCGGCAATTCTTCTGGTGACAGTGCCTATCTTCATGCCGATCGCCATGGAACTGGGCCTAGACCCTCTCTGGTTCTCCATCCTCATGTGTGTGAATCTTCAAACTTCGTTCCTGACTCCTCCTTTTGGTTATGCTCTTTTTTACTTCATGGGCGCAGCTCCTGAAGGATACACGATGATGCACATTTACCGCGGCATCATTCCGTTTGTCATGCTCCAAGTAGTCGGACTGATTATCATCGTCCTATTTCCAAAACTCGTTACATGGCTGCCTGTGCTGGCTTTCGGGCAATACTGAGACCTTATTGATAAAACCCTTTCTGGGCACTATAATGCCGGATCATAAAAAAGCTCTTCGCTGTTTGATTCAATGGTGATGAGCTTTTTTATTTTTTTATAGAATTTTCCATGGTGTGAAAGGAGAATCAATAAAATGGAAACAGCGAGCCGGGACTGGCGGACAGCTATTCCAAGCGAGAATGCAGATCGGCGAGTCTTGGATGAATTCGTTCAGCGGACAAAGAACGCATCTACGGAAGTCCATAGAGTTCACGGCATTAAAGAATCTATTAAAATCATTCTGGATATTGCAAATGGAATGAAGGCCAAAACGGTTGTTGCCGTCCCCGGAACGTTGCTGGATGAATCGGGCTTAATAGAAGATCTGAAACACGCGGGCTTGCAAGTCTTCACCAGTAAAGAAGATATTGCCTCTCACGTCGATACGGCCGACATCGGAATATCTGAAGTTGAGTTCGGAATTGCCGAATCGGGAAGCGTTTGCCAGCATGCCACTGAGGCGGTATCCCGCCTCGTTTCCTCTCTTCCCCCCGTTCATGTGGCTTTCATGAAGAGCGAGCGTATCGTGACCGGCATTCAGGATGCAATCGATATCCTGTCCAAGGGATTCGACAGCGGTTACGTAAGCTGGTTAACGGGGCCGAGCAGAACCGCCGATATCGAGCGCGTTTTGACGATAGGGGTCCATGGACCCAGCCGGTTCATTCTGATTCTTGTGGATGAAGCGGGTGGAAAAGGAGTGCAGTGATGGCGAAGAAACGGAACCTGAGGAAAGAAATAAATGAGAAACTTCACGATGAGGTTCTGCGAGGCGCCCTGGGCAGATTCGCCGAGGCCTATCCCATCGCCCGCGCCAAGGCTCTTGAAAATGTGGAAGATGTAGAGGCTCTGCGCGATCAGCTTAAGGAGACGAAACGCTATGCGGTCGATCATATCGAGGAAATTGCGGACCGCTTTGAAATCGAAGCTGTAAAGCGCGGCGCCAAGGTTTTCAGGGCAGCGACTGGAAAGGAGCTGATATCGTATCTTATTAACCTCTGTAAGGAAAGGGCGGTCAGACGAATCGTCAAGTCAAAATCCATGGCCTCCGAGGAGATTCATCTGAACGATGCCCTCGAGAAGGCCGGCATCAGGGTGAAAGAAACCGACCTGGGTGAATGGATTATTTCCATAGCGGGTCACAAACCTTCTCATATGGTCATGCCGGCAATCCACCTTAACCGCTATCAGGTGGCCGACTATTTTTCAAAGGAATTGGATAAATCGATCGATCCCGATATCGCCTTCATGGTCCAAACGTCCCGGACAACACTCCGGGATGAATTCCTGAAGGCCGACATGGGCATATCGGGGGCTAATTTCGGTATAGCAGAATCTGGAACCATAGGACTGTTTACTAACGAAGGCAATGCGAGGCTCGCAACAACTATCCCGCCCATCCATGTCGTCATCATAGGCTATGAAAAGCTAGTGCCATCGATTAAGGATACCGTTCCGATCCTCCGATTGCTGCCCCGGGGCGCCACGGGCCAACTTATGACAAGTTATATGAGCATGATAGCAGGCCCGACGCCGTGTCTGGTTCAAAAAAACGGCAGGTGGGAAGAAACTCTCAAAGAGCTGCACATAATTCTCCTGGACAACGGTAGGCTGGCCGCCGCTCATGATGAGAAGCTCAAGGAAATTTACCAATGCGTAAGATGCGCCTCCTGTCTTAATGTCTGTCCGGTCTATGCGCTCGTTGGCGGCCATGTTTACGGAGGACAAACCTACGCCGGCGGCATAGGAGCGATATTAACGGCATTCCTTGGCGGCATGGAGGAATTTGAGCAATTCAACGAACTGTGCATCGGATGCCGGAAATGCGTTACTGTATGTCCTGGCAAAATAGACATCCCCGGCCTCATAGAGGAGTTGCGAAGGCGTTCCATCAAAGAAAAGGGCCTTCCCTTCATCATGAGCAGGATCTTCGATGTCATGTCCAATCGTCGTTTCTTTCACGGCCTTCTCAAAGCAGCATCCATCGCCCAGAAACCGTTCACATCGCAAGGCCTCGTCCGCCACCTCCCCCTTTTCCTGGCAGGCATGACAAAGGACCGGAGCCTTCCCGGCATAGCGGCTGCCCCTCTCCGCGATCGCGTCGACAGGATCGTCAAACCCATAGAGAAACCCGACAAAAAAGTGGGATTCTTCAGCGGATGCACCATGGACTTCGTCTTTCCGGAGACGGGCGAGAATGTAATCAAGGTTATTCAGGATCTCAATATGTCCGTAAGTTATCCGGACCGGCAGGGATGCTGCGGTAAACCTGTCGCCGCCACTGGTGATGTGGAATATACGAAAAAGATTGCAAAAAACAATATCGAAGCCTTCGAAGCTGTGGACGTTGAAGTTATCATCTGCGCCTGTCCTACCGGCGTGGAACAGATCCGTGAATATCCTCATTTATTCAAGGATGACCCCGAATGGAGGGATCGAGCGCAGTCAATGGCGGATAAAATGAAGGAGTTCTGCACCTTTGTGGCGGGAGAATACGAAAAGCGAGGACGTCTCAAAAAAGCGGTAAAGAGTCATAATCCCCTGAAGATCACCTACCATGACTCTTGCCATCTCCGGAGGGTTCTAAATGTTCACGATGAACCGAGGAAACTCATCGAATCCATCGAGGGCTGCGAGTTCGTTGAAATGAAAGATGCCGACAAATGCTGCGGCATGTCCGGATCTTTTGGCGTTAAATACAGCAATCTCTCGATACCGATACTGAAGGAGAAGATGAAAAACATTAAGGATGCCCAAGCCGAGATCGTAGTCTGCGCCTGCTCGGGATGCATGGTTCAACTCCAGGGAGGCATCGACCAGCAGGCGCCGGGGTTGAAACTGAAACATGTAGCCGATCTGCTGGCGGAGCATCTTGAAAGTAAAAATGGGGGCTGATCTGTAGGAGCAACCCTCTTAATAATCCAAGGATGACTTCTGTCTATCTCTCGGCAGATATTGTTAACAAAAAGCCCTCTTTCAGGAGGGCTTTTTGTTAACTTTCTTAGTCTGTTTCTACTTAATCAGCGGTGATGCCTGAGTCGATAAAATTATCGAGAGTCCCGTCTATGGATTTCTGCAAAACCTGAATCGTATGGAGAACCTGCATGTTCTTGTTTTTATCCAGGTGCGCTCTGATTGTTATATTGCATCCCGGACATCCTGTAGCGAGAATTTGGGCGTTTGCATCGTGAATATAGCCAATCTTACGGTTCGTGATAAGGGCCGATGTATCACCGAACTCGATCTGGAATTCCCCGCCTCCCCCACAACAGGTCCCCGCTTTTTCCATTTCCACATATTCAACGGATGGAATAGATTTAAGGATTGTCCGAGGCTGCATCGTTACCCCCTGCCCCTTCATGAGGTGGCACGGATCATGGTAGGCAACCCGGATCTTCCGGGCGCCATCTCGCGACGGCATTGCAGCCAGCCAATCCATGTGAGCTGCCACATACTCTGAAACATCCCTGACTTTCGACTGAAGAAGTTGTGCTTTTTCAATCATATCCTCGGATACATCCTCGCCGAGATCCTTCAATTCCCTCAGTATATGAGCGTATTCATGGCGCAACGCCGAACCGCAGGTAGCGCAATCGACGATTACGGCATCAACATCATCTCGGGCAAAAAGGCCAAGGGCTTCAGTAATGCATCGTATAGCAGTTTTACGGTCCCCCGAGAGAAATATCGGCAGTCCGCAACAGGATTGACCCCTCGGTATCTCTACCTGGACCCCCATGTTTGTTAAAACCGACACCACTGCCTTGCCTACATCGGCGAATACATAGTTCGTGGCACAGCCATGAAAGTAGAGAATCCGGGCACGGATCTCATCTTCCGGCATGACAATCTCCGGGTACGCAGCATTGAAGGGTTTGTCGTTGAGAGGCGGAATGGCGCTCACGGGAAGATTGCCCACCTCTATCCTGCTTTCTATGGCCGGTCCGCTGAAGATTTTCCTGACCCACTTGCCAAACCAAGAGGATGTAGACATAAGCCATCGCCTGGAAAGAACTTGAAAAAAAAGCTTCTTTGCCAGCGGCATTCCGTGCCGTTGCGCCGTCCGCCATCGAAGTCCGGAAAAAAGTTCGTTCTGCTTTACTCCGCTGGGACAGGCAATGACACAGGAGCCGCACAGAAGACACTGGGAGAAGAGGATGTCTTCCATTTTTTTTGATATTTCCAGATCGCCCTCAATTATGTGCTTCGCGAGCTGCACCTTTCCCCTGGGGCTCGCCGACTCCACCAGAAGTTCTTTATAGACGGGACAGGCATCGAGGCATAACCCGCACTTCGCACAGTGATAGACATGCTCGTTCGTCCGCTCGCTCAGTAACTCTTTCTGCTGTTTCGTCATTATGCGCACCTGCCTTCCGTATCTCTAGAGCCGATCGAGCTCGAATTACATTATCTTGCCTGGGTTGAGTATGCCGTTGGGATCAAGCACTTTTTTTAGATCCTTGAGAACTCTGAATTCCGCTTCACCATAAATCAGGTTCATGAAGGGTTTTTTCGAAATGCCGACGCCGTGCTCTCCGGAAAGCGTCCCTCCAAGGTCGACGGCCAGCTTGAAAATATCGCCTATTGCCTTCTCGGCGCGTTCCCATTCCTCTTTGTCTCGCTTGTCCGTAACAATCATGGGATGTGTGTTGCCGTCGCCTGCATGAGCCATGACCCCGATGGTGAGATTGTATTTCGTCGCGATTTCGTAGATCCCTTTTATCATGACAGGCAGATTGCTTACCGGCACTGTCACGTCCTCCAGCAGACAATTTGGACGCAGCTGCGACATGCAGCCCAGCGCGGAACGGCGTCCCAGCCAGAGCGCTTCCTCTTGAGTCTCATTCTCAGCAATAGCTACCCGGGAGGCGCCCTCTTCCTTGCAGATTTGTTCGATAAGCCTTACCTGATTGCGACATTCCGATTCAATGCCGTCAACCATTACGAGCAGCATGGCGGCAACGTCTTTTGGAAGACCTATTTTTTTAGCATCCTCAACAACATTGATCACCACGCGATCCATAAGCTCCAGGGCAACCGGCACTATGCCCGAACCGATGATCCGTGCGACAGTTTTGCTGGCGTCGTCGATCTTCGGGTAAAAAACCTGGAGGCTCTGTTTAAACGGCGGCAGAGGCAGGAGTTTAAGCGTAGCTTCCGTTACGATTCCAAGGAGTCCCTCTGATCCACAGAAAAGAGAGGTGAGATCGACACCGGTAACATTCTTGAACGTAACGCCGCCTGTTTGAATAACCGTTCCATCGGCAAGAACTGCTTTAAGGCCCAGAATCCAATCGCGTGTAACCCCGTACTTAACTCCGCGGGGACCTCCGGCGTTCTCCGCTATATTGCCGCCGATGGTTGCCACGGCCCACGATGAAGGATCTGGAGGGAAGAAAAGGCCCTGTTTCATCGCATAATTTTGAAAATCAAGGTTGACAAGCCCCGCTTCCACAATGGCGTATCTATTCTCTTTGCTGAACTCTTTGATCGCATTCATCCGCGTCAAGGCAATGACGATTCCTCCTTTAACGGCAATGGAACCGCCGCTCAGATTTGTTCCTGCGCCGCGGGCAATGACGGGTATTTTTTCTCTGTCGGCTATTTTCATTATTTTCGAAATTTGTTCAGTGGAGTTAGGCAGCACAACGGCATCCGGCATTGCTTCATCAACGGAAGAATCATATGAATAATTGAGCAAATCCTCCCGAGAATCAAGATAACCGTCGCCTCCAGCGATGGCGCGAAGCTCTTTCGCAATCTTTTCCTCGACCATACATTGACTCCTTTTCCCAAACAGATTAACGCCCTGTACGACTGGCATCGTTGATAGAATACACCTTACGCAGTTTCTGCTTCTTAGCGGAGATTTAAGTATTTGTCAATGATTCTAATTCAATTACAATATGTTAACATCAATCGGCACGACTTTTTTCACGGCAGTGCCTGCGTGGGAAAGTCTGTCAATGGAAAGTCTTGACAGCTGCAAAACATAGGCGTATTTTTTTGTCGGGATTTAGAACGTATGCACTGTTGAGAGGTGGTATGATGACTCAAAACCTCAATGATCTTAAACTTGGATTTATTATCAGTCAACTGAGGTGCGGCAAAAACCTGACGCTCCAGGACCTCGCTACAAAAACCGGGATAGAAAAGAAAATGCTCTCCGATATAGAATCGGGTGAAATAGTTCCTCCGGTAGCCACGTTGATAACCATAGCAAAATCCCTGGGAGTGGGGATGAGCTATTTTTTCAAAGAGCAGGAAGCTGTCGAACAAATAAACGTCACCAGGGCCGATGAGCGATCCAAGCTTGGCAGACGTCCTCACCACCACGCGGGCGAAGTGGATTATTCTTACGAGATCCTCACAAACAAGCGTATTCGCAATATGGAACCGCTGCTCGTGGAATTTAAACCAATGAATATCAGCGACATGGTTTTTGTAAACCATGAGGGAGAGGAATTTCTCTACATTCTCGAAGGCGCTCTTGAATTCCGGACCGATACAAGAGCAGAAATTTTACGACCCGGAGATTCTCTTTACTTCGATTCGTCTGTGAGTCACAGCGCGCGAGCTTTAGAAGATAAAACAGCGCGCGCCGTTGTTGTCGTCTGGAGCAAACCTTAAGCATGATGGAGAATTAACCATGATGGAGATTCGCTTTCACGGACGGGGCGGTCAGGGTACCGTTGTGGGAACTATTCTGCTTGCCAAGGCTTTTTTTGAGGCCGGCAAGCATGTTCAGACGTTCCCACTGTTTGGCGTTGAACGTCGCGGAGCTCCCGTCGAGGCATTCCTTCGACTCGATACTGAAGAAATTCTGGTAAGGACCAATGTATATACTCCCGATCATGTGGTAGTGCAGGATGCCACCCTCCTCTCCGGCATCGACGTAACGAGAGGGCTCAAAAAAAACGGCTTGATTCTCGTTAACAGCCCGCGAGAACCCGCTGAAATTAAAAAATTCAGCGGGTTTTCTTTTGCCTATGTGGACGCAAGCCGCATAGCTCTCGATTATGGCCTCGGCACCCGCACCCACCCTATAGTCAACACATCTATGATAGGCGCCTTTGCACGGGCTTTCGGCGAACCGCCGCTCGAAGCCATAGCTCATGCAATCTGTGAAGATATTACTTCAAAGCATGAAGGAAACATAAAGGCCTCCGAAAGGGCATACAGCGAAGTTGTAATGCTCGGAATCATTGAATAATATTTCAAGGTGATCTTCCATGACGACAGAATATTGCGAAAAATCAGTTCCGCTCATCATTTCTCGTTCGTACTTATCGACGGAGGGCAATCGAACGGGCACGTGGCGGTTTATGCAGCCGCGGTACATGGAGAAGA
>JAFGGB010000199.1 GCA_016930775.1 Deltaproteobacteria bacterium
CCGGACTATCGCTCACCGCTGTTGGAGCCGAGGTGGGATGGGGTCTACCGGAACATTTACGCCCCCTCGGTGGTGAAGGAGGCTGGCGGGTTTCGTCTCTTCTACGGCGCTTGGGACGGCACGGATACGGGCCACGACAACATCTATTGCGTGGACACGGACGACTTTCTGACTTTTCACGCTCGAAGGACGCTCATCCACCACAACGTCTTCACCCATGTATGCAACGTGAACGTCTCCCGCCTGCCCGGGGGCGAGTACCGGATGATGTGCACGGCCTATCCGGACGAACACGGCCGCAACAAGCCGATTACCTTTTCCAGCCCGGATGGGCAGCGGTGGAACGGCGAACCGGCTCCGTACCAAGCCCAAATGAGCGACCTGGTTTCGATCGAAGGCTACGAGGGCTATGCCAATGCCGACATTAACGGGATGAACGTTCTCTTCTACGAGGACGAGAGGTTCTATCTTTATTTCAACGACTTTCAGCGGTTCGGTTCAGTTTATCGGGCTGGGGGAAAGGACGGCCAGCATTTTCAGTTCGAGGGTCCGGTGCTCGAGGCACCGGCGGTGGTCAATGACGTGAAGAAATTCGTCGCCGCAGGACAGGCTTACTATCTGATGGGCCTTCATATGAACGGACAGACGCTCTACTGCAGCCTTTCGAGGGACGGCCGCACATTCGAGCCGGCCAGAACCTTGGGCCGCAATCAGGGAGACGCGGATCGCTACATCGTATCCATCGGCTGGGTCGTGGACGGAGAGCGCCTGTTGGGCTATCTCTATGGGGCCGGGGCGGCGCCGCAGCTGAACCGGAATCGGATCTTCGCCCGCTGGCTTCAGAAGAAAGTGGTCTTTGTGGACCGGGAGGGAAAGCGCTATGCGCCCTGCTGCTCGCTGGGACCGGCTCGCCAGTTCATCCCGGTCCCTTCATCCGGCAGTGTGCAGGGACACTTTGAAGTTTACGCCGAGGACGGCCTGACCAAGCTCGCCGAAGGCCTTCCCGCGACACTCACCGCGGGCGGCGTCTATCGCACTCACTGGAAAAAGGTTTGTCAATAGCCTTCTGCCACTGTTCTTCCGTTGTTTCGGCCGACTAACGAAGCGCACAATTCAGGACAAAAGCCTGAATAACACACTCCCCTTGGGACAACTCTTTCGCCTGATTCGCGAAGAAATCCCTTGCTTGTTCGAGTGTTGGTGATGATTTTGGAGTGTGTCTTCCTCCATGACTGCTGCTGTCCCACTGGGGGCAATCGAACCACCCCACCAAGTATATACCATGATGGTACTCCTTGTCCCGTAAGTATCGGTTTGCAAGTTGATCCCGCATCGCCGTCTCGACATCTGGACTCCAGCAGCCCTTTACTTCAATGATGACGCGGACATGCTTGTTCCTTGACGGTACGAAGCAATCAACGTAAATGTCGGTTCGCTCTCCGGGACTTCCGCCCTTACCTTGGCGCCTTGCGACCTCTACCTCCCGTGCGGCCACAACACCGCTTCTTTCCAAATCGTCTCGGAGGCGGATCACGACGAAATCCGTAAGATCATTCTCCGATTTCGGCTCATATGCATTCTCCGAAATCTCGTTCCACAGGAAACGACGCTCAGGCGTTTCACGGTGGAGCCTTTTTTCTAGCCTCATGAGGGACTCGATCAGCGCACCCATCAGTTCATCACTCGTCAACACTATTCTCGCATCAGCGTTCTGCGCCAACCGAATGAAGTCGGCGGGAAAAAGCGGCGTCCAGCTTCTCATCTGAACGCTGCGTCTTGCGGTGACCAGGACAAAATCCAAATAATTCAGTTGAGGAAGTTGTTGTCGAATTCTTTCGATCGCTCGGACCGCCTCCGGCGTGCCCATCAGCTTCAGTCGTTCAAGCAATGAGTCCCGATAAGCGGCAATATCTTCTCGAGGACCAGCATAATGTGCACCTAATTGTTCTGGGTCCTCACTTTTTGGAAAGAGATGGGTAAGCCATATAAACAAGTCGGCGGTGTTCTCTTCACCAATACGGTCTACCAGATTTTTTGACCCTCGCAACTCTATTTTCCTCGGGAGCGCCATAAGAACATTGCTGCCAAATTTGTTGTCCGCTCGAATGGCGCGCCACACAACGCTCCAGCCAGCGTCCGAACCCTGAGTCAGCAAAGCTAGAGCTGCCGCTTTTGCACGTTCCCGTTTGTCTTCTTCGCTGCGAAGAGGAATTTCAAGCAGTTCTTCAGCGTAACTCCTCGCCTCTTGACAGTCATGCAAGATCAACTCGCTGAGCAGTTGGCCGAAACAACCCGGTTTTAGTCGCTCGTCGGAACACTTATCAAGAATCGCGGCACATAAGCGGTCATCCCAACACAACTTCATTTTATCGAGAACAAAGAGTGTATCGTGCTGCTCATTCTCACGGTCAATGAGAACCATCAGCGTTGAAAGAACTTGCTCGGGCGCGTTCTTGTAGGCGATCTCTATCAAATGGATATAGCTTTCGTCCTGCCCCGCGACCCCGATCGGTTCCGGATACCCCACAAGGATGGGCGCCCATGCAGACCAGACATCGGCGGATAACGATGCAACAAAGTCAGGATCAATCTTGTAAAGCAGAAGTAAAGCTTTATAACCGGCGGTGGCCGAACGGTGCAATAAATCCTTTCCTAACCACTCTTGAGGAGCAGCATTTCGTTCGAGAATGTACCGTTTTGCCGCCCGGATTATTCGCCGTCTGGTGGTTTCATCGCTGTTTAGCCAACCGGGAAGGCTCGCCAAGTCAGATTCTAGCTCTCTTTCGTATCGCTTGCTGGTTGGTTCCAAAGTCATTTCCATGCACAAATGCCACCATGCATCGAGGTTACCGTGCTCAAATTCGTGCAGCCATCGGGCAATTCTTTCAGCTGGGGGTGGCTGGATGGGTCGGTTTCGTGCCTCTTCCCGGCGCCGCCGCTCCTTCTCAAACTCCTTGCCTCTTTGGTAATCAGCTCTCATGTCTTGCGCTTCTTTTGAATTCAGCCCGACGGACCCAAATTGTGCCTTAAACTTTTCTTGAAGAAGAGAAGACTTTCCCAGCGCATGATATACGATTTCAACATGATCCTGGCGATTGTAATCAAAGAGATGGTGAATAACATCAGCCCAAAGAGGTTTGTGCTCCTGCCTCTGCTCTTTCAGAAGCTGCTCGACGAGCCACGCCACGTCGTCTGGGGAAAGCAA
>JAFGGB010000004.1 GCA_016930775.1 Deltaproteobacteria bacterium
ACGTATTTCTCGTTTTTCGGAAAGAGCCGGTAGTAGGGTTTAAGGTTGTTGTTCACAAGCGTGGGATCGGCATTTCCCCCCAGGAGGGAAAGGATGGTTTTCCTCCTGATTACGTTCAGTCGCGCTGCCAGAGGGGGGGCGGATCGCAGAATGCCAATGACGGGCAGAATCTTCCGATCGTCCACCAGGGAGATCCAGACATGAGGAATATCGAACTTCTCTTCGATGAGCCTGAGGAGCCTCTCGAAAAGATCCTCATAGGACCGGAGAGCAAGGATGGAGGTTTCGATTTCGAAGAGCTGCCGGGCTATCCTTTCGTTGGTCCGGCAGGTTTTGACCAGTTCCGCAAGGTCTTTCTGATTGTCAGTCATTGCAGTTGTTTCCTTGTTTTCATCGATGCATGCCAAAAACGATGGCAGGGCTTCGCGGTTCGCAGGAAAAATCCGTTGTCGCCCTCATCAACCGTGCCGTATCTTCATGAAAACAATATAGAGGCAGAAGGCCAATCCAACGGCATTGCCGGCTATGATTGGCATTCGCCCTATGATTATCCCATAAATGATCCAGAGAACAAGCCCCGATGCAAGGCTTGAAAAGGCGCCGAGAGAGAGATCGTGTGTTTTCTTTGTCAGGTGCACCTTCCAGACCTGGGGAAACATGGACAGGGCGCAGATTATGGCCGCTGTCATTCCGATGATCGTTTCCACAGTCATGAGCGATCAGAGCCTTTGTTCGAAGGCGACGATGATCTGTTCGATTGTTTTTCTGCTTGCGCCCCAGTCGAATATCGGTCGTATGCCCAGGCAGGGGACCTTCTGGGGCTGGGAGAGAATTCTCACACCCGTCATGTTCTTGATTCTTTTCAGCTCGATTTCTATGTCCTGGGGACCCTTCGTGAGACCCCAGGAATTGTCGTAAACAAGCAGTGCGCCTCTTTCCTTGTCCACCTTCCGGAGGCTCATGCTCGGCAGCGACTGAACGGCCTGAACCATGGCGCCGAATGTTACGTCGTAGGGCTTGGAAACCCGCTGCAGGTAGAGACTGGCGTTCATGCTGGGCCGCGCCCAGTTGACGAAGGCGAGGTTTTCTTTCGCTTCCGTGAAGTTAGGATCGGCGGCAGCGGCCTTCTTGAAGGAATCTCCGGCGGCGTCCAAATTCTTTTCCTTCATGAAGTTCAGGCCTTTGCTGAAATTTTCGTAGGCCGTCAGCGATGTGGTGGGGTTTTCCAGGACCTTTTTCTTCTCCGAGACCGTCGGGGTCACCTGAAGGGTTTTCAGGACGTTGTCGGCGATGGCGTCTTCGAGATCGAAAATATCGCCCAATTGCCCGGTGGCCATAGCTGTGTTTGAAACGAGACCCGTGGAAACTGCGATGAAACGCGCCGTGAGACGGAGTTTTTCTCCCGCTTTTTGGTAGGCGCCTGCGACAACCGTTGATGCGCCGACCAGTTTCCCCGCCTTGGCCGCCGTGGCTTCGTCGATTGCCCCTGACTGACCCAGGCCGATTTCGTTTATGGCCTTGTCGATGCGGAGCCGTTCCACGAGACGTATGGATTTTACGTAGCCCAGCTTGGTCGTCAGCGTTTCCGCGATTCCCTCGGAAAGCCAGTCGAGATCGGGATTTTTCATGAGGTTTGTGAAGGGCATGACGGCCACCGTCGTGGCTGGACTGTCGGCCGCCCAGGCTGTGTCGAAAAAGATAATGAACAATCCGAGCAGTGCTATGAAACCTGCCTTCTTCATGGAGAGATCCTTTCTCTAGAGGTATTCCGCAAGCTTTCTCTTTTCAAGCTCTTCGACAACTTTTTTCACGTCCTGGGAACGGCCTCGCCTGCAGATCAGCAGGGCGTCCTCGCTGTCGACGACGATAAGATCCTCCACTCCCACGAGGGCCACAATTCTCCGGTCGGCCCGGACGTAACATTCCCTGGCGTCGATGGCGATGCCCTGTTTCCCGGGGAATGCGCACTTGTCGGTCTCCCTGATCATGTCGCAGAGAGCGTCCCAGCTCCCGATATCGCTCCATCCGAAGCTGCCCTTCAGAAGAATGGCATCCTTAGTCTTTTCCATGACGCCGTAGTCGATTGATATCGGCGTCAATCTCTCGTAAACTTCTCTGACGACGGCCGGCTCATCGTTCGTTTCCATTGCGGCGTCGATTTCTTTAAGACCATGGGCCAGGAGCGGCAGGTGTTCGGCAATGGCTTCGAGGATCGTCTCTGCGGACCAGACAAAGACGCCGCTGTTCCAGAAAAAGGCGCCGCTTTCCAGGAATGCCAAGGCCTTCGCCCGGTCGGGTTTTTCCCGGAAGGACAGAACACGGTGAATAGGATGACCCAGCGCCTCGCTAACTTTTTTCCCTTCCTCGATGTAACCGTATCCCGTCTCCGGCGCCGTGGGCGCGATTCCCAGGGCGGCGAGGCAGGGGGCGCGCCGCGCCGCCTCAGCAGCAGCCGCCAGGGTGCTCCGGAATGCCTCGGCGTCGGCAATAAGATGATCCGAGGGAAGAACGATCATTATCCCCTTGGGATCTCTCCTTTTTACGTGAAGAGCCGCAAGTCCTATGCAGGGCGCCGTGTTTCGGCCCACCGGTTCGATAATTATATTTTCCTGCGGAATAGAGGGGAGCTGCAGTCTCACTTCGGCGGCATGGCTTTCGGCCGTTATAATGAAAAGGTTCTTCTCGGGCGCCAGGGGGAGCAGGCGGTCTACCGTCTGCTGAAGGATAGTTCTCTCGCCGGTGACGGCAAGGAGATGTTTGGGCTTTTTTTCACGGCTTAACGGCCAAAACCGGGTGCCCCGCCCGCCTGCCATGATGACGCCATAGAGATCCATTGCCGGCAGACTCCTCTTCTCTATCTTGTTTCGTTTTCCGCCTTCTTTGGAAGGAAGGGGATCGTAAGTTCGTAAATGCCGCTTTCAACGACGGCCTTCATGGGGAAGGGGGCTTTTTCGAAGACGCGCATCATGGGCTTGTTGTCGGCGAGCACATCGGCCGTAAAGCCTTCGATGCCGCGCTTCCGTGCGATGTCGGTGAGGAGGGACAGAAGATAGGTGGCGATTCCCCGTCCCTGGTACTGTTCGTCGATAGTGAAGGCCACGTCGGCATAGGGCCGTTCATCGCTCCGTACGTATCGGGCCTCGGCCATGATCTTCTCGACGCCGCCTTCCTCTACAATGCCAACGATGGAGAGCGTTCGTCGGTAATCGACGTTCACGTACTCCTGCATCCGCCGATGCGGCATTGTTTTGATGGGACTGAAGTACCGGTAGTAGACGGCCTGGTCGGAAAATCTGTAGAAGAGGCGCCTCATTCCCTCTTCGTCGGAGGGTTTGATGGCCCGGAACGATACGAAGAGACCTCCCTTGAAGGTATGGCAGTGGGCTATTTCCGACGGGTATAAATAACCGGTTTCCGTCAGATAGATCTGGTCCTGGTAGAGGATGTTAGCCGCTTTCGCTACGGTTACGAGCTGGGAACGGTCATCGGGATGGGCAATATCGATCAAAGCGAGAGCCCGCTCCCGAATGGTTCGGCCTCGGAGCGATGCAACGCCGTATTCCGTTATCACCAGGTCCAGCGACTCTATGTCGCAGAACTGATTGGCCAAGTTTCCGATTGAGGGGATGATGTTTCTTTCTCCCTTGAGGTTTCTGCTCGGCAAGGCGAAAATCGTTCGGCCCCTTTTGGAGAGCGAGGCGCCGGCGAAATGTTCCAGAGCCTCTCCCGGTCCGGCGGCCACGTTTCCCTTGCCGGCATGAAGGGCCACCCGGCCGTGAAGATCGATCTTCCGGGCGGGCACGATGGCGATGAAATCGTCGTTCTTCGCCATGTTCCGCGGATCGGCGACGACGTCGAGTCCCTGGAATTCCACCAGGGGGTTGCAGTTGAGCCATTGAAATAGTTCCGGCGATCCCTGGGCGTAGGAGACAACGGTTTTGCCGTGGAAGAATTCTTTCCTCCGGTTCGTCACTACGCCGCTCTTCATGAGCTCCATGACAGCGTCGGTCATGAGGAATGAATGGATTCCCAAGTCTTTTTTGTCTTGGAGATGTTTTTCCAGAGCCTCAAAGAGAGGTCCTATGGAGTAAGAAATACAGGCGCCGTCGTCGATCATCGAGGCAACATTAGCTGCAAGCTTGTCGAAATCCTCACCAAAAGGCCAGCGGGGGAAATAGATCGGCGGCTCGAGGGACGTAACGAAATAATCAATTTCGTTTACATGGACCAGCGTATCCCCCAGTGTGAAAGGAAGTTTGGAATTTATGGCGCCCACAACGAGATCGGCCCGTTCTATAGCTTGACGGGCCACATCAACGGCCGGGCCGAGGCTGCAGAAACCGCTTTCATCGGGTGGAGTTATCTGAATGAATGCGGCATTCACGCTGATCATGCCGGATTTGAACAGCCAGGGTATCCTGGAAAAACGGCAGGGGATCAGGTCGATTCGACCGGCCGTTATTGCCTCATGGGCTATCCAGCCGGAGAAAAAGGTTTTCAGGCGGTACTTTTGAGCGTAGCGTTCATCGATGGGGATGGCGTCTCCGAGACTGACGAGCTGTATTAATTCGAGATCCCGAAGATTATGCTTATCCGATGCCATAAGATGCCGGATAAGAGTTCGTGGTTCAACCACGCCCGTACCGAGAAAGATGCTCATGCCCGGTTCGATTTTCGAGAGGACCACGTCAGGGGTGACAACACGCTGCTCCCAGCTTTTCTGTATCGCAGTCGGCGCCATTGATCAGTCTCCCGGCAATCTTCTTATTGCTCTTGTCTTACGTGATCATCTTCTAATTGCTCTGAGTTTAAAGATTCGACGGGGAAGATTCAAGTTAAATGTTTGGTTTTTTTTCGATCCGGCGTAGAGCTCGTATTCCAGCAGACGGCATTCTATGGCGCCGTTCATAAAGGTCAAGCGTCTTTTCGTTTGCAGGCCGATATGCTTGCTCAGGGCGGCATTGCCCGTAAAAACATATCCCCAATAACCGGAGCATTGTTTTTTGAGAAAGTCGCCGATGCGCCTGTAGTCTCCCTCCAGTTCGGCCTCGTGTCCCATCCGTTCGCCGTAGGCCGGGTTCATGATAACGATGCCTGGCGGTGGGGGGAGCGGAGTGTCGATGAAGTCGCATTGAATGAAATCAATTGCATGCTCCACGCCGGCGGCGCGGGCGTTCATTTTTGCCGCCTCCAGGGCCTCCGCGCTTTCGTCGGTCGCGATGATCGGCCGTAGCGGCTTTGTTTTCGATGCGGCCGCAGCCGATTTTCGAAGAGCCGTCCATGCTTTCCCGTCGAATCCCTTGAGATGCATGAAGCCGAAGTTTTCTCTCAGAAGACCCGGCGCCTTCCGGAGAGAAATAAGGGCCGCCTCTATGGCGAGCGTTCCGCTGCCGCACATGGGATTGACGAAGACGCCTTCTTCGTTCCAGTGGGATGCAGCGATAAGAGCGGCGGCCAGACTTTCCTGAAGAGGGGCTGTCAAGGGGATCTTTCGGTAACCGCGCCGCGCGAGAGGCGTGCCGGAAGTGTCGGCGTAGATGCTTGCATCGCTGTCCCGCCAGTGGCAGAAGAAAACCGTTTTATCGCGCCGGGGTCCCGAATCGGGACGGATGCCGCCCGTTCGCCGAAAACGGTCTACGATGGCATCCTTGCAAGTCAGGGCGGCAAAGCGACTGTCGGTGATGGACGGCGTGTCGGCGGCCGCGAGAACGGAGAAATAACCGTTCCGTTCCATAACTTTCTCCCAAGGGAAACCGCTGAGCCGGCGGTGAAGCTGATCCGGTCCGTCGGCTTTGAATCGGTCGAGGAGGTACAGGACGCGATGAGCCGTCCGGAGCATCAAATTCATCTTCATGGCGTCGACAAGCGTTCCCGCCGTACCCACGGCCCTGGCCGTTGCCGATCGCACGGGATAGCCCATCTCTTCGATTTCGCTGGCGAGGTACGAGGCGATGCCGACGGGGCAGGTGACAAGGATGTCTTTTTGTTGCTGGAACATGGACATAGTTCTCTTTCGGTCGGCAACGTCTACCATGAATGGTTCTTCATGGCAACACCGGAACTGAAACAGGCTTTTCTGATTTGACTTGATAATTTTACACTCCGGTTGTAATTCATAGTGGACTACAGCGCCGA
This sequence comes from Deltaproteobacteria bacterium, assembly GCA_016930775.1. Taxonomy (GTDB): domain Bacteria; phylum Desulfobacterota; class Syntrophia; order Syntrophales; family UBA2210; genus JAFGGB01. The sequence continues at coordinate 6,136 of JAFGGB010000004.1, forward strand.
TAGGGAGGTTCGTTCGCTCATGTATTGGAACAGGGAAGCGGAAACAATGCCGATGGAACGGGTGCGGAAACTTCAGGATACGCTGCTGCGGGATACGGTCGCCCAGGCGGCCGGGTCTCACTTTTACGGAGAACGTTTTGCCGCTCTGGGGTTGACCCCTGCCGACATCAGATCCGTCGACGACCTGTCGAAAATTCCTTTTACCACGAAAGACGATCTTCGCGAAGATTGGCCGTACGGTTTTGTCGCCGTTCCTCGGGAAGAACTGGTGAGGATGCATTCCTCATCGGGCACAACAGGCAGGGCCACGGTAATTTTTCATACGGCCGACGACCTCGATGCCTGGACGGATCTGTTGGCCCGGTCCATGTATATGGCGGGCATGAGAAAGGGCGATGTCTTCCAGAACATGATGACCTATTCGCTCTTCACGGGCGGTCTTGGTTTTCACTATGGGGCCGAGAGGGTCGGCGCCCTGGTCATTCCCGTAGGCGCCGGAAACAGCAAGCGGCAGATTCAATTGATGAGCGATTTCGGCACGACGGCGATGCATATTATCCCCAGCTACGCCCTTCATCTTTCGTCCGTTTTTGAAGAAATGGGGCTCGATCCCCGAAGAGACACCGCCCTGAAGCTCGCCTTCCTCGGCGCCGAACCCCATTCGGAAGAGACGCGGCGGCGGGTGGAAGACTATTACGGAGTCAAGGCCTTCAATTCCTACGGACTCTCCGAGATGAACGGCCCCGGCGTTTCTTTCGAGTGCTCCTGCCAGTGCGGCATGCACATCTGGGAGGATAACTTCATTGTCGAAGTCATCGACCCGAAAACGATGGAACCTCTCGATGAAGGGGAAGAGGGCGAACTGGTTCTGACGACGCTGAAACGTCGGGGCATGCCGATCCTGCGATACCGGACGAAGGATCTAACCCGGATCATCCCCGGCGACTGTCCCTGCGGAAGGACCCATCGGAGGATAGAACGGATTAAGGGACGCACCGACGACATGATGATCATCAAAGGAGTCAACATCTTTCCTATTCAGATCGAGAAGCGCCTCATGGATATCCCCGGCGTGGGCAGTAATTTTCAAATCATTCTTGAGCGGAAGGATTACAACGACCACATGATAGTGAAGGTTGAGGTCCAGCGGGAGATATTTACGGGCAACCTCAAGCAACTTGAGGATCTGAGGCGGAAGATAATCGAGGAACTGAAAAGCGACATTCTGATTACGCCGAAGGTGGAACTTGTGGAACCGAACAGCCTGCCCAAAACCGAGGGGAAAGCCGTGCGCGTCATCGACAACCGTGAGAGGCAACAGTAACGACAGCGGAGGGTTAAGGCCATGATCTCCTATCAGATGTCAATATTTGCGGAGAACAAGCCGGGAAGGCTCGCGAAGATTACGTCAATTCTCGGAAGGGAAAAAATCAACATCCGCGCCATCACTATTTCGACCTCCGACGTTTTCGGCGTGGTGAACATGATCGTGGACAGGCCCCAGGAAGCTTTCAAGGCCATTGAAAAGGAAGGCATGACGGTAAAGCTCAAGGAAGTCATCGCCGTAATAATCGATGACAAGCCCGGGGGACTCGACAGCCTCGTCCAACTTCTGCTCCGCGAGAAGGTGAACGTGGAAAATGCCTACGGGTTTGTTCTGGAGAGCTGGAAAAACGCCGTCTTCGTCATCGACGTGGACCAGATCGAGAGGACCCAGAGCATCCTCGAAAAAGCTGGATTCCGGGTTCTCGACGCCGAAGCGCTGGCGTCGGCGGAGCCCTTTCATTACATGAATTATTGAGGAATGTCCGGAACGATGTGCCAATGGACAGGAGTTGTGTATGGCAAGAAAAGACAAAGGCAATTACGGGGGCAAGCACCCGCCGGGGACGAAGGTGGATGGACGAATTGCCGAGGCTCTTGCGGCCGAAGTCTCTGACGAGACCATGAGCTGCGCTGCGGCCCATGATATGTCCGTTCGTCTGAATCTGCCGGTTTCTCAAATCGGCGCCGCATTGGACGTTTCCGGCATCGCCATCGTTCAATGTCAACTGGGGCTCTTCGGACAGGGCCTGGCCGGACGATCGGTAACAGCGGCCGCCTCGGTGAACGAGGACTTCAGGCAGACGATCGAGAAGAGACTCCGGGACGGCAAACTGTCCTGCGCGTCGGCCTGGGAGATTGCCGATGACAGGGGCATTGCCAGGATAGCCGTTGCCGCCGCCTGCGAGACTCTGAAAATAAGGATTTCCGCCTGTCAGTTGGGCGCCTTCCGCTGACCGGGCATTTCCCCGGCGCGGGGAAGATGGTGAGATCTTCGGCGTTTTTTACCGTGTGATGATTTTGTCCTCCGACGTGAAGAGGCAGGAGAGCAGTTCTTTTACGGCCACCGTGGGCGCCGTACGTCCGCGCTCGACCTCGCGCCGGAGAATGGGAAGTATCTTTTTGACCTGGGAGTTCCCGTAGAACCATTCTTCGAGACCTTCGCGGATCATAAAGTAAAGCCATTGAAGATTCTGCTCTTTGCGCTTTGCTTCCAGCTCGCGGGTTTGAGTCATGATCTCACGGTGTTCCAGAATTATCTCCCAGAGAGTGTCGATTCCCGTCATTTCTCTGGCGCTGCAGGTCAGGACCGGCGGCCGCCAGTTCGGCGACGCGGGCCGCAACAATTGAAGAGCCGCTTCGTATTCCTTCCGTGCAAGCTTTGCCCTGGCGATGTTGTCTCCATCGGCCTTATTGACGGCGATGGCATCGGCCATTTCGAGGACGCCCTTTTTGATGCCCTGCAGTTCGTCGCCGGCGCCTGATATCATGAGAACAAGAAAAAAATCCACCATGGACGATACGACTGTTTCGGACTGACCGACGCCGACCGTTTCGACGATTACTACATCGAATCCGGCGGCCTCGCACAGCAGCATCGTTTCCCGCGTCCTGCTTGCTACGCCGCCGAGAGTGCCCCCCGCCGGCGAGGGGCGAATAAAGGCGTTCTTATGGATCGACAGCCGTTCCAT
>JAFGGB010000026.1 GCA_016930775.1 Deltaproteobacteria bacterium
CGCCGGCGCCTTTTCGCTTCTCAAAAAAACATGGTTTTTTTATTCTGTAAAAGCGGTTGCAGCCCTTCTCTCCGCAATCCAACACTGTAAGGGCAAAATCGTACTTTGCAATTTTTCTGCCCGATACCTTGCTTCAGATGTAAAATGGAAAAGACGGTGCAGCAATATCTTATCACAAGAAACAATCCTCTCGGGAAATTCCTTTCTTCGCGGGATTCTCGAAAGAACAGGGCACGACAGAAAGACATTTACCGCAAGCATCGGCGACTCCCAGAGAGCTGAAGCGCTTCGCATTTTTCTGCAAGACCGCGTAGCAGCGAGCCCGATCAAACCCCTTGCTTTGCAGAGCGCCAAAAGAACAGTGCTCAACGCATGCCCCACAGGCGACGCCGAGTCGGTGAAGACAGAATTCATTGAATGGGCGACCGGTCGGGTCAATGACGGCATCGGTCAATAGACTGCCCAGGCGCCCGCAGCAACCTTTTTCGGTGATCAGAAGATTGTGTCTGCCGAAAGTCCCAAGGCCGGCGACAAAAGCAACATGACGGTGCGACCAATCGCTCATGAGCGATTCTTTGTCATAATTATGAGTCGGCGGGAGCGCGCAGGCATCAAACCCTGCTTTTCGAAGAACAGTGGCGATGTAATCATTCAAATCGACGATAAGCCGGTTGGTCTCAACATATCCGACAGCCCACTGTCGAGAGACCATGCCCTGCCGTTGGTTGCTCAGGGCAATGCTTTCCGAGAATGGAATAAAATAAGTTATCACGGTCCGCGCAGACGCCATCAAATCTCTCGGCGCTGCATGGGTAGGCCTCACCCATGTTTTAAGTTTGTCGAAGAGGGGGTCGTCAGCGGCGGCGAAAGCAAGGCAAGGCGTCCGCCATGTCGTTTCTGTTTTCAGAAGCTCCTGATATCTTGCTGCATAAGCGGCTATTTCATCGGAAATGACAGATTTTACAACCATAGCTTATTATCTAGCCTGTTACAGCAAGGAAAATCTCTATCCGTTCCTTTCCTTTGCCGATGTTCTCTCGTTTGAGCTTCACCGGTCCGATCTCGCCGGTGGACCGCAGATGGGTTCCTCCACAGGGAACGCGGGCAAAACCGACGATCTCCCAATAACGTTCTTCCAGGGCTTCATCGCTGAAAGTGCTGACGATGGGCCTGTCGGCTTCAATGAACCTGTCGAGCTCCCTCTGTAGGACCGGAAAGATCCGTGCGATGGAACCCTCCCAGACGAAATCGATGCGCGCCTTGCGGGGAGCGATGTGTGCGCCTATCTTTAAAGGCTTTTCAAACCGCTGATTGACAATTTCAAGGACAAGTTCGGCGGCGAAATGAAGCCGCATAAGACTGTATCGGCGGTCCCAGTCTATGGTTACCTGAATTTCGTCGCCCTCGAAAATACCCTTAGTGCTTGCCAGGGTATAGTAGATTTCAAGGCCTCTCTTCTCCGCCTTCAAAACTTCCCGGCCCCCAATAGTCCCTGAATCGGATTCCTGTCCGCCGGCGAAGGCATAAAAGATCGTCCGGTCAAGAGCGACCTCCTGCGGGCCGAGGCTCACAACCCGTGCGGTTGCTTCCGTCAGATAGGGATCTTGCCAGAACACTTTTTTCGCAGCCATGCAAACATATTCCGGAGTTTCGCGCCAACGCTATAAGACCCGCCGGACATCGTCAAGAACTTTTTCTGCCTACTGCACATCACATTGCCAACGTTCAAGCGTAACAGCACGATCCAGGGGTCTTTTCCATTGACTCCTTGCGACTCTTCACCTATACTTCAGTGGAATACTTTCCATATCGTTATTTTATATAAAATAATGCCATCGCGGCGCTTCCCTTCTGCGCTCCATCACGAATGCTTCAGATCCGCCTTGACACCATGGTCGAAGCTTTCAATGAAAATGCCGGGCATACGAATGGTTAAACTGATGGCATGATCGACGGTGGCCGGTTTACCGGTTCCGGCGAGATGTTGTTTTATGGACCCCCGAAGCGCTCTTGCGGGGAAGAGGGAACGTACGAACATCAGAGAAAGGAGCTTTTCTATGCCGCGGAAAGTATTGGTTCTAATTGCTATCATTTTTTTTGTGACCGCAGGAATGGCCCTGGCACAGACGCCGAAGCAGGGAGGAACTCTCGTCTTCGGACGGGGAGGAGACAGCGTGGGTCTTGACCCGGCCTACGAAACGGACGGCAATTCCTTCATGGTCTGTGACAACGTCTTTGAAGCCCTGGTCTTTTATAAGGACGAAACGACGGATATTGAACCGGGCCTTGCCCATTCATGGGACATAAGTCCTGACGGCAAAACCTACACATTTCACTTGCGGAAAGGCGTAAAGTTTCACGATGGAACGCCCTTCAATGCCGATGCCGTCGTCTTCTCTATCGGACGCATGATGAAGGAACGCAATGTCAAGTTCTTTGGGAAGGGCTGGGATATCCCTAAGCAGGAACGGCCGCCGGAATATTGGGTATCCATGGAAATGGACGATACGATAGGTTCCATTGAGGCAGTGGACGATTATACCGTCCTCTTCAAGCTGAAAAGGGTCGAGGCGCCTTTCCTGGCCAACATGGGAATGGACTTCGCAGACATTATCAGTCCGACGGCCTTCGTGAAAAATCCTAAAGAATTCTTGCGCAATCCCGTGGGAACAGGTCCTTTCCGTTTTATCAAATGGGTCAAAGACGACAACATCACCCTTGAAAAAAACAAGGACTACTGGAACAAGGGAAAGGGACCGTACCTGGACAAGCTCGTCTTTCGGGCGATTCCAGAGAACTCAGTCCGATTCCTTGAGTTGAAATCCGGCGGCATTCACATATGCCAGTTCCCCAACCCCGCCGATATCCCGATGGCCAAGAAGGACGCCAGCCTGAAACTGGTGAGCCAGCCTGGAATGAACATTGGGTACCTGGGGTTCAATCATACAAAGGCCCTCTGGAAAAATCTGGCCTTGCGGAAAGCCATTGCCGCAGCCATAAACCGGAAGGCTATAGTAGATAACATCTACCAGGGAATGGGAGAAGTGGCACAGAATCCCATTCCGCCGACCATGTGGGGTTTCAACGAGGATGTCGCCGGCTACGCGTACAATCCGGAACAGGCAAAAAAATATCTTGCCGAAGCTGGTTATCCTGAAGGCAAAGACCTTCCTGAAATTACTCTATGGTCAATGCCCGTTCCCAGACCCTACAACCCTGAAGGCCTAAAGGTCGGTGTAGCAATGATCGGGGATCTGAAAAAAGTCGGCATCTCCTCCCGCATCGTAAGTTACGACTGGGGCACCTACCTGAAACGGCAGCGCCAGCAGCCTGACGACATGGATCTCTTCCAGCTTGGTTGGACAGGCGATAACGGAGACCCTGACAATTTCCTGGCTGTCCTCTTCGATGGTCTCGCCTCGGAATCTATTAGGACCCAATGGCACAACGAGGAATATCACAAACTCATGCAGCAGGGACGGCAGACCATTGATCAGGGCAAGCGGGCCGAAATCTACAAGCAGGCCCAAAAAGTCCTTTTCGACGATGTGGGCGTAATCCCCATTGCTCACTCTACGGTCACATGGCCGCTCCACAAAAGCGTCATGAATTTCAAACTCCATCCGACAGCGTCGATACGGATGCTGAGCGTATGGCTTGACCGTTGAGCTTCGCTGATAGATCGGAAAAGGGGGAGGGAACTCCCCCTTTTCCGATGCGGCCTTTATTCAAGAGCTAATCGCATATGTTCGGATTCATCATCAGAAGAACCCTCGCCGTCATTCCCACGCTTCTGGGCGTAACCATTGTCGTTTTTTTCATGCTCGCCATAACTCCCGGGGATCCCGCCGAACTCCTTTTAGGCGAACGGGCAACGCAGGAATCCCTCGATGCGATGCGGGAATACCTGGGTCTCAAGAAACCTCTCTACATACAGTATGGCATGTTCCTGAAGCGAGTCGTTCAGTTTGATCTCGGTGAAACAATTTGGAGTCGACAGAAGGTGTCCATTGAGATCAAGGAACGCTTCCCCGCAACGATTGAACTGGCCTTGGTGGCCATGGTCATCAGTTCTTTTTTTGGCGTTCTTTTCGGCATCATTTCTGCAACAAAACAGTATTCATGGTTCGATTACGTCAGCATGGTGGGCTCCCTCATCGGGGTGAGCATGCCTGTTTTTTGGCTCGGACTTATTTTTATGCTCCTTTTTTCTCTTACGCTCGGCTGGTTCCCCATGTCCGGAAGAATCGGCATCGACACCAATCTCCAGGTCATCACCAATTTCTATATAATAGATGCCATCATCACAAGGAATTGGCCTGCCCTGATGGATTGCCTGAGACACATCGCACTGCCTGCCCTGGCGCTGAGCACGATTCCTCTTGCCATCGTGTCGAGAATGACGCGCTCCTCAATGCTGGAAGTGCTCAGACAGGATTACATTAAGACAGCCAAGGCGAAAGGCCTCGGACAAATGAAAATTATTTTCAAGCATGCCCTCAGGAACGGTTTGATCCCGGTGATTACTGTCATAGGGCTGCAATTCGGCATTCTTTTGGGGGGCGCAATCCTAACGGAAACGGTCTTCGCCTGGCCCGGCGTGGGCAAATGGCTTTACGAGGGCGTAGTCAAGCGGGACTACATGGTCATCCAAGGAGGAACCCTGCTTGTAGCCACATCATTCGTAATTGTAAATCTATTGGTCGACATTCTTTATGCAGTCATCAACCCGCGGATAAGCGTGAAGTAATAGTGTGATAATGAAACTGTTGAATAAAATCATCCCTTTCTTCGAGGCGGCAACCCAACGGGAGGATCGTCATCCTTTCTTCGATCAGATTGAAAAACTCTTTTCCAACAAGACGGGTCTGGCAGGATTGATAATCATAACGTTCTTTCTCGCCATAGCTCTTTTTGCACCTCTGCTGACTCCCTATGACCCAATAGAAAACGCCCTCTACGAACAGCTTAAACCGCCCATTTGGGAATCGGGTGGAGCCATTAAGAACATCCTCGGAACGGACGACCTGGGCCGAGACATACTATCTAGAATTATTTACGGGGCAAGGGTTTCCATCACCGTAGGGATTGTAAGCGTCGGCATAGCCTTGTTCTTCGGCGCCATCATGGGCGCCGTGGCAGGGTATTACAAGGGATGGCTGGACAACCTGATCATGCGTCTCATGGACATTCTCCTGGCTTTTCCCCACATTCTGTTAGCAATTGTCATTGTAGCTTACCTGGGTCCTGGACTGAAAAACGCGATGATTGCCATAGGCATCATTACTATTCCTCGATTCGCCAGGATTGTCCGGGCTTCCGTGATGGAGGAATTCGAAAAAGACTACGTTACTGCAGCCAGAGCTGCCGGGGCAACGGATTTCCGGATCATCTTCAACGCCATATTGCCGAACTGCATGGCGCCGATAATAGTCCAAGCCTCTCTTGGTTTCGGCTCGGCAATCCTGGATGCAGCCGGCCTCAGCTTCCTTGGACTGGGCGCCCAGCCGCCAATCCCAGAATGGGGGGCCATGATTGCCAGCGGTCGATCAATGATTCTCAGGGCATGGTGGGTCATGACCTTTCCCGGCATTGCTATACTATTTGCCGTCCTCGGCTTCAATCTTCTCGGCGACGGTCTTCGCGATGCCCTGGATCCCCGGTTAAGGGATTGAATGATGCTGGAGCGTCCCCTCTTGGAAATGAGGAATCTGAAGACCTACTTCAAGGTCCGTGGAAACATTTTGAAGGCCGTCGATGATGTGAGTTTCACTCTTGCGCCCGGAGAAACGCTTGGTCTTGTTGGGGAGTCTGGTTGCGGCAAGAGTGTCACCGCAGCCACGATCATGGGTCTTATACCAATTCCCCCGGGGATGATTGCTGGAGGGGAAATTTATTTTAACGGCGTCGATCTCCTGAAACTGCCGGAATCGCGGATGAGAAAGATCCGTGGATGCGACATCTCAATGATTTTTCAGGAGCCGATGACCTCTCTCAATCCCGTTTTTACCGTAGGCGATCAGGTCGGCGAGGTAATCGAACTTCACGAGAAGCTATCGAGAAGCGAGATACGACGCCGGATTATCGACGCCTTTCGCCTTGTCGGGATACCTGCTCCGGAAAAACGCTTGGACGACTATCCCCACCAGATGAGCGGAGGCATGCGGCAACGTGTAATGATAGCCATGGCCTTGGCCTGCAATCCGAGAATGATGATCGCCGATGAACCGACAACCGCTTTGGACGTGACGATACAGGCCCAGATTCTTGAACTCATGAATGACCTGAAACGAAAGACCGGAACAGCGATCCTCTTCATCACGCACGATCTCGGCGTCATAGCTGAAATGGCTCAAAAGGTGGCGGTCATGTACGCAGGCAAAGTGATGGAGCTGGCAACGGCTGCGGACCTTTATACCGAACCCAAACACCCGTACACGGTTGGACTGCTCAGCTCTATTCCCGTACTGGGAAAAACCTCGAAAAAACAACGGCTCTCCACGATCAGAGGCGTGGTGCCATCGCTGTTCTCGCTTCCGCCAGGCTGCCTTTTCAGCGATCGGTGTCCCGAAACCAGGGAGATATGCCAAAACGAGGACCCTCCTATGACAACTCTCGCCGACAAGCGTCTTGTCAGGTGCTTCAATTATGCCTAGTTATGACGAAAAGACGTCGACCCCCCTGGTGCGTCTCAAAAACGTCGTGAAACACTTTCCCATTACGGGAGGAATTTTCCTGCGGCAGATAGCTGCGGTACAGGCCGTTGACGATGTCACCCTGGATATCTGGCCCGGCGAGACACTCGGCCTCGTAGGCGAATCGGGTTGCGGAAAATCGACCCTTGGCCGCCTTATACTGAGATTGGAGGAACCTACAACTGGAGAGATTCTATTCAACGGCGAAAATATACTCCGCTATAACAAGGAAAAGCTCCGACAGCTCAGGCGGGAAATGCAAATCATCTTCCAGGATCCTTTTTCGTCCCTCAATCCAAGAAAAAGCGTGGCCCATATAGTGGGAGAACCGCTCTATGTCCACGGCATAACGGACAGGCGGGAACGGGAAGCCAGAGTACTTAAGCTTCTTGAAGTTGTAGGACTGAAAAAAGAGCAGATGCGTCGATATCCTCACCAATTTTCCGGAGGCCAACGACAGCGTATAGGCGTTGCCAGAGCCTTGGCATTGAATCCAAAACTTATTATCTGCGACGAGGCGGTGTCGGCTCTGGACGTATCCATCCAGGCCCAAGTCATTAATCTTCTCCGGGATCTCCAACAGAAGTTTGGTCTCACATATTTATTCATTTCGCACAACCTGAGCGTCGTTGAGTATATTAGCGACCGTGTAGGCGTCATGTACCTGGGAAAAATCGTAGAACTGGCGCCGTCGGAATCTCTATACATCAATCCTATTCACCCCTACACAAAGGCCTTGCTGGAGGCGGCGCCTGTTCCCGATCCCTCGCAGCGGGGCAAGCGGTTTGTTCTGCTGGGGGATGTACCAAGTCCTATTGATCCTCCACGGGGATGCCGCTTTCACACACGATGCCCCCATGTGAAAGAAATATGCCGCGCTGAAGAACCGCCGCTCCGGGAACTCCTGACCGACCACGTGGCCGCCTGCTTTTTTGCCCCCTTTTAAAGGGGAGTGGGCCGTTCATGAGAATTTTATTTCCGATGGAACAATCGAGCAATAACGATCGTCAAATGTCAGGGAGCGATTGAAACCCCTGGGGCAAAAGGCGCTTCAAAATGCCTGGATGTGCGGTTCTTGAACGCCTGAATCGTGAAGCTGGCCGTATGGGACGGAAAAAGATGAAGAAACCCTCAAAAGCGAGGGGCCGAAGGAACCATGGCGCATCAGCCATAACGTTCTGGAAAGCAATAATTCATCTTGTTGCCTTCATAATGATATCTACAGCCGTTACCGTCTGCGCCACAGAAATTGTCCCGTGCCCTCGGGATATCACAAACAATAACGGAATCGACCCTTGCGACAGCCGGTCAATTGCATGGCATCCCGCAGCACCGGGACACAGGATCGCAGGCGCGGCCCTCGTCATTCACGGCCTGAATCTGAAACCTTCAAAAATGCAAACGATCATGACGTTTCTGACCCGACAGGGCATCGCCTGTCTAAATCTCTCATTGCGAGGACACGGCGACAACTATGACAGCCAAGACTCTCTCTCGGTGGAAAAAGCGCGACTGAGCTCTTTCGCGGATGTTTCGTATACTCGCTGGGAAGAAGAGTCTTTTCATGCCTATCTACTGCTGCGTCGATATAGCAACTTCCATAATGTTCCCTCTTTCTTTGTGGGATACTCGCTGGGAGCACTCATCGGATGCAATCTCGTTACACGAAAAGACAACGTTTCTTTCGACAAAATGATTCTTTTCGCCCCTGCTCTTGCACCTACCGTTCTCGGCAAAACAGTAAAACTGCTCTTTTTTTTACATCATCTCATCGTTCCTACACTGGCGCCCGAGGATTATCGGAATAATTGGGGTGTACCCCTAACGGCTTACCGGGCTCTCTATGAAGGAATCGACCTTTTCAACTCTAGGGCAAATCACAGACTCAACGTTCCCACCATTCTGTTTCTCGATGAACATGACGAATTCATCAACTGGAAGGAAATCGATTCAATCATAACCCGCAGGAAACTGGATCGGTGGATCATTCAAAAAGTAATGAAAGACCGTGACAAATCGGTAACGTCCTTGCATCATCTCGTCATTGATGAAGACTCTGTAGGAAAAAATTGCTGGCGGCGAATGGAAACTATTATGAAGGATCATATCGGCATGATGCGAGTGGGAACCTCAAACGACTCGTGATGTTTACGGAGCGCCAATGGGTCATCGATATTCTGAACCCAGCCGCGGAATGCATCGGTTTCTCTGATTACAAGACTTGCTTTTCCATCGCCCAAATAGTTATCTTGTTTGGTTCATGCTATAAGATATCAAGAAGGCGGTCTGGCGCCTCGTTCGGAAGGAACATCATGACATCGGTCAATGGGAAGACAGGCCGTAATGACTTTTGTCCATGCGGGAGCGGTCGAAAATACAAGACATGCTGCCTCCCGGCAAAGGACAGGGCTTTCTATCTGATGAAGCAGCAGTATTTACGGCAATACCGCATCAGACTCAAGGATCCCAAGGATGTCGAAGGAATAAGGAGTGCCGGCAGTCTCGCCGTTGCGAGCCTCGATTATATTGCACACCACCTTGCCCCAGAAATCACTACGGAATATATTAACTCCCTGATTCATGACTTTATCACCTCGCAGGGAGCGACACCCGCGCCTCTCAATTACATGGGATTTCCCAAGAGCGCCTGCACCTCGGTAAACGAAGTGGTTTGTCACGGCATTCCCGGCAAGCGAGTGCTCAGGGAAGGCGACATTATCAATGTAGACGTGACTCCGATCCTGAATGGATATTACGCCGATGCCAATAAAACCTTTTTCATCGGTTCTCCGGGAGTCGATGCGGAAAAAATAGTATCCGCCGCAAGGGAATGCTTGAAGCGGGGCATTGCAATGGTTAAACCGGGCAATACCGTCGGGGATATCGGATGGGCGATCCAGGAATACGCCGAAAGTCTCAAATGTTCAGTAGTTCGCGAATACACAGGTCACGGTGTCGGCTATGCCTTTCACGAACCCCCCGAAATACCTCACATCGGCCAAAGAGATACCGGCATCGTTCTGGTTCCGGGCATGGTCTTTACAATAGAACCGATGATCAATCTGGGAGGACCTGATCTCAGGCTCCTTGATGACAACTGGACTGTACTGACTGTCGATCGTTCCCTGTCAGCACAGTTTGAACAGACTGTCGTGGTAACGGACGACGGGGTTGAGACGCTGACTCCCTACAATCTGGAAGAACCGCTTTTATCACTGATAGGAGGCCCTGCAGCGCCATGAAGATCGTTGTTCTGAATGGGAGCCCAAAGGTTGGTAAATGAAGCTTTACACTCAAATACATACGGTACATTCAGGTAAGGCTTCCCGAAGAAAACTTCTCGATCCATCACGCAGCTGCGGGAGTCGAGACTCGTGAGAAATCACTGCATGAACTGCTCTCTTCAGAAGAATTTCCGAGTTTGTTGCATGAATCTCCTCATGTTGCCTCTCCTGTACATGCCTCGCCTCCGCCGGGAACTCTACGAACATCGCATAATCAAGGAAATGGTCAAGCGATACAGGAAAATAAACGAATCAATGTCCTGAATAAAGGGACGAACTTGCAATCACTGCGAATTTCATTTATTAATGCCATTAAAAAACTGGCTGGATGCTTGAAATATCTACGTCAATAAACACAGTTACAACAGGCAAGGAAACTTCATGAAGGACTCACAGGAAAGAGAGTGTGCGCAACAAGAAGATTTATCATTTAAGGATTTATTCGACCAGAGCCTTGCATCGGCAGATCATTTCGAGGTGGGGCAAAAGATTGATGCTGCAGTCGTAGCAATAACGGAAGAATGGATTTTTCTCGATCTTGGCGGCAAGACGGAAGGACACCTGGATGCCAGAGAATTCCGGAATGATGAAAACCATCTCACCGTTGCTCCGGGCGATGTCATCGGGGCATATATCCTCTCTGCCCAAAATAACGAATATCTCCTGACGACGAAAATAGGCCGCGACTCCGGACATAGACAGATGGAACAAGCTTGGAGAAACGGCATTCCTGTTGAAGGGACGGTGGATAAGGAAATTAAGGGCGGCTTTGATGTCAGTCTCTCGGGAGGAATTCGTGCATTTTGTCCCTATTCCCAGATAGGAAGGACGCGACCCACAGAGGCTTCGGGTTTCATCGGAAAACGGCTGACTTTTATTATTACCAGCTACAGCGAAAGCGGGCGAAACATCGTAATCTCCCGACGCCCCATCATCGAGGAAGAAGAACGAAAACGTCGCGAGAAACTCAAGACCGAGCTTAAGGTCGGCATGAAAATCCACGGCACAGTGACGGCAATACTGCCATTTGGCGCCTTTGTTGACATAGGAGGCGTCCAAGGCCTTCTGCCGCTCTCGGAACTTTCGTGGGACAGGGTCGAAAGCGTAGGAGATCTATGCAGCGTGGATCAGGAAATTGATGTAGTCATAGTCAATCTTGAGTGGGAGAAAAACCGCATTACCTTGAGTCTACGTTCTCTTCAACCAGACCCCTGGGAAAGAGCGGCGGATCGCTATACTGAAGGCGCCCGCCGCAAAGGAACCGTCACGAAAATTCAGAATTTTGGGGCTTTCGTATCCCTTGAGCCAGGTATCGACGGACTGATCCATATATCGAAACTAGGAGGCGGCAATAAAATCTTTCACCCCCGCGAAGCTCTCAAGATCGGCAGCATTATAGAGGTAACTGTTGAAAAAGTTGATCTTCTTAACCGTCGCATTTCTCTCGTTCCTGCTGAAACCGCAAGCGGAGAACAGGTCGATGATGCGGAAGCTCTTCGTCGCTTTACAGCCCCTTCCTCGGCATCATTTGGCACTCTCGGAGACCTGTTAAAAAAGGGGAAGAATGGTCGATCGAAAGGTTGATTTGTGAGCGGCTCAGGCTATCGTAAAGAAAAGGCCCGCAGTATCCCGCAAGAGAAAAAGTCATGAAGAATAAGCCAATGCCGATGGAGCAACACACAGACCTCGGCGAGGCCGTACTGTTCTATCTCGATTACGGTGGAAACGGTCCGCCGGTTGTTTTGCTGCACGCCACAGGATTCAATCCCTGGCTTTGGCATCCCATAGCTAGCGCTCTCGCCTTAGATTGCCGAGTAATCGTCCCCTCTTTCTGTGACCACAGAGAAAGCGATCCCGATAGCGGCGGTCTCGGTTGGACGGTCTTGGGGGATGATTTGGCAGCGTTCTGCAAACAGTCGAAACTGCCGCCGCCCTTGTTAGTAGGACACTCCATGGGAGGCGCAATAGCCGCCCTTGCTCAAGGCAGGTCATACCTGAATGCACGAGGAATCATCCTCATAGAGCCTATTTTTTTGCCTCAGGAAATTTATGCTCGCAATGTTACATTGCAAGATCACCCACTGGCCCGTCGTGCATTGAAGCGGCGAAACCATTGGAAATCCCGTAACGAAGCCCGCGAGTACTTCATAGAGCGAAAACTCTTCCGTCTCTGGGACAGCGAGGTGCTGGACTTATATCTTACCCGTGGAATGAAAGAAAGCGCCGACGGTACTCTGAGCCTTGCATGCTCGCCCCGGCAGGAGGCTTCGCTCTTTATGGGAGGCTGTCTTTATAACCCTTGGCCGCTCCTGTCAACAATTCGCTGTCCCATCCTTCTCGTCGAAGGCGAACACAGCGAATACCGCAAACTGATAGATTTTGATCGAATCTCTTCTCTCTTATCAAATAGTAAACGCACCGTAATCGCGGGAGCGGGTCACTTGATCCCAATGGAACAGCCCGCAACTGTAACAACTCTCATAAGATCCTTTCAATCTATTGTGTGAAAATACAAGCAGCAGAACGGCAATTGCGTGGGAGCCCACTGGCCATAAAAGCCGGAACTGCATCTTAATACCTCGTATTGTAATATTTTTGTTACGGCGAGATCTAACTTTACTTGCCTCCCGCAAAAAACACCTGCAGAAACAATCGAAATCATCATGGAAATGTTTATAGCGGCGATAAAAGCCTTGACAGAAAGACCGGACAGTATTATGCAACATGCCATTACACACTTAAGCGAAAGACAATGCGAACATGAATCCCTTTATATATGGACGACCAGTGACGGGTTCTGATTTTTTTAATTGTGATTTGCGTCTGAAGGAAATCATTGGCCTTATCGAATCATCACGATACATCCTTATCTGGGGGGAACGTGGCGCCGGTAAAACTTCACTCTGCCTCGAAGCAGCACGCCGATGTCCTCAAACCCGTCTTCTGACTATCTCGCTCAGGGGACTGAAATCAACGGATGACCTCTGTCGAAGAATCATCAAGAGGGTGATTCACCTTGAAAAGGACACGCCGTGGCTCGATAAAGTAATAAAAACATTGATATACCTCAGACCGTCCCTTTCTGTAGACCCGGTTATGGGAATAACGGCCGTCGGACTTGACGGAACTCTCGATCTTTCCCAAGAATCTCTTGAGGATGTGTTCGACCTGTTAGAATCGCTTTTCAAAAAGCGGAGGCTGCTCGTCGTTTTTGATGATTTCCAGGATATTCTTGCCGTCGACGAGGTTGCAGATCTATTGGTGCGTTTCAGGCAGCGGATGTTGTTTCAAAGCGAAATTCTTTATATTTTCATTGTTCGAGGACAGCGCCCCCTGGAGAGACTCTTCAAGGACGATCGATCGCCCCTGAAAGGAACTGTGAGGACAGTAGCGGCCGAACCTTTCTCCGAGGATCTATGGTCAGCCTTTCTCAGCGGTCGTTTTGCTAGCAATGGTCGCCGCATCGCTCCCACCACCATGCAACAGCTCCTGGCATCCTCCGGCCTTCTGCCGGGCCATTCCCAGAAACTCTGCGGTGCGCTCTGGGATATCACTGCTGAAGGGGACGAAATAACCAGACCACAGATAACAAAGGCTCTTGAATTTATAGGAAGTCGCGAGAGCGATCATTACGGACAAATCGTGAATCTTCTGACGGAATTTCAAATGAAATGCCTTGACGCCATCGCCCGGCAAGGCGGTAAACGTGTTTTTTCAGTGGCGTTTCTCAAAGCGGCTGGATTTCATAACCCATCGTCGGTTCAAAGGGCTGTCGGACGGCTCCTCAATTTAGATATCCTCGAAGAGAATCAGGAGGGTTATCGGTTTGTCGATCCATTTTTCAGGGCTTGGCTTTTGACAAACCACGGATGATGAGGAATTCTTCTTGAACAGAATCTTTGTAAAACAGTCGTCCTACGTTCTCGAGACCCTCAGACCCCAGGTTTTCTCAATCCTTGATGATACCATCGGCGGCATTATCAGGCCGGGGATGAAAGCTCTTGTCAAGCCCAATATGCTATCACCGTCAACGCCCGAAAGTGCGGTCATTACGCATCCTCTTGTTGTCCGGGCCGTAGCGGAATATTTTCTGGCAAAAGACGTTCATCCGCTTATCGCAGACAGTCCGGCCATTGGATCCTTCGGAGAAATTCTGAGGAAAGGCGGCTATGCAGAATATTTTTCTGGCCTCAACGTCGAGATCAGGGAATTTAGCGGATCCGTTCAACGAGATATCGGAAAACCCTTTGGAATGATCGATATTGCCGAGGAAGCGGCAACAGCAGACGTCATCGTCAATGTGCCAAAATTGAAGACCCACAGCCAGATGACTCTTACGGGCGCCGTAAAAAATCTCTTTGGCTGTATCGTTGGGATGAGAAAGGCGGAATGGCATCTTCGAGCTGGCATTGATCTCGATCTCTTCGCTCGTCTGCTCGTGCAGATTTATTCAACATTGCAACCGGCGATCACGCTGGTAGACGGGATTTTGGCCATGGAAGGCGACGGTCCCGGCAGATCAGGCACGCCGAGGCATCTCGGATACCTCATCGCAGGGAAAGACGCCCTTGCCATTGACAGCATCATTTGCCGCATCGTCGGTCTCGATCCGCACAAGCTGCCAACAAACAAAGCGGCGCTCGCATTGGGGTACAGTCCAGCACCATATGTTCTTGACGGACCGGATTATAAGACGGACAATTTCCGCCTGCCACGGCAGACGCCTCTCATATATGGTCCTCGACAAATGCATGGTTTGATTCGCAGACTATTGATCGCTCGACCTCGTCTTAATAAATCAAAATGCAACGGGTGCAACCTCTGCAGCGCCTATTGTCCCGCAGGAATCATCACTGTCGCAAAGAGACGTCCTTCCATTGCTTATGGGCAATGCATCCGTTGTTTCTGTTGCGTAGAGATATGCCCCGAAGGAGCTCTTACGATGAGAGAACCTCTACTGGGAACTCTCATTCGACGTTTCGCCCATATTTCGCCGGCCGCCTTCTCAAAAGGACCGAAAGTCCCAGGTTAATAAGGCACGCAATGCCATGATACGATTGAAGGATCTCAAGAAACAGTATGGAAGCCACATTCTCTTTTCCAAGCTGACCCTCTCTATCGGAGACAGAGATCGTATCGCCGTGATCGGACGAAACGGGGCGGGAAAAACAACTTTCCTTAAGATTATTACAGGTGCTGAGGAACCAGACAGCGGTCAGGTGATCTCTTCACGGTACAGCACCACAGGATACCTTCC
>JAFGGB010000027.1 GCA_016930775.1 Deltaproteobacteria bacterium
AATTGCGGTTGGAACTCCTTAATGAAACGCCTCCGCTGAGGGGCGCTTGCCCTATTCCGACGCAGGGACCGCAGGCGCATTCGAGGATTCTGGCGCCGGCCTCGACGAGATCGGAAAGGAGTCCGTCCTGAACAACCATCTGAAAGACCTGTCGAGATCCCGGCGCCACACAGAGGCTTACGTCGGGATGGACTGTCTTCCCTTTTACTATTGCCGCAACTTTGGCCAAATCCATGTAGGAAGAACTCGTGCAACTGCCGATGAACACCTGATCGACTTTCTCGCCCTGAATACCGCTGACTCTTACGACATTGTCGGGGCTGTGGGGTTTCGCTGCGAGGGGTTCGACCTCGCCCAGATCGATAGTCAGGGTCTCATCATAGCCTGCGTTTGCATCGGCTGTCAGCTCGACGAAATCCCCTTCCCGTCCCTGAGCCTTCAGAAAAACGCGGGTCTGTTCATCGCTGGGGAAAATCGACGTCGTGGCGCCAAGCTCTGCACCCATGTTGGTGATGACGGATCGTTCCGGTACGGTCAGGTTTTTCACTCCTTCTCCGGAATACTCAAAAATTTTACCCACGCCGCCTTTAACGGTCAGCCTTCGGAGAAGTTCGAGGATGACATCTTTCGCCGACACCCAGGGACGGAGCCTGCCTGCAAGCATGACATTGACGATTGCCGGCATGGAAACGAAGAAGGGTTCTCCGGCCATTGCCAGAGCTACATCAAGGCCGCCGGCCCCGATTGCCAGCATTCCCAATCCCCCGGCTGTGGGCGTATGGCTGTCGGAACCAAGAAGGGTCTTTCCCGGCTTGGCAAACCGCTCCAGGTGAACCTGGTGGCATATGCCATTTCCTGCGCGGGAATAGACGACACCGAACTTAGTCGCCGCCGTTTGCAGGAATTTATGATCGTCGGCATTTTCGAACCCGGTCTGCAATGTATTGTGGTCTACATAGCTTACCGAAAGCTCTGTCCTGACCCGCGGCAGCCCGATGGCTTCAAATTCAAGATAGGCCATTGTTCCCGTGGCATCTTGCGTCAGCGTCTGGTCGATCTTCAAACCGATCTCGCCGCCCGCCTTCATTTCACCCTTCAGCAAATGTCTCTTAATAATTTTTTCTGAAATGTTGAAACCCATAAAGACCCTCTCTCATGCATTGAAGACTGCACTTAATTTAAGTGATCATTCAATTTCCGGTTAATCTCCGCGTCAGCCTGGACGGCTGTGAACTTTTATGCGAGAAAAAATGCCGGATTGCTAAAATTCCGCTCCTTGAATCGCAATGATCGACGCGACTTCGGTTTTTTTCAATCTTCACATTCCCCCTCCTCCAGACCAGCGCCTAATCAGATCAAATATAAAGGGGGCGGTAACAATAATGAAAACAACCCGGAACACGTGAAAGGCAAGGACGAGGGGTGGAGGAGAACCATAGTCGGCGGCCAGCGATACGAGAGCCGTCATTGCGCCGGGGCTTGTGCTGAGGTATGCGGTCGTTACATCGAAAACTTTAAACTTTGCAAATACAAAGCTGATGAAAATGCCCGCAGCCACAAGAACGAGAGTGGACCCTATGATCGGAACAGCATTTTTCAAAATGAGCCGCCCCATCTCGGGAGTGAAGGCGGCGCCGATCATCGTCCCGACCACTACCTGAACCACGAACTTGAAGCTCCTCGGAAGCGCCACGTTTGTGATCCCGAGAAGATTGAATAGAATCACAGCCGTCATTGCGCCTATCATGACGCAGCCGCTCACATTGAGACGGGACCCGATAAAGCCGCCCACCAATCCTATCAAGATATAGACGCCCCATCCCGTGATCTGATCCATAAATGAATCCCCTTTACGCCTCTCGTATGCACAGGTATATATACGTTCTCTGCGGCGTAATGTAAATGGGGCCGGCAACGATCCATTATCGTTCCGGCCCCACAATAACCGGGGGTTACTGAACCTCCTCCGGATGATCGGGGACGGCATAGAGAATATCATCCTGAGGATGCCTGTAGAGAGGCTGCTTCATTCGCTTTTGATCGAAATAGTGGCCCATGAAACCTATCATGCGACCCAGGATGAAAAAAGCGTTGAAGACTCCCATTCCTATTGCTTCGTCGATTTCATCGTTGCTGAATCCCAGGTTCGTCAGCATATCAACAAAGAGGACGCCGATGGCGCCGTCGACGTTCAGTATCAGTGTGCCGCGTTTCAGAGTCGTCACGGCCTGCACCTCGAGGGCGTAATCCAGAAGGGGGTGCGTTTTAAAATGCTTGCGGGCGAAATCCATCATGATCTGGACACGCGGATCCGGATTTTCGACACTGCGGATTCGATGGCCGATGCCCTGAATCATGATGTTCCGCCGCCCCATGTCATCAACGAGTTCGCGGGCGGACATTCCCTTTGTGTAGCCGTAACGGAAATGCTCCGCGGCGCCATTGACGGCGCCGCCGAAACGCGGTCCGATCGTCAGGATGCCCGCCATGACCGACTCGATAAGTCCCTTTCCGGCCCGGGCCGTAACGATCGTGTTGAGCGCTCCCGAAACAGCGGGACCGTGGTCGGCAACGATCTGGAGCACCATTTCTATGAATTCCCCTACATAGCGTGGAAGTTTCTTCTTGAACCACAGGAGACCGATGACGCCGCCGATGCCGTAGCCTTCCTGTATAATGTCGGTAATGGGAACGCCGCAGTAATTATGAACATCTCCGCGCTCGTCACAGATAGTTGAAATAAAGTTCGTGGGCCGCCGGACCAGCCCCTCCCTCAGAGCCTGTTTCAAATCCATGGGAACCCTTCTCGGTTCAATTTCAGGCACCGGTCGAATAGTTCCTTTTTTCACGAGGGCTTCATAGGTTTCCCTGATTTTATCTCCGTAATCGTCGAAGGAATCGGGCACGGTCACTCCGGCCTTCCTCAAAGCCTGGTTCTTGGCTTCCGCCGTTTCGGCCGTCGAGCCGGCCCTGGCCCCGGCATGCCCGAATTGAACTCCCTTGGGCATAGCCTTAGCGCAGGTTCCCGTCACCCACATAACAAGAGGTTTCGTAAGCCTTCCATCCTTCACGGCATCGATTATCGCATACTCGTCTCGCCCTCCCACTTCGCTCAGGCAGACCATCATTTTTATGTCAGGGTTTGCTTCATAGCGAAGCAGATGGTCCAGGAGCGTCGATCCCGGATAAAGATCGCCACCGACGGCTACGCCTTCATAAATGCCGTCGCTGTTCCTGGCGATGATATTATAGCTTTCGTTGCTCAGTCCCCCCGACTTTGAAACGAATCCCACGGAACCTCTCCGGTAGAGCTTGCTTTCGACGACATTCTCCGGCGTTCCCGCCGCATCGGCCACCTTGAAGGCTCCCGGAACTATCCCGCCGACCGTTGCCGGACCGATAATCCATTTCCCCTTCTCGCGCGCCAGAGCGGCGAGGATTCGCGAGAACCGTTCGGGAACTCCTTCGGCAATAATAACGATGGTGCGTATTGTGCTTGCATCTAAAGCTTCCCGCGACACCCTGTAGGCCGCTCTCTGAGAAGCGAAATTAACGAGGACATCCGTTTCGGGATGGGCTGCCGCAGCTTCCTGAATCGAACGGTAGCGATTGATGGTGATTTCCTTGCTTCCCATGAAAAATTTTTCGAATCCCCCTCTGTCCGGGGTGATCATTCCTGTCACGCTCGGCTGCTCGCGGCGGCAGAGGTAGTCGAAATCGAGCATCCGCTGAATTGCGACAGTCTGCGATCCGTATATGAACGCCGTGGTGGAAATATCGAATAGCTTATAAGATTCCATTGATTACTCCTCCTCAAGAGCAAGCTTGACGACGCGCGTCATGTGTAAATCCGGTCCGTAAACCTCCATCGGTATGCCGAGGCGCTCGCCGAGTTTCTTCATCATTGCAAGACCTGTCTTATAATTAGGTCCGCCCCGACGAACGAAGATCTTGGCATTGACCTTCTTCAAGGCATCGGCGTATTCATCGATCGCATTGATGACGCCGGTGAACGTGGAGGCCACATCGGTAAAGTTTGCGATGCCGCCGCCGATGATCAAATATTTATGGCGGCCCTTAGGATCGGCTTTCCTGGTCATGAGATCGAGGATCGTTTTGGTGTATTCATATGTATCTTCTGTCGAAGGATTTCCCGAGTATTCACCGTAATTAGCCAGCTCTTTCATGTACCCGAGATCCACGACGGTGTCGGCATAAATTACACTGGCGCCGCCTCCCGCAATCATGAGCCAGATGCGGCCATCAGGGTTGAGGACGCTCAACTTGAGACTAGCCCCGGTCTTCGCGTCTATCGCCTCTACGCGGGCTTCCTCCGGCCTTTTCGACGCTCCGAAAGCCTTCGGAAACTCCAGGGCGCCCCATTTATCCATGCAATGGAAT
>JAFGGB010000005.1 GCA_016930775.1 Deltaproteobacteria bacterium
TGGCTCTCTACGCACAACGGGTAATTCGATTCGTCGATGGACGCATCGACGCCGAGGATCGCAACGGAGACGGACAATCATGATATGGGAAACAATCGTCCTTGCCCTGCGTGAGATACGCAGGAATGTGCTGCGTTCGTCGTTGACCGTTCTGGGCATTGTTATAGGAGTGGCGGCCGTAATCACAATGGTTACTCTTGGCGGCGGCGCAACGGCGCAAGTGACCGCCGAGATTTCGAGTCTTGGAAGCAATCTGCTTCAGGTTCGGCCGGGCCAGGGCTTTTTTGGCCCGGGACGGACGAGTTCGTCCGCTAAAATGTTCGAGGTGGATGACGCCGAAGCCATCAATCGCGAGATTTTCGGATTGGAAGCCGTCGCGCCGACCGTATCGAAAAGTACGCAGGCGATCTACAGCAACAGAAACTGGTCCACGTCCGTCACGGGCAGCACCAACGATTTTTTCAAGGTGCGCGACTGGCTGTTGCAAAGCGGCCGGGAGTTCACCGACGGGGAATTGCGTTCGGGCAAGACGGTTTGCATTCTTGGCGCCACGGTATGCAAACAGCTGTTCGGCGAAAGGGATCCCCTGGGCGCTGTCATTCGGCTGCAGAGGCTTTCATGCCAGGTGATCGGGGTTCTCGAATCGAAAGGTCAGTCCAGTTTCGGCCATGACCAGGACGATTTTTTGCTTATTCCGCTCCGCACATTTCAACGCAGAATTGCCGGCAACAACGATGTGAGCGCCATCTTTGCATCCGCCCAGGACGGCATTTCAACGACGACGGTCAAAGCGGACATCGAACGGTTGATGCGCGAACGCCGCCGCATCGGAACGGGAAAAGATGACGATTTCAATGTGAGGGACATGCAGGAGGTAGTCAGCACGCTGACCAACACCACCCGGGTGCTCACAGCGCTTCTGGGGGCGGTTGCAGCGGTGAGCCTGCTGGTAGGCGGCATCGGCATCATGAATATAATGCTCGTTTCGGTGACCGAACGAACCCGCGAGATCGGCACCCGCCTTGCCATCGGCGCTTTGGAGCGGGAGGTGCTGATGCAGTTCCTGATTGAAGCGGTCGCCCTGTCTTCTTTCGGAGGACTCTTCGGCATTGTCCTGGGGCTCCTGACCGCCGGCGCCGGCGCCCGTCTGCTTCGAATTCCCTTTATCATGAATCCGGGAATCGTGGTTGTAGCGTTTGTGTTTTCCGCCGCCGTGGGGGTTGTCTTCGGCTATTTCCCGGCGTGCCAGGCGGCTCGACTTGATCCTATAGAAGCCCTGCGGCACGAATAAGCGAGAAATCCAGGTCTAAACTGAAATCGCCGCCGCGCCGGAGGCCGTCGGCGCCGTTGATTTTCACCTCTTTTTTAAAACGCTTCGATGATCTGTCATTAAAAATTTCATCTTTTACAGCCATATAAGGTCAGTCTTATTATTAATTCCATGATATGATCGCAAATCCCGTGAAGACGGCAACGCGAGGCGCCATTCCGGGGCGGTTATGTTTTTTGCTGGGTTTCATTAATCGAAGGGAGGGACGTATGGCGTTGAGGCGATTGGTCCGATGTCTGATTGTTATATTATGCATAGCGATTTCTGTGTGCCTTGAGGCGCAGCGGAGCCACGGCGCCGCTACGCCGATTGCCGCCGGCAGCCAGCACAGTGCGGCGTTTAATTCTGCGGGCATGGTTTGGACCTGGGGAGCGAATTATTATGGTCAACTGGGCGACGGGACGACGACAGACAGGACATTGCCCGCACAGGTAGCCGGTCTCATGGACGTTTCTGCTATCGCCGCCGGTTATTATCACACAGTCGTTTTGAAAACAGACGGTACGGTTTGGACTTGGGGATGGAATGAGCGAGGCCAATTGGGTGATGGGACCACGACGAACCGTTTGATTCCTGTCCAGGTTCCCGGGTTAACAGGTGTTGCAGCCATTGCTTCCGGCGGCCATAACACCGTGGCGCTGAAGGCAGATGGTACGGTCTGGGCCTGGGGCTGGAACGAATCGGGTCAATTGGGCGACGGTACCACAACAAACCGCTTGAATCCCATCCAGGCACCCGGCTGCTCGGGGGTTTCAGCCATCGCTGCCGGTTATCTTCACACGATGGTCCTGAAAACCGATGGAACAGTCTGGGCGTGGGGATCGAATTCAGCGGGCCAATTGGGCGACGGGACTACGACGAACCGGTTAAGCCCCGTACAGGTTCCAGGCCTCACGAATGTCTCCTCCATTTCTGCGGGCGGTTATCACAGTGCGGTCCTGAAGACTGACGGCACGGTCCGAACATGGGGGTATAATGCCTTCGGTCAGCTGGGAGACGGAACCGGGACGAGCAGAACGTCTCCTGTGCAGGTTGTTGGTCTTGATGGAGTATTGGCCATCGCTGCATATAATTTTTACACTCTTGCGCTGAGGGCCGACTGGACTGTACGAGCTTGGGGAAGAAATGAACTGGGTCAACTGGGCGACGGAACAACGGCGGATAGGACGCTGCCTGTCCAGGTTGTGGGTTTGGGAGGAGAATGTTATCTTGCCGGGGCAAAAGCGGTCGCTGCCGGAGGAGGCCACTCTGTCGTCTTGAAGATGGACGGCGCTATTTGGACCTGGGGGTCGAATTTCAGTGGGCAGCTAGGCGACGGGACGAAGGAGGATCGTTTAACCCCCGTCAACGCGTCGAACTTGAAGTTATTAAACAGATGCTATTACCTTCCTTATTATCGAGGCGATGCCGAGCACTACACAAGTGTGGCCCTCCGGAATCTCAGTGAAACGAACGCCGCAGCCGTGAAGACAACCCTTTACGGTCAGGACGGCGCTGTCCTCGAGACGCGCGTTCTCAGTCCGCCTTTAGCGGCTGCCAGCCAGTGGTCGGCCGTATTGCGGCGGGATCTAAGCGAGGAAGGCTGGGTTCTCGTTGAATCGACGGAGGATCTCGGGGGGCTTTGCTGGGTGGGAAAGGTTGCCGGGATTCTCCCATGGCCGGTTAATATGGCTGATATATCGTTGATCCCGGCATTGTCAACGGTTCTTGTTGTGCCTCACGTTGCCCAGAACACAGACTGGGACACGACAGTTTTTCTTTGCAATCCCCATAATGAAGCTGCAACGATCACCTTGACATATATCGACGAAAACGGCCTGTCAAAACATACGCGGGACTATCTGCTGGCGGCTTGCGGAAGCGCAGTCTGTCCCTTGTCAGAGCTTATCGGCGCCGGAGTAAATTACGGCGGGGGCAGTGTAAAAATTACGGCGCCGCTGGGCGCTGCAGCCTTCGCCCTTTATTACGATACAGAGACGAAAAGCGGCAGTTGTTATGCCGGCATCGGCGCTGTCGATGCCAAGCACTGAGTGTGAACAGATCGATGAACGAGGGCAGGGCCGGCGGTTTCGTCTATAATTGAATGCAGGACTAAGGAGGGATTGACGATGGACGGACAAAGCATGCCAGGCGGTTCCCTGGCGGCAAAAGTGAAGGGAGCGCTGCGGATGCCCCGGTTCGTCGCGCGAGGGACAGGAAGGCTCACGATCCTTTTCGCGGCGCTTTGCATCCTGGCGCTCGCCTATAACTTCTTTTTCGTGTACGTCAAACCGGACGAGTTCGGAATCAAGGTGATAAGGATCGGCCTGCATCGCGGCGTACAGAAGGAGGTGTACGGACCGGGTCTGCATGTTGTTCTCCCCTTCGGATTGCAGGAGATGTATCGCCTTCCCAAGGATATACAAGTGTTGGAACTGACGAATTATCCCCAGACGGCGGCGCTGCGTTCCAGGAACGAGCGGGCTGCGCACATCCAGACGTCCGACGGATTCTTCGTTGATATCGATGTCTCGATTCTCTACAGGATAATCGATCCCTATCTGGTCTTTACTACTATTGGTCCCGGCGCACTTTTCGAGGACAACGGCATCATTCCCAAGGCAGAGCCCGCCCTGAAGGCTACTCTGGGAGAACTCACCACAGAGGAGTTCTACAACAGCCCGCTCCGCGTGATCAAGGCTCAGGCGGCTCGCGACATGCTCAACAGGGAAATGGTAAAAAAGGGGCTCCATGTGGAAGAAGTGCTCGTGCGGTATTTCAAATATAGCGAAGAAATTCAGAAGAACATAGAAGAAAAGAAACTGAAGGACCAACTCGTGTTCAAAAATCAGGCGGAGGCGCGTGCCGCGACGGAAGAAGCCATACTGAAGAAAATAGAGCAGGAAGGCAAGGTGATAGCGGCGGTCGAAATGGAAAAAGGGAGGGCCTATGTGACTCGCAAGACGGCTGAACGGGATCTCTATGCCAGAAAAAAGAAAGCCGATGCCGATCTGTTGGTTAAGCTTGCCGAAGCGGAAAAGGTGAAGCTCAAGAATGCCGCCATGGAAGGGGTCGGGGCGGAGCGCATGGTCGGTCTTAAGATGGCTGACGCCTACAAGGGCCTTGAAGTGATCATCCTGCCCAGCGACGGTCCTCAAGGAGTCAACCCCTTGAATCTCGGAAACACTCTCAAACTCTTCGATGTCCGGAAAGGAGGCGCCAAATGAGGTCCTTGATTCGCACGGCGCTTGCACTGGTTTTCTTGTTCATAATGGCGGGATGCGTTCCCCACACCACCGGAGAGACGGAGGTAGGGGTGCGGACCGTCAAATTCGGCCTGATCGGCGCAAAGGGCGTCGAGGAGAAGGTCTACGCCCCGGGTTCCACGTACTTCTTTCTTCCTTTCGTCAATGACTGGCATACCTTTGACACCAAGCTTCAGAACCTGGAAATGACCGTCCAGGCGACCCGGGGCGACAGGCGCACCAGGGACGATCTTCTGTTCAAGACGATTGACGGCAACGACATCAGCCTCGATGTTATAATCGCCTACCGGATCGACCCGCAGAAGGCGCCTTACATCGTTCAGTTTGTGGCGCCGGACGACCGCACCCTTCGGGAAAAGGTCGTTCGCACCATAGCCAGGAGCAAGCCCCGGGATGTCTTCGGCGAACTCAAAACAGAAGAATTCTATGTGGCCGAGAAGCGGGAGCGCCAGGCGCAAAAGGCCAAGGAGGAACTGCAGCGGATTCTCGGACCGCAGGGGATAATCATAGAAAAGGTCCTGACCAAGGACTATAGGTTTAACCCGGAATATCAGAAGGCTATCGAGGACAAGAAGGTGGCGGACCAGCGCGTTGAAAAAAATAAGTCGGCCCAGCATGCCGCCATTGAAGAGTATAAGCGAAAACTGGAAGAGGCCAAAGGCGAGGTCAATAAACTGGTGGCTGACGCCGATGGCGAATACCTGAAGGCAAAAATCGAGGCCGACGTTTACTATGATAAGCAGCAATTGCTCGCTCAGGCGATCACCGCCGAGGGCATTGCCGAGGCCAGGGGAATTGAACAGATGAACAGGGCGCTGGCCGGTTCGGGAGGCGAGGCGCTGGTAAAACTGCGGATAGCGGAAGCGATTCAGGACAAACAAATCTTGCTGCTGCCACTTTCCGAGGGAGGGATGAATCTCAAAACCACCGATGTCAACCAGCTTATCCAGATGCTGGGAGTGAAGAAATTGTCGGAGAGAAAACCTTAAAAGGGAGTGTCCCGTTAAACAAGCCTATGGGTCCCGCGGCATGCGCAACGGGAGGCGGCTAGTTTTCAGTCCGATTGATAGACGACCGACGAAAGGCGATTAAACGGCCAATATACGGACGGTTCCGGAAGAGCGATTGCTTGGGGAATCGGTATCATCAAAAAGGAGAGGGAATAGATGCATCTTTTAAGAAACGATTGCGAACGGGAATTCGTCCAACAGATGAGACGGATGGTATCGGAAAAAGTGGCGCCGATAGCGGCGGAAATCGACAGAAAAGGAGAATTTCCCTGGGAGCTCAAAAAAGTGTTTCAGGAAATGGGACTCCTGGGATTGGGCGTTCCGGAGCAGTACGGCGGCGCTCACCACGGGCATATCTACACCTGCCTCGCCGTGGAAGAAATCGCCAAGGCCTGTGTGAGTTCCTCCCTGATAGTTCAGGGGCAAACCCTGGGTTGGGAGCCTATCCTCCTCGGAGGGTCCGAAGAACAGAAAAAGGCCTATGGTCCTCGCGTGGCCGGCGGCGAAATTTTAATCTCTTTCGCCCTGACGGAACCGGGTGCAGGTTCCGATGCAGCGGCCATGAAAACCCGGGCGGTGAAAAAAGGAGATCGCTACATTATCAATGGATCGAAGTGTTTTATCACAAACGGACCGGTTTGCGATTATGTAACGCTTTTCGCCATGACGGCGCCGGACAAGGGTGTCGGCGGGATCAGCGCCTTCATTGTCGACACGAAGTCCAAGGGTTTTTCCGTCGCTTGCGTGGAATCGAAGATGGGCATCAAGGGGTCGCCGACGGGCGAACTCCTGTTTGAGGATGTAGAAGCGCCGGCGGAGAACCTCATCGGCCGGGAAGGCAAGGGTTTCAAGTACGCCATGCAGACCCTCGACCGATCGCGGCCGGTAATTGCGGCCCAGGCTTGCGGTCTTGCCCAGGGCGCCCTGAAAGCGGCGATCGATTACGGGAAACAGCGCGTCCAGTTTGGAAAACCCATCGCCCACTTCCAGGGCATATCGTGGATGCTGGCTGAAATGGCGACAGAGATAGAGGCAGCCAGGACGCTGACCTACCGGGCGGCCGAACTCATCGATGAAAATAACCCGCAAAAAACCTACCTCTCGGCCTGCGCCAAACTTTTCGCCTCCGATGTGGCGATGAAGGTTGCCGCCAATGCCCTGCAGATCGCCGGGGGATACGGCTACATGACCGATTTTCCCTTCGAGAGAATGATGCGCGATGCGAAAATAACCCAGATTTACGAGGGGACAAATCAGATCATGAAACTGGTCATAGCCAGAGAGATCCTCCAGCAGTAGGGGAGAAGCTTCAAGGAATCCCGATAATCCATGCGTTGTGCAGCGGTCTGTCGGAAGAAAACAGAAAAGGATTCAAACATGAAGGTAGGAGATACAGAAGTCCTGGTAAAAACCTTTACGCCCGATGATGTAGGGATTTTTGCGAATCTTTCGGAGGACAGAAATCCCCTTCACATCGATGAGGCATTTGCACGAAAAACTCCCTTTGGAAGGCCCATCGTACATGGCATGCTTGTTTCTAGCCTTTTTTCGGCGATTCTCGGGACGAAACTGCCGGGAAAAGGAACGATCTACCTCAGACAGGAAGTCAATTTCCGAAAGCCCGTCTTTGTCGGCGAAACCGTAACGGCAACCGTGGAGGTGGCGGAGATGCGGAGCGACAAACCGATCTGCACGCTCAGTACGATATGCAGGAACAGCGCCGGCGATATAGTGGTCGACGGACAGGCCGTGGTCAAGTTCGGCTGAGAGGCGGACCTGCGATTTCAAGACATTGATCGTTCTGTGCGTCCGGGACCTTCGGGGAGGGTCTCCTGAAGACGTTTCTTTTCCCGGGCTGTCCCGGAGCTGCGCTTCTGGACGGAGACGGCACATTCGAATTGTAAATATCGATATTATTTCGTATGGATAGCACTTGACGGCTGATCAATGCCGTTGCATTCTTCCCCGGAAAGGAGTAGAACGTCCATCCGGGGAGGGGCTATGATAGGTTTCTTCGATTCGGGTTTCGGCGGGCTGACGATTATGCGAGCGGCAGTGCGCGTCCTGCCGGAGTACGATTATCTCTATCTCGGCGACAACGCCCGGGCGCCCTATGGAGGACGTTCCAGCAAGGAGATTCTTCGCTTCACCATCGAGGCTGTGGAGTATCTTTTTTCCGCGGGATGCATGCTCATCGTCGTGGCCTGCAACACCGCCTCGGCGGAAGCCCTCAGGCGGGTTCAGCAGGATTACCTGCCGCGCCGGGTTCCCGGTAGGCGGGTTCTCGGCATTGTCAGGCCTTCGGCTGAGGAGATCGCCCGCCGCCGTTTCAGATCGGTGGGCATCATGGCAACGGAAGGGGTTGTGGCCTCGAATATCTATGGTGAAGAACTGTCGGTTCTTGCGCCGTGCGTAAAGGTTTTCCAGCAGGCCTGTCCCGGTCTTGTTCCCCTCGTGGAATCGGGGAGAGCAGGAGATCCGGAGGCAGAGAGACTGGTGGCCGAATACCTGGATATGCTCATTTCCAGAGGACCCTCTCTCGATGCGGTCCTCCTGGCCTGCACGCATTTTCCGCTGCTGGGCGATCTTTTCAAGAAAGAAGCGCCGCCGTCGGTGGAAATTCTCGATCAGGGCGCCGTCGTCGCTGTGGGTCTTCAGGACTATCTTCGCCGTCATCCCGAGATAGAACGGCATCTCGGGAGGCAATCGCGACGGTCCTTCGTTACGACGGGCGCCGCCTGCCATTTCAATGATCTTGCGCGCCGATTCTACGGCGAATCCGTGGAGTCCCGACATGACGGCATTGGCGAGATTGTTTCCCTGCTTTCTTGACGGACTGTCGGAGCCTGTGATAAATGTAAAACTTCCTGTCGAGGAGAGAACCGGGCATGACGAAAATCAGCGATTTCACACATCTTGATCAGAAAAAGCGACCCAGAATGGTCGATGTGAGCGAAAAGGCGACGACGCTTCGCGAGGCCGCAGCCACGGGAACTGTTCTTATGAAACCCTCCACGCTGGAGGCTCTGGAAGCAGGGTCCATTGCCAAGGGCAATGTTTTCGACACTGCCAAGATTGCCGGAATCATGGCGGCGAAGCGGACGAGCGACATCATCCCCCTCTGTCATCCCCTGGAGTTGACAGGCATCGATATTTCTTTTTCCTCGGATCAGTCCGAAGGAAGGGTGACCATCGCGGCCAGGGTAAAGACTGTCGGCAGAACAGGTGTTGAAATGGAGGCCATGACGGCCGTAAGCGCAGCAGCCCTCACGATATACGATATGTGCAAGGCCGTAGACCGGGAAATAATCATTGGCGATATCAGGCTTGACTTCAAGTCCGGCGGAAAAAGCGGTACTTTTGTAAGAACCTGCGGACCGGGCGAAGGATCATAAGATAAGCCATGGCGACGAGGCTCTATAGAGTTGACAGGACATTCATCGTGCCGCTGTATATCGATCTTATCCTCGTCGGGGTAATGCTGATCCTGTCGTTTTTTCGTCGCGTGACGCCGGCGGAGCCGATCGTTCTTTCCATTCTGACAGCCATCTTCGGCCTCGTAGCGTTCATCTTTATCCGCAAATCTACGTATATAGATGAAGAGGGAGTTGCCGTTTCTTCTGCCTTTTCAAGGAAGAGACTCCTCTGGGAGCAGATCACCTGCGTGGATGCCGTACGGGTCGGTCGAAAGATCTACCTCCTTCTCACAACGACAAAGGGTTTCATCGTTATTCCCAATACCTATGAAAAGTTCTATGATCTTGTGAGAGATGTGGCTTCCCGTGTCGATGCCGGCAGGGTTGAGCGCCACGTGGTGGAAATTCTCGATAATCCGTTGCACAGGGTGTTCGACAAAGTCGTCGCCTGGGGTTTAGCTCTTTTCTTCGCGGTCGTCATAGTTCTCAGAGCGATAGCATAACGGAAGGAACCGTCCATGGATGCCCGCAATCCCTTGAAGGATATCCTTCTCTTCAAGTCCCTTCAACCGGAGGACAGTGAACGCCTCGTGGCGACTCTCCGCCGCCGCATGCTGAAAAAAGGCGAGGTTCTCTTCCGGAAAGGCGATGAGGGCAGTTCTCTCTTCATCGTTAAGCGGGGAACAGTGAAGATCGTTCTGCCGACGGAAATGGGCGACGAAGTGACGCCTGCTATCCTCACCGGAGGCGATGTTTTCGGCGAGATGGCGCTCCTTGACGGCATGCCCCGTTCAGCCGATGCCGTCGCGCTGGAGGACACGGAACTCCTCGTGTTGGGCAGGAAGAATTTCCTCGATTTTCTGAGAAGCAGTGAGCAGTCGATCCAGGCGGTGCTTTCCTATCTGACCATGCGGCTCAGGAAGACGGACGATCTCCTGGAGGATGCCTGCTTTCTTACCGTATCGATTCGCCTGGCGAAACGTCTCGTGGAGCTTGCAAGAAATTGCGGGACGACTGAGGAGGGGAGGATCAAGATCGATCTGCATCTGACTCAGAAAGATCTGGCCGCCATGGTCGGCGCCACACGGGAAAGCGTTAATAAAGAGATAAGCGTGCTGCGACGAAAAGGGGTAATTCGGACATCCGGCAAGACAATCGAAATTATTGATCTCAAAACCCTTGAAAAGAGGGGGCGTTTGTACTAGTTTGTACGTGCCTAGGACGCTCGACGCCGCCGCAACGTGAAAAGCGCCGTTGTTCATTGCAAGCATCCCGGAACCGCACCATTTCAACGAGCTGCAGGCCATTAACCAGGAAATTTGTCTGGTTGGGAGCAAGGGGAGTCCGGTTTTTCCGCGGGCCTTCGGCCTGGAATTACCGAAGAGAGGGAATAAGCGGAATCGGCACGATGAGAGGAGTCTGTCGCTATGGTGTGTTTTGACAGAGAGCAGGGCAAGGCAGTACCGGTTGTCGAAGAATTCATAGAGAAAAAAATGGAAGAAGTTGTTACCCTGCTTCAGTCTAATAGCGGAAGGAGTATGCTCTACGACGAGATTCTGACGATAGTCGACAAGGCTCTGATCAAAATAGCCCTTAGCCGTTCGAATCACGTTAAAACGGCGGCGGCGGCTTTTCTCGGCATTAACAGAAACACCCTCCACAAGAAAATGTCCAAGCTGGGGTTGGACGATCACTAAAGAATTCTCGGTGGTTGTCAAAGACCTTTCAGGCGGGATCGCCGGCCATCGATCCTTTCGATCCCGGCATCGAAAGCGGCATCCAGAGCTTCCTCAAATTCGGCAACAGTAATGCTCCTTCCTATTGTCGCGTCCTCCCATGCTCCTCCGCAGGGCCGATATTGATCCATGATGTTGACATAGGTTGCAGGCGAGATCTCCCGGGCTAAAAATTTCATAAGGGCGGCGGTTCCCGCTATGCCCTCCGGCATGACGAGATGGCGAACGAGAAGCCCCCGAATGGCAATGCCGTTATCGTCAATGGAGAGATCTCCAACTTGGCGGTGCATCTCTTTCAGCGCTTCCGTTGCCCTCTGCCGATAGTCCGGGACCTTCAGATAACGATCGGCAAACCGGTTGTCCCAGAATTTGAAATCGGGCAGGTATATGTCAACGATGCCGTCGAGAAGCCGCAATGTCGCGGGGGATTCGTAGCCTCCGCAGTTATAGACGAGAGGGATTCGGAGACCCCTTTCGACGGCGATGGCCAGGGCCTCGATGATTTGGGCCGTCACATGGGTTGGCGTCACGAAATTGATATTGCTGCAGCCTCGTTCCTGCAGGTCGATCATTATGGAGGCAAGAGATTCCGGAGATGCGTCGCGTCCCTCGTTGCGATGACTGATGTCGTAATTCTGGCAGAACGAGCAGAGCAGATTGCAGGAGCTGAAGAAGATAGTTCCGGAACCTTGCCGACCGACCAGGGGCGCCTCCTCGCCGAAGTGGGGACCGAAGCTGGCGATACGGGCCAGGCGACCCGTTCGGCAGAACCCCTGTTCGCCGCCGAGCCTGTCGACACGGCAGTTTCTCGGACAGAGGGTGCAGGATTGAAGGATCTTCAATGCGTCTTTGATTCGGATCGGCAGAATATCCCGGAGAGCGGGGTTTATATGCAGTCCCCCAGGCATGACAGGTCCTTCCTCAGCGACTATTAATTGTTCTTGCAGGCATGGCCCCGCGAGACCCACATGAGCAGGAAAATGAAGAGAATCAGAAGAGCGACGAGAGCGCCGGCGAAAAGATAGACGGCGGAAAAGGACCATGTTTCCTTGATCCAACTTACGATGTATACGGCCAGCGATCCTACGCCGAAAACCAGAATGAATTTTAAGCCGTAGGCGGTGCTTCGCCATTTCGCCGGCGTAAAGGCCGCCACGAGGCTGTTTTCAACAGGCTGCATGCCCAGAGCAAAAAAAACGTAGAGAGCTGCGGCGACGACCAAGGGCGCGTTGACCGCAAAAGCCATCAGCAGGACGAAAGGAAGGCTCATCCCATGAAACAGGAGGTACATTTTCCTCAGATCGTGCCGGTCGGCCAGCTTGCCGCCGAGGATCTGACCAAAGGCGCTCACCACATAAACGCAGGAGGCGAGCAGCGTGGCGGCGAAAGTTTTCGCCCCCTCCATATTGCTGAATTGAAATTTCCTGAAATAGTCCAGGAGGAAGCCCGCGCGGAATTCCAGGTACGAGGGCATAACGATGCTGTTCGTCCGATAGGTCAGTCCCGCAATGGTCATAATAACGCAGAGAATCATGAAATAAATTGTCAGATCGTTGCTGTTTGTCGCGTCCCTGTTCCGATCAGGGGAGGTTTCAGCTTCAATGGGCGTCTCGTCGATGGAGATGACGGCCAGGAAAACGCCCCAGGCGATGGATGCCATGCCGATAATTAAAAAGGTTATTTGCCATCCAACGAGCCAGTTGAGGAGTCCCGCGGCAAAGGGGGCGCTCATGAGGCCTAGATTGCCGAAGACTCCGTTTACTCCGAGGGCGTGTCCCCGTTTCTTGATTCCCTGGGTTATGAGACCCATGCCGGCGGGGTGGTAGATGCTCGAGAAAAAACCGATAGTGGCAAGGGAAAGGGAAATCGCCAGGGGCGAATCGGCAAAGGATGTCAGGATAGCGCCCAGGCCGGTTCCTCCGAAAAAGATAACGAGACTGAGCCTGTTCCCGAAACGGTCGGCGAAGACGCCCCAGGGAAGGGCGGCAACGCCGTATAGAAGATACATGAGAAATCCGAGTTTCAGGACTTGGGCGATGTCGAGTTTAAGAGCCAGCGTGAAGGGGATGATCAGAGAGGGGAAAAGGAGTTCGTAAAAATGGGTGAAAAAGTGACCCGCAGCGGCGAAAACCGTAATTTTACTTTCATTGGTCAAATGCTTCATGAAATCCTCACCGATGGCGATGGCATCGGTCGCAGATACTAATGTTGCGGGATCGAAATGGCAAGGTTAAAATCACTCCGTTAGACGATAGGTGAATCGTGCGATTATATGAAGTCGCCGGAGCTTCAAGTCGTCAGGAATTGGAGGGAAGGCAGTTGATCCAACGACGCGCAGAGATTCGTCATCGAGAAAGTTCGAGCCCGATGATTCGACGAGAGTTATGCCTTCCAACGTTCCGGAAAGAGCTATGGAAAAACGCAGCACCGCTGTGCCCTCCGTTTCTTGCGACAAGGCGTCGTTGGGGTAGGACCATTGCGATTCGATGAGTTGCTTTATTTTCAAGAAGTAGGGGTGGCGACGTGCGTCGACGCTTCCAAGGTCGACTGTTTGCTCGGAGACGCTGCTCTTATGAACAGGCCTGCCCTTGATCTCTCCGGTGGGTTCGGGACGCTGGGTTGCCTGTTCCTGCTGCGGGGGAGGACTTACCAGCTCCACCGACATGATCGGCGGTTGCTCAATCGCTGCAGGGGACGAAACGAGACATTGAGCCAGTCCGAAGAAAACGATATGGCCGAAGAGCGAAAGAGCGAGGGCTATGCCAAACAATCGGTGCGACATGACACCATAATACGGAAGATGCTTCGTAATTCAAGATAATAAATAGACAGGGCCAGTCTTGACAGGATTCTGAAAAAGGATAATGGAATAGGAATGAATCGGGGAGGGCGCCATTATGGAGGAACGGAACGACGAAGATTTCATGGGCATAGCCCTCGAAGAGGCAAAGGCGGCCGGCCGATCGGGGGAAGTGCCCGTGGGCGCCATTCTTGTGGCCGGAAGTGAGATTCTTGCGAAAGCTCATAATGAGACGCGCATGCTCAACGATCCTACGGCCCATGCCGAGATAGTGACGCTCCGCAAAGCCGCCCAGGTCCTCGGCAATTTCAGGCTAACGGGCACAACGCTCTATGTCACCGTTGAACCGTGCATCATGTGCGCCGGAGCTTTGGTCCAAGCCCGCATCGGTCGCCTCGTTTTCGGCGCCCGGGACCCCAAAGCAGGCGCAATTGAGACCTTTTTTTCCATTGGAAGCGACGACAGGCTCAATCACCGCTTTGAAGTCCGGGGAGGCGTTCTGGAGGAGGAGTGCGGGCAAATTTTGAGTAGATTTTTCCGTGAAAAGAGGATATGGTAACGGGCTCTATGCGGGCAAGACCCTCGTGCGGAGGGGTACCGAAGTGGTCGTAACGGGGTCGACTCGAAATCGACTTGAGGGCCAAAAGTCCTCACGTGGGTTCGAATCCCACCCTCTCCGCCAGGCTTTATAAGGCAGTCACATTTGGTTTTCGCGGAGAGATGTCCGAGCGGCCGAAGGAGCACGACTGGAAATCGTGTGTATGCCCACAAAGGTGTACCGGGGGTTCAAATCCCCCTCTCTCCGCCATTATTGGCGAAGGAAAGTCTGATAGCTGGGTCCCGTGAAACGGCGGATTGTGAACCCCGTCAGGTCCGGAAGGAAGCAGCGGTAGCAAATCCCGACGTTTGTTACGGGGGCGCCTGGCTATCAGTTTTTTTACATGCACTGCGGTTTTGCACAGCAACGAGGAAACCGATTTTCCCTAACAGAGACTATGGGGATGTGCAGCAATATCCCACAGATTGCCGAAATTCTGCTATAACCAGCCTTTCCCGGGGGAACGGATGGAATATCTTGTCCTAGCTCGCAAATGGAGACCTCAGCGTTTTGAGGACGTTGTCGGCCAGGACCACGTTGTCAAGACTCTTACCAATGCCATCAGGCTCGGCAGAATCGCCCATGCTTACATATTCAGCGGTCCGAGAGGAACCGGCAAAACCTCTGTTGCCCGAATTCTGTCCAAGGCGCTGAACTGCGAAACGGGACCGGCGGCGACGCCCTGCAATATCTGCTCGCAGTGCCGGGATATAACGGAGGGAGTCTCTCTCGACGTCAGAGAGATCGACGGGGCCTCAAATCGAGGAATCGACGAAATTCGCGAACTCCGGGAAAGCATCAAATTCGCGCCGGCATCGTCGCGCTACAAGATATTCATTATAGACGAAGTCCACATGCTGACCAAGGAGGCCTTTAACGCCCTCCTGAAGACTCTCGAAGAACCGCCGGCCCATGCGCTGTTCATCTTCGCCACGACGGAAATGCACCGGGTTCCTCCGACTATTCTTTCGCGGTGCCAGCACTTTGACTTCCGGCGCATCCCCCTCCGTCGTCTTGCGGAATCCCTTCGCGACATCGCCGATAAGGAACAAATTCAAATCAGCGACAGCGGTCTTGCATGGATCGCCCGCGCAGGAGACGGCAGCTTCCGCGATGCATTGAGCATTTTCGACCAGGCTATCGCTTACGGGGGGGCATCCCTCTCCGACGGGGATCTTGAGGAACTTCTCGGCCGGAACGACCGCCGCTTCCTTTCCGATCTCTCGCAGGCGATCATTCAGGGAGACGCCGCGGCCTGTCTGAGGATCATTGACGACGCCTATTTTGCCGGAATCGACCCGCGGCGGTTTTACCAATCGCTTATTCAATATTTTCTCGATATCATGTCCCACATGATCACCGGCGGAAAGGAAACCGGAGACGCCCTGAGCGATGAAGACCGCGCCGATTTGGCGCGGCGGGCCGAAGGTCGCTCCAGGGACCATATCCAACAACTCCTCGACGGATTGATGGACGAAAGCGAAGAGGTCCGTCGGAGCGACGATCCCCGGATCAACCTTGAGTACGTCGCGGTTAAACTGGCTTCTCTTGATCCGCTCGTTCCCCTGATTGAATTGGCGGCCCGGCTCGAAGGGCTGGAACAGCGTCTTCGAAGCGCCGGACCGGCTGTTGCGGAAAAATCGCACGTCCCGCCGCAGGAACCCTTTTCAGAAGAACCCATCTTTGAAACGGAGGCCCGGTCCGCCGAGACGCGGGACGGCGCCAGGGGTCAATGGGAAGATCTGAAGATGTTCATTACAAAGAAAAGTTCTCTCCTGGGATCCAAGATAGCGCAGGGGACCCTGCTGTTCTTCGATGGACAGAAATTGCGAATAGGCTTTCCGGCCGACTATGTCTTTCTCGACAATCTGCGGGAGAAGGCGCAATTCGATCAGCTCTCGCAATTTGTCTCGGAATTTTTCGGAGCGGGAGTATTGCTGGAGATAGAAGCCATGAACGGAGGGGAAACCAATAAGCGGGCGCCCTCGGCAGCGGAAGAGCAGCGGATCAAGAGCGAGGCGCTGCGTCACCCTCTGGTTCAGAAGGTCATAGATGTTTTTGAAGGCGCCGAAGTGGGCGGCGTTACCGTGAAGAATCTTGATGAACATGCGAGGAGGTAGGAATCCGTGACCCAAAATTTCGGGAAACTCATGAAACAGGCCCAAAAGATGCAGGAAAGAATGCTGGAGCTCCAGCAGGAACTTGCATTCAAGACCGTAGAAGCTACTGCAGGAGGCGGTATGATTACTGCCGTCGTTAACGGTAAGCACGAGCTTGTGTCTCTGAAGATCGAGAAAGAAGTAGTCGATCCCAATGACATCGACATGCTTCAGGATCTCATCGTGGCCGCTGTGAATGAAGGCGTCAGAAAAGCCCAGGAAATGGCCTCCGAGGAAATGTCCAAGATGACGGGCGGTTTCAATATCAATCTGCCGGGATTGTAAGAGGTGGATCGGCAATGACGGGATACGCGGCGCCCATCAGGCGTCTCATTGATGAACTGTCGAGACTTCCGGGCATCGGCGAGAAGACGGCCACGAGGCTTGCCGTCCATATCCTTCGCGCCCCCGATGAAGAGGCGCTGCACCTTGCCGAAAGCATCCGGGAGGTGAAAGCGAAGATCCGTTTCTGCTCTCGCTGTTTCAATCTTGCCGAAAAAGATTTATGCGGCATATGCATGGACGACGGCCGGGACCATGATGTTATCTGCGTCGTCGAGGACCCAGACGCCCTTGTGGCCATAGAGGAGAGCGGAAGTTTTCGGGGGGCGTATCATGTCCTGCACGGCGTTCTTTCTCCGGCCGACGGCATAGGACCGGAAAAACTCAGGATCGGCGAGCTGCTGAAGCGGGTGGACGAACGGGGAGTTCGCGAAGTGGTGCTGGCTACAAACCCCAATGTCCAGGGAGAATCGACGGCGCTGTTGATCATGAAGCTCCTTGACAGGCGCCCCGTTAACGTTACGAGGATCGCCATGGGGATACCCGTGGGAGGCGATCTCAAATATGTTGATAAAATGACCATGGCGAAGGCCATGGAGTTTCGCCGCAGCACGTGATATTGCCGGGAAATGTTCTTTTGTCCCGCTCTGTTGCAGGCCTTTCCTGAATGAGGAGGATAGTGCAAAATAGGTATTGACATTTTTTTTTATAGTTCATATAAGGAGTTCCTTGATGCGACGAGACGCCCTAATTAATCATTTGCCAAATCTATCTTTCGGTTATATAACTTTCGGGTTTCCGATAATAAAGAAAGATTTGACATGCGCAGCTCGTTTG
This sequence comes from Deltaproteobacteria bacterium, assembly GCA_016930775.1. GTDB lineage: Bacteria > Desulfobacterota > Syntrophia > Syntrophales > UBA2210 > JAFGGB01. Next base: position 17,414 of record JAFGGB010000005.1, read on the forward strand.
CTTTTCAAGGCAAGCGCGTCATATTATTAACATCACAGACAATACCACACATGGAGTTGCCGAATGGTTGAAATAAGGTGGCACGGCAGAGGTGGCCAGGGTGCGGTTACATCGGTAGAATTGCTCGCACTGGCTGCCATTGAGGAAGGCAAGTTCGGCCAAGGTTTTCCGAGTTTTGGACCCGAACGGCGAGGCGCCCCGGTTATCGCCTTTAACCGAGTGGCAAACGAACGGATCAAGATCAAATCGGGCATCTATAATCCCGATGTCGTCGTCGTGCTCGATGAAACGCTTATCGGCATTGTGAACGTAACCGATGGACTGAAGTCCGACGGCAAGCTGATCGTCAACACAACCAAGAGCCCTGGGGAAGTTAAAGAACAACTCAAATTCAAGGGCGCCGTGGCGACTGTGGACGCCACGAAAATTGCACGGGAAGAGCTTGGTGTGCCGATCACGAATACCACGATGCTGGGGGCTCTTATAAAGGTAACGGGCCTCGTCGATCTCAAGTCGGCGAAGAACCCCGTTGAGCACCGCTTCGGCAGGCTGGCCCAACGGAATCTCAATGCGCTTTCCCGGGCATTCAAGGAAGTATCCACCAACTAATAGAACTGAAGTGCGAGGTTATCAGTGATGGCAGCAAAGAAGGGGCTAGAAACCTGGCAGGAAATAACTCTTGGCAACATGGTGTTCCGCCCCGGCAGCGCCGCAGAATACAAAACAGGCAGCTGGCGGGCGAAGAAGCCGATATTCACGAAGACGAAATGCATCAAATGCGGCGTCTGCTTTATCTACTGTCCCGAGGGGTGCATCATCCAGGACGAGCAGGGCTGCTTCGAGGCCGATCTCGACTACTGCAAGGGCTGCGGAATCTGCTCTGCCGAGTGCTGGCCCGGCGCTATCGATATGGTTGAGGAGGGATAGCCATGGCGAAAAGAGTAGGAATGGAAATCGCGTTGGCGGCGGCGGAGGCGGTTGCCCTCTGCAAGCCCGATGTTGTGGCCGCCTATCCCATCACACCGAACACCCATATTCCCGAGCATCTATCTGACCTGGTCGCTGAGGGAAAACTAGATGCGGAATTCATCTGCGTCGAATCGGAACATTCTGCGCTGAGCGCCTGCATCGGCGCCTCCGCTGCGGGAGCGCGGGCATTCACGGCAACCAGTTCCCAGGGCCTTCTCTACATGGGAGAAGTGATGCCTGTGGTTTCCGGCATGAGGCTTCCCGTCGTTATGGCCATCGGCAACAGGGCGCTGTCGGCGCCGATCAATATCTGGAACGATCACAGCGACATCATGTCCCAGCGCGACATGGGCTGGATTTCCATTTTCGCTTCGAACGGCCAGGAAGTTGTCGATATGATGATCCAGGCCTTCAAGATTGCCGAAGACCGCGAAGTTATGCTGCCCATCAATGTAAACCTAGATGGATTCCAGCTCACCCACGTGGTTGAAGCTATGCTCTTCCCTTCGCAGAAGGAAGTGGAAAAGTTTCTTCCGGACTATAAACCTTTCGCCCAGGTCCATCCCGACAGCGTTGTTTCGATGGGCACTCTCGGCCTTCCCGAGTACTACGCAGAAAGTCTCAAGGCGCGGGATGAGGCCATGAAAGGTTCCAAGAAGGTGATTGTCAGGACCTGGAAAGAATGGGAAAAGATCTTCGGCCGCCTTTATGAACCGGTGATGAAGTACCGGACGGAAGGAGCGGAGGCGCTCCTCGTGACGATGGGTTCCATGGGCGAGACGGCTGAAGCGGCCATCGACGAAATGCGCAGCAAAGGCATGCCCGTAGGCCTCGTGAAACTTGTTCTCTGGCGGCCGTTCCCCTTCGAGGAGATTCGCGCTGCCGTGAAGGGCTGCCGGTCCCTCGTCGTGATGGACAGGGCTGTTTCGTTTGGCGCCTGCGGTCCCGTGGCCGCTGAAGTGAGGAGCGCCCTCTATGATCAACCCGATGCGCCGGCCATAGTAAGCGAAATCATCGGTCTCGGCGGCCGCGATGTGCTAGTTCAGGATTTTGTCGCCCTGGCCGAGAAGGGTCTGAAGGCGAAGAAGGGCAAACAAACAGAAGAGTATGAAATATACGGAGTGAGGGGATCATGAGCATCGTAGCCAATTTCGATTTATATGCTCCGAGGTTAGTTAATAAAGAAGAATATTTCGTTCACGGTCATCGGGCCTGTCAGGGGTGCGCCGAGGCGCTGGCCATACGGCTCATGTGCAAGGCCCTCGGCAAGGATGCGGTGATCATCAATGCCACCGGCTGCATGGAGGTGGTTTCTTCCCTCTATCCGACGACGGCGTGGAAACTTCCCTGGCTGCACGTGGCTTTTCCCAATTCAGCGGCGGCGGGTTCAGGAGTCTCGGCTGCCCTGAAGGTTCTCCGCAGGAAGGGTAAAATCTCCGATCGTCCCGTGAAGGCCGTTTCCATTGGCGGCGACGGCGGAACCTTCGATATCGGTCTTCAGGCCCTCTCGGGCGCCATGGAGCGCGGTCACGATCTGCTCTATGTGTGCTTCGACAATGAGGCCTACATGAACACAGGCATCCAGCGGTCCGGCGCGACGCCTTTCGGCGCTTCCACGACGACCCACCCTGCCGGCCCGGCCAGCACGGGAAAGAGCGCCTGGAAAAAGAATCTTACGGAAATCATGATTGCTCACAATGTTCCGTATGTCGCTACGGCCTGTCCGAGCTATCCGATTGACTTCATAAGGAAGGTCGAGAAGGCCAAGAAAGTCAAGGGTCCCGCCTTCATCCATGTCCTCGCCGTGTGTCCTACGGGGTGGCGGTGCGCCTCGGAGAAAGCCATATCGATGGGCAGGCTTGCTTCTGAAACGGGCGTTTTCCCCATCTATGAAGTGGTGGACGGGAAATACAGCTTGACGATCAAACACGATAAGCTCCGGCCCGTGGCCGATTATCTGAAACTTCAGGGCCGTTTCCGTCATCTTTCGCCGGATATGGTCAAGCAAGTCCAGGAGCGGGTGGTGCAGGAATACAACAAACTCCTCGACAAAGTCGATAATCTGCATGCCTGGTCGGAACTGAAGGGATAACTGTAAAGACAAGGATAAGGTGGCGAATAATGGAGAGAGTGGCGTTTAGCAGTTGGAACGGCAAGGTTATAGATAATCGAAAAGGCGGGGCGGCCAAGACCTCCAAAGTTGTCAGCTTTCCGAAACCGAAAAACGGCACGGAAGCGGCGGCCCTCATGGGTTGGAACGGTCTGGTGATCGGCGACCCCAAGAGCGATGTGATATCCCTGACCTACGCCTATCTGAAAGAGGCGCGAAAGATATCCTGCGGCGAGTGCGCCGTCTGCATGATCGGCATAGACAGGATTATCGATATTTTCGATGGACTGGCGAAAAACAAAGGATCGAAAAACGATTTAAATCTTATGGCCGAAATCGCTGGTCACGTCGCCGCGAACAGCAAGTGCGGCTTCGGTCAATCGGCTATCTATCCCGTCATGGATGCTCTGAAACATTTCAAGGCCGATTTTGAAGCTTTTGCAGCGGGCGACCGGAAGGTAGAAAAGAAAAACTACAGAGTAAGCGTCACGGCGCCCTGTATGGAAGCCTGCCCGGCGAAACTAGACATTCCCGGTTACATAGAGCTGATAAAAAACAATAAATTCGACGCATCGCTGAACCTCATACGCGAAAATTGCATACTGCCGGGCACTACGGGCCGCGTTTGCACCCACCCCTGTGAAAGCGCCTGCGTGCGCAAAGACATTGACGAATCTCTAGCGATCAGGCTTCTCAAAAGGGCCGCTGCCGACGAGGATCTTATGAAAGGCGCGAGCTCGCTGCCGGCTCCCCGGCAGGAGAGGGAAGATAAAATTGCCGTCATCGGCGCAGGGCCGGCCGGCTTGGCTGCGGCCTACAACCTCCGTCTGAAGGGGTACAAGGTAACGATTTTCGAAGCCCTGCCATATACCGGCGGCATGGCGATCGTCGGCATTCCCGAATACCGGTTGCCCGTGAACATCCTCAACCACGAGATCGAACTTATCAAGAGAATGGGTGTTGAAATTATTCTAAATTCAAGGATCGATGTGGTCGATGTAGCGAAGCTGAAAAAAGAAGGTTACAAGGCCATATTCATGGCCGTGGGGGCTCACAGGGGCAATCCCATGGGAGTTGAAGGCGAGGACATGGACTGCGAAGGCCTGGTGGACGGAGTCGAGTTCCTCCGGGACTTCAACCTCGGCGTTCCCATCGAACCAAAGAAAAAAGTCATCATAGTGGGCGGCGGCAACGTTGCCTTCGACTGCGCCCGGACCTGCCTCAGGCTCGGATTCAAGGACGTGGAAATCGTTTACCGCCGTTCCCGGGCGGAAATGCCGGCTAACGACGAGGAAATCGAAGCGGCTCTCGAAGAGGGAATCAATATCCGATTCCTTACCAATCCGTCGAAGATTGCAGCAGACGGAGACAAGGTAGTCAGTTGCGAGTGCATCAAGATGAAACTCGGCAAACCCGACGAGAGCGGCCGGCGCCGTCCCGAGCCCGTGAAGGGATCGGAGTTCAAGATAGATACGGAAATGGTCATTGCGGCCATCGGCCAGAAACCCGATCTTCCGATAATAAAGGCCGAAAAGTCCCTCGGCGTCGAGCGCTGGGGAACGGTTAAAGTCAATCCCGATACGATGATGACGAACATCCCAGGTCTTTTTGCAGGAGGCGACTGCGTCCTCGGTCCTGCCACGCTGATCGAAGCTCTCGACGCCGGCAACAGGGCGGCGAAAGAAATCGACAGCAGCCTTCAGGGAGCGTCGGCGGACGGCGGGCTCATGTACACGGACGTCGATCTGGCGTCGCAACGCGGCAGGGGCTACGTCGTGAAGGACGCGGCAAGGAAAGTCGCCCACATAAATCCCAAAACGAGGATTAAGACTTTCGACGAGGCGGAAGGCGGTTTCACCGCCGCCTTGGCGCGCGAGGAAGCGGCACGGTGCCTTCGCTGCTACCGCGTCGTAGTCTGGGAATGATCATAACAACCGATAAAGCATAATAGAACGAGTAAGGGGATCGTAATGGTCAATATATCGATAGACGGCCGGAAGATAAAAGCAAAAGAAGGATCAACCATTTTTGATGCGGCGCGGGAATTGAACATCCCCATCCCGACCCTCTGCTTCCATCCTGACCTCAGCGCCTTCGGGGGCTGCCGTCTTTGCACCGTCGAAGTCAAGACGAACGGATCGTGGCAGCTTGCCACATCCTGCACGACGCCGGTGGAGCAGGGAATGGAAGTCCGCGTGAATTCCGAGGCTGCGAAGGAAGCAAGGAAAGCGGCGGCAGCCCTTCTGTATTACAAGCATCCCGAGACGGAAGCCGTCCGCGAAGCGGCCAGGAAAGCCGGCATCGAGACGCCGCTGCGGGAAGGGGAATCCCATGACTGCATTCTCTGCGGCCTCTGCGTGAGAGCCTGTAATGAAATCGTCGGCGTCGACGCCCTTACCTTTAACGACCGCGGAAGAAACAGGGAAATCGACGAGCCGTCGATACAGTTCAATCCCAACACCTGCATAGGCTGCGGCTCCTGCGCCTTTGCCTGTCCCACGGGATATGTCAAGATGGAGCAGGATGGCGACAGGAGAATCATTTGGGAGAAGGTTTTCAAAATGACGCCCTGCAACGTCTGCGGCCGCTATTTTGCGCCGGAGGACCAACTGCGTTACATTAGCAGGACGAGCGGCGTGCCGTTCTCCAATTTGACGACCTGCACGAACTGCCGATAGCGCAAAAAAAGGAGTTGTAAAAAGGTTAATATTCTGATAGGTACCTCCATTCTCGGAGGCAGTCGAGAACGAGCCCCGGCGGTACTCCGGGGAAAGCTGTTTTTCATATAAATATTCCCCAGTAGCTCAGTCGGTAGAGCAGATGGCTGTTAACCATCGGGTCCGTGGTTCGAGTCCGCGCTGGGGAGCCAA
>JAFGGB010000200.1 GCA_016930775.1 Deltaproteobacteria bacterium
AGCAAAGGCTCTGCATCGCGCGAGCCCTCGCCATGAAACCGGAGATTCTTCTGATGGACGAACCTACCTCGGCCCTCGATCCCATATCCACCGCCAAAATCGAAGAACTTATTCAGGAGCTGAAAAAGAACTACACGATCATAATCGTCACGCACAACATGCAGCAGGCAGCCCGCGTATCGGATTACACGGGATTTTTTTACTTAGGAAAATTGATAGAGTATAATCCGACGGAAAAGTTGTTCACCACACCCGAGGAAAAGCAAACGGAAGACTACATTACAGGACGCTTCGGATAATCTGCGGGGGGGGGAGAAAAGACATGACAGACCACAAAGCACACACAGTTAGCCAATACGACAAGGAACTGACAAAGCTCAGGGAAAATCTCATGTATCTCGGCGCCCTTGTCGACCGGGCTGTTGCGAATGCAATGAAAGCGATCGTCGATCGCGATTCGGATCTGGCCCGCCAGGTCATTGCCGACGACGATGCCGTCGACCGTCTCGATGAAGTAACGGAGGAACTGAGCATCAGGCTCCTGGCGCTCCGCCAGCCGGCGGCAAGCGATCTGCGCTTTATAACGACGGCCATCAAAACGAACGGTCATCTGGAAAGAATCGGCGATATAGCGGCAAAAATTGCGGAGAAGTGCCTGCTGCTGAATCAGGAGACCCCCCTGAAGCCCTACATCGACCTCCCCAGAATGGCAGAGATATCGCGATCGATGATGCACAGAAGCCTAGAGGCCATGATCAAGGAAGACGTTGCGCTGGCCTGCGAGGTGCGACGCGACGACGAGATCGTGGATAGTCTCAACGAGCAGATTTTTCGAGAGCTGATAACCTTCATGATGGAGGATGCCAAGACTATCACGAGAGCCCTTCTGGTCATGCAGGTCTCGAAAAACATGGAACGGATATCGGACCACGCAAAGAGCATAGCCGACATGGTCATCTTCATGGTGACGGGAAAGAACGTCCGTCATCGGCAGCCTTCGGGCGAAGAGCTTCGATAAAAAATCCTTCAAACAGGAACATCGATGCGAAACAAACTCTTTTTCAAAGTCTTCATTGCCTATCTTGCCATCGTCATCGCGACCATCGCCGTCATGGGCTTCCTTTCACTCAACCAGATGAAGCGGCGGCTCATGGCTCAAATAGAAATGAATCTGGATGCTGCGGCGCGCATGATCAACGTCATCGGAACGAAAACCGATATCATGGCAAAGGCGAAAGATCTTGCTGCTGTGGCAAAGGCGCGAGTGACTTTCATCGATGCCGACGGCACGGTGATCCTCGACACCGAGGCCGATCCGGCGACAATGGACAACCACCTGAACCGTCCCGAAATCCAGGAGGTGAGAGTCAAGGGAAGAGGATCAGCCACGCGATACAGCCGGACTCTAGATATGAAAATTCTCTACATCGCCTACCCCTTGAAAATCGCCGATTCTCGGGTCGGCTACATAAGGCTGGGCCGTCCCCTGGAGGAAATTATTGCAAGTGCGAGACAGTACACTGTCATTGTTCTTGAATCCTTAGGTCTTCTAATTTTCGTGTCGTTTATACTGGCTTTCCTCTTTACGTTGCGTCTCACAACACCCATTCAGGAAATGGAGCAATACACCGACCGTCTCAGAAGAGGAGAACAGCCGCCCGGAAGCCTGTTGATACATTCGGGAGATGAAGTGGGACGGCTTGCCCAAAACATCAACTTTATAGTTGCCGAGTTGCAAGACAGCATGGAAAGAGCAAGAGAGGAAAAGGGCAAACTCGAGGCGATTTTCGCAAGCATGAATGCGGGCGTTATGGTACTGGACGACGAAGAACGCATTGAATCCGTTAACAGCGCCTTCAGGGAACTTTTTCAAGTGGGGGACGTCGACGTGGTCGGCAAAACTTGTCTCGAGGTTTTGAGAAACCTCGACCTTATGCAGGCCATGAAACAATATAACCAAGAAAGAAAACAGGTTAGCAGGGAAATCAGTCTGGAATTCGATGAGTATCCCATGTTCAATGCAACGATAAGTCCCATTAAAGGACTGTCTGATAAACCGAAGACAATGCTCGTTGTCCACGACATAACCCGACTCAAGCAACTGGAACGGGTCAGGGCCGATTTCGTCGCTAATGTTACGCATGAAATCAAAACCCCTCTCGCGGCCATCCTGGGATTCATAGAAACACTCAAGAGCGGCGCCTTGGAAGAAAAAGATTCTGCTCGCAAATTTCTCGATACGATCGACCGGCAAGCGCGCCGCCTGGATCGTCTTGTCGACGATCTGCTGACGATCTCTGACATCGAACTTGGAAGGACGGCTTTCCATTTCGAAGCATTGCCTCCCGAGTCCCTGGTGGACAATGTTTTTCCTCTCATAGCGGAACGATTGAAGCAAAAGGGCATCGACTTTGAAAAGTCTATACCCGGCGACATTCCGATGATTTGGGCTGATCGCGACCGTGCAATTCAGATTGTTTTGAACATATTTGACAATGCGGTAAAGTTCACGCCCTCCTCGGGAAAAATCTTGATCAAGGCAACCGCAACTGAGAGCGGAATCGTCTGCCTTTCGATTGCCGACACGGGCATCGGCATACCAAAAGGCGAACTGCCTCGGTTGGGTGAAAGGTTCTACCGCGTCGACAAAACGAGGTCGCGAGACATGGGCGGTACTGGTCTCGGCCTGTCCATCGTGAAGCATCTCATGAGGGCCCATGGCGGATCGATAAACATAACAAGCAAACTCGGCAAGGGCACAACAGTAACTCTTTGTTTTCCTGCAGCTTAGGAAAACAAAGAGTTCCGGAGAGTAATGAAAAAAAATTCTCAACAATTATCTACAATCCTCGTTGTTGATGATGAACGCGATATTGTCGATCTGGTATCGTACAATCTCGAGAAGGAAGGATATTTAGTGTTGCAAGCCTTTGATGGAGAGGAAGCTATCCGGCTAGCCAAGACGAAGAAGCCCGACCTCGTTATCCTCGATCTCATGCTTCCCGGCATTCAAGGAATGGAAGTTGCTCGAATTCTAAGGAAAAACGGCACAACCGCTTTGACCCCCATTATCATGTTGACGGCAAAAACCGACGAAATAGACCGAGTTCTTGGCTTGGAAGTCGGCGCCGACGACTATATCTCAAAGCCCTTCAGCGTCAGGGAGCTTCTAGCCAGGATCCGCGCCGTTCTGCGGCGATGTGAATCCCGCGTCGAAGAAAAGGATCAGGAAATATTCGTCTATGAAAATCTGGCGATTAACTACCGTTCGTATTCAGCGTCAATCGACGAGAAGAAAGTGGATCTCAGTCCTAAGGAATTCAAGCTCCTGAAATTTCTCTCCCTGCACCCCGGACGGGTCTACACGAGAAACCAACTCCTCGATCACATCTGGGGCGACGAAACCTTCGTTGAACCGCGAACAATAGACGTCCATGTACGAAGACTGAGAACCCAGATTGAGAAGGATCCCATGAATCCGAAGTATATCATAACGGTTCGCGGCGTAGGCTACAAATTCGGCAGCAAAGATTAACCGTCCTCCCATCTTCATCAACTCTTATTTGAACTGTCACAAAATTTTAATTCTACGATGTTATGCAATTGTCGTCCTTTGCATCATAACAGTCAGCATGACAGAGGATGCAAAGCGAAAATGCTTCATAATATACAAGGAGGATAGACATGAAGAGAAAATATGGAACAGCCCGTTGCATTAAATGGTTCACCGTCTTATGTGCGGCCGTATCGGCGCTTCTGATTTTGACTAACGTCGCCGCCTGGGCCGAGGGAGAGATGTATAAAGGGAAACCTGCAAAATATCTATTCCTTTTTATCGGCGACGGGATGGGGCAACCGCAACGAACCGCCGCCGAAGCTTTTTTGACATCGAAAAACGGTCAGAAAATCAACAATGCAATTCTTGCAATGAGCGCCATGCCCGTTCATGGGGTTACCGCCACTTACGCCTATGATCGGTTCATCACGGACTCCGCAGCTGCCGCGACGGCTTTAGCATGCGGCGTAAAGACCAAAATCAATTTCATCGGTGTCGACGTTGAAGGGAACAGCGTTAAGAATCTTTGCGAAATCGCGAAGGACAAGGGAATGAAAGTGGGAGTCGTTTCATCCGTTTCAATAGATCACGCAACGCCCGCTTGTTTTTACGCCCATCAGCCTACCAGAAAAATGTACCATGAAATCGCCCATGACCTCGTAAACAGCGGTTTTGAATATTTCGGCGGCGGCGGTTTTGTCGATCCGGTTGGGAAAAAATCTAAACATCCCCAAGGAGACGTTCTGGAGGCCGCCGTACGCAAAGGATATCGAATTGTCAAAGATCGAGAAGAATTCCTCGCTTTGACGGCTAAGGACGGCAAGATCCTCGCCATCAATCGAAATTTGCCCGACGGATCCGCTCTTCCCTACGACATGGACAATACGCAGCGAGACATAACTCTCGCCGAATTTACCAGCAAGGGCATCGAGCTTCTGGATAATCCAAAAGGCTTTTTCATCATGGTGGAAGGTGGGAAGATAGACTGGGCCTGCCATGCCAACGACGCCGTCGCGGCCATTTACGACACCTTGGCTTTCGACAATGCGATTGCAGTAGCGTTTGAATTCTACAAAAAGCATCCAACCGAAACATTGATCGTCGCAACGGGAGATCATGAATGCGGCGGTCTTACCATAGGATTTGCGGGCACTCAGTACGATACGCATTTCGATGCATTGAAAGGTCAACGGATTTCATTTCAAAAGTTTACCGATGAGTTCGTAACGCCCTACAAGTGCAATCATCCTTTGAAAGGCAATTTCGACAAAGATATTCTGCCGGCTATAGAATTGTATTTTGGGCTTACTGCCTCGGGCAGCGGTCAACTCGCTCTTGCCGATTACGAAACAAAGGAACTGCGTGAAGCTTTTCTACAGACAATGGCCGGACTGGAAATTTCTTCCAGTCAGGATTACCTGCTCTACGGCGGGTACGATCCGCTAACAGTAAAAATTACACAGATTCTCAACCAAAAAGCAGGTCTCGGATGGACTTCTTATTCTCACACAGGAGTGCCTGTCGTCACATCCGCCAAGGGCGTAGGCGATTGCTTGTTTGGCGGCTATTACGACAATACGGACATCGCCAAAAAAATAATGTCCGTCATGGGCCATTCCTTTGCTTGCCTTGAAAGGCGCCCCGTTAAGATAGCAGCACTGCGTTAATTCTCAAAAATACTGAAACTTTCAACCATCACCTTGGGCGGCGCACCAGACAAGGTCGCCGCCCTACAGCATTGCAAACTAGGGACGCATGTGAAAAAGCAAATCAACCATCGAAATGACCTGGCCGTTGCAGCGATTCTATGTATCGCCTCGCTCTTTCTCTGCTACAGGCCTACGGGTTTTGAAGATCGTCTGACGGGGCAATCGACGAACTGCAAGGGAATCGTTGTCGCCGTGGACAACAGCGACGTCCGTCAATTTGGGATCGTTAGAATGGGGGCTCAGTCGCTGAAGGTGGCCCTCCTTGGCGGCGCTTTCAAAGGGCGCACTGTCGAGGCGTTGAATGAAATTACGGGCAAGATGGAACTGGACAAGTTTTTCAGGGTCGGCGACAAAGTCTTTATGGTGCTTAGCCTCAAAAACGGCGACATTTTCTACGCTCACGCTCAGGACCACTACCGGCTCGGAATCGAACTTCTTCTTTTTTCCATTTTTGCCGGGCTTTTAATGTTTTTCGGCCGATGGACCGGCGCCAAGGCTTTGCTGTCCTTCATTTTTTCTGGGCTAATGATCTGGAAGGTTCTCCTGCCTCTTGTCCTGAAAGGCTTCGATCCCATCGCCGTCGGTCTGATCGTCGTCTGTGCATTGACGGCCGTCATAACAATTCTCGTCGGCGGATGGAACCGCAAGGGATTCGTTGCATTCTTCGGCTCTTTTCTTGGCACGGCGACAACCTATGCCTGCGCCCTTGCCTTTTCAAGGGAATTTCACCTTCACGGCGCTGTCAAACCCTTTGCGGAGACTCTCCTCTACAGCGGATTTCCCGCTCTCAACTTGCACAGAATTTTCATTGCCGGCATATTTATGGCCTCGTCGGGAGCGCTCATGGATCTCGCCATGGATGTGTCTTCGTCTATGGAGGAAGTTGCCGTCCGAGATCCGTCGATAAGCTTTCATGAACTCCTTAATTCGGGCTTCAGAGTGGGCAGAACCGTTGTTGGAACAATGACGACAACGCTTCTTCTTGCCTATTCCGGCGGGTACATGACTCTCCTTATGGTCTTTATGGCTCAAGGCGCTCCTCTGGTCAATCTCCTGAATATGAACTACATGGCCGCCGAGATTCTCCAGACCGTTGTAGGAAGTTTCGGCCTCGTAACCGTAGCCCCTTTCACGGCCATTGTTGGCGCATATTTTTTCGCCCGGGGAAAGCGACGCAATGTTGCGGAGACAGGCCGCCTCTCACGAGATCGACACCGCATTGAAAAAACCATCGATCAGTTGATCGACGAGGGCAAATGATCGCCCTACTCGCCCAACTAGCCGGCAAACCGTATCCCTCACAGGATGTTGGCGCCAAGCTCGGCAACGTCCGATCGTTCCCCCCTATGAAGGGTCACATGACCTGCCAAATCTTCGGCCTTCATTTTCTCCACAAGCATCGTGAGTCCGGTGCTGCTTGCATCTAAGTATGGATTGTCAATTTGCTCAGGATCACCCGTAAAGACGATTTTTGATCCCTCGCCAACTCTCGTTACAAGAGTTTTTATCATATGGGGAGATAGATTCTGTGCTTCGTCGCAGATGATAAATTGATTTGGAATGCTCCGTCCTCTGATGTACGTAAGGGCTTCCAGACTGATGATCCCCTTGTCGATCAGATGATCGACGATTGTATAGGACGATTCCGATTGATAATGGAACAAAAGATCCAAGTTGTCGTATATCGGTTGCATCCAAGGACGCAGTTTCTCTTCCTTCGATCCAGGCAAATATCCAAGATCCTGTCCCATGGGAACCACGGGTCTCGTTATAAGAACTCTCGAATAAACTTTCTCTTCGAGAACC
>JAFGGB010000201.1 GCA_016930775.1 Deltaproteobacteria bacterium
CTCGCCGAAGCCGTCGAAAAAAGCCTCTCGCCCCGATTCCTCGACGTCAATAAAAAAGCCCTCAACGTCGGCTTCGAGGCGGGAAAGGAACTTCTCGACGGAACGTGCAGCTTCTCAGAGAGCGCTTCTGAGGAGTGATGTCCACAGTGGCGACTGCTTACAGGCATTTCCGGCGGACGCCGGCACATTCTCGTTCCCTGGTCGTCCCCAATCGCAATCAGGACTTCTGCCATCCCTTAAGAGCCTGGGAGAGTTTCGTATCGGGCCGCGAGGCGTTGTTCTGCCGCTTCGCCTCCTTCCGCTCTCGTTCCGGCGCTCTTTTCTCCCGGGGCTTCTCCCTATCGAAGGGCCGTGACTTCATGGACAGGGAGATTCTTTTCCTCTCCCGGTCGATGGCTATAACGGTGACGGTGACTCGCTGGTGAACCTTGACCGCTTCGTGAGGATCCTTTACAAAGCGGTCCGAAAGCTCGCTGATATGGACAAGTCCGTTATCGTGAAGGCCGATGTCGACGAAGGCGCCGAAGGCAGCGACGTTTGTTACGAGACCCGGCAGGGTCATCCCAACATCGAGATCGTCTATATCGTTGATTCCCGCGGCAAAGTTAAATGGTTCAAAGGTATCGCGTGGATCCCGTCCAGGTTTTGCCAATTCCTCCATGATGTCCGTAAGGGTAGGCATGCCCACATCGCCGGCGACATAACGGGAGAGTTCGATGCGACTTCGCAGGTCGGGCCGTTTCATCAGCTCGTCAAGGGTGACGCCGGCATCTCGAGCCATAGCCTCTACAATGACATACCGTTCAGGATGTACGGCCGAGGAATCCAGGGGATGCAGTGCATGCCTGACCCTTAGAAAACCGGCGGCCTGTTCGAAGGTCCGGGGGCCGAGACCGGGCACATTCGCCAGTTCCCCTCGGCTCTTGAAAGGTCCACGCTCGTTGCGAAGCGTAACGAGCGCCCCGGCCAGCCGGTCCGACAAGCCGGACACATAACGCAGGAGTTCTTTGCTCGCCGTGTTCACCTCCACTCCGACGGCATTCACCGCACTGACGACTGTATCATCAAGAGCCTCCTTCAGAAGCGACTGATCTACGTCATGCTGGTACTGCCCGACGCCGATGGATTTCGGATCTATTTTCACAAGCTCTGCCAGAGGATCCATGAGACGGCGGCCGATGGAGACGGCGCCTCGAATCGTCACGTCCTGATCGGGGAATTCTTCTCGTGCAACCGCAGAGGCCGAATACACGGAAGCGCCGCTTTCGCTTACCATAATCACGGGAATAAAAGGCTCCCAGGGCACTGCGCGGAGAAACTCTTCGGCCTCTCGGCCTCCCGTTCCATTCCCCACGGCAACTGCCTCGGCGCCGAAGCGTTTAGCCAGAGCCTTGACAACTCGCACCGCTTCGTCAATCCTTCGATGGGGTTCGAGAGGATAGATTGTCTCTGCTGCAAGAAACTTGCCTTGCCGGTCGAGACAGACTGCCTTGCAGCCCGTCCGAAAACCGGGATCAACGGCCAGTAACGCTTTGCCTCCCAGCGGAGGAGACAGAAGGAGATTTCGAATGTTCTCGGTGAAAACCTTTATGGCTTCGCGATCCGCCCTCTTTTTTAATTCAAGACGCAGTTCCGTTTCGAGAGACGGGCAGAGGAGACGGCGGTATCCATCCTTCAGGGCCAAATAGACCTGCTCGGAGGATGAACGGGGCGTCGGTTCGGCGGAAAGCATTTTCGGCGCCGCCAGAGACAGGGCCTCCTCTTCATCGGGCTGCGTCCGGATCGTCAGGATTCCCTCGGCGGCGCCTCGACGTATCGCCAGGATACGATGAGAGGGCGCGCTGGAGGCCAGTTCTTCCCAGTCATAGTAGTCGCGGTACAGGACTCCCTTCTCCTCCATGCCGGCTGCCACGCGAGAGCGGAGGACGGCCTTCGTCGCGAAAAACGTACGGAGGACCTGGCGAATCCCGCTGTCCTCGTTGATCCATTCGGCCATAATATCCCGCGCTCCGGACAGGGCCTGTTCGATAGTTGCAACACCCCTGTCGGCACTCAGGTAGGCTTCAGCCTCCCGGAAAGGGTCTGTATCTCCCTGGCCGAAGAGTATTCTGGCCAGGGGCTCCAGGCCCTTTTCCCGAGCGACCGTGGCGCGGGTTCGCCGCTTTGGTCTATAGGGAAGATAAAGGTCTTCAAGTTTTGCCAGGGTTTCCGCTGAAAGAATACGCTCTCGCAGATCGTCGGTTAATAGACCCTGGTCGGTCAGGGACTTTATAACGGCCTCGCACCGCTTTTCAAGGCGGGCCATCTCTTCCATGCGGTCCCTAACAGCGATTATCAGTTCCTCCGTAAGAGAACCTGTTGCTTCCTTCCGGTAGCGGGCTATAAAGGGCACCGTAGCGCCTTCCGTCAGAAGTCTCCATGCGGCTCTGACTTGGGCTATTCCTATGTTCAGCTCTTCCGCTACGGAACGGATATTTTTTTCATCCATCGTTGCTGTGCCTCACTATAATACAGAGATATTTCTGCCGGCCAGCCCGCCTGCGGCCGAGTTCTCGGCGATTTCGGAGAAAAACCGTAATGAGAACGATGCTGTCCCGGGGAATTTCAGAAGAAGCGAGGCCGTCGATAGCAATGCTGTTTCGGCCAGCGAACAAAGTCTGTTACTTTTTTCTGACCGTTGCCCCGATGGCCACCATAGTAAAACGGTTCTTGGGATCGTTCGTATGGACATCGGCGACAAAGGTTGTTTTGCCTTTGTAGCCCTTCGTGTTTACCGTGAGTGTTATCTTCCCCTCGCCGCCTGGAGGGATGGACCCGTCGAAACGGGCCACACTGCATCCTCACCCCGGTTCCACGCCGGCAATGAGGAGCTCCTGATCCCCGATGTTCTTAACGATGAAGGTACGCTCGATAATAGATCCTTCATCCACAACACCACAATCGAAATAATCTCCGTCAATGCGAAGGGCTGGTCCTCTTCCTTGTTTCTGGGCGGCAATCGCCCCTCCCGCCGCAAGAAGAAAGACCGCCGCTGCAATAATAATTCTTGTGATGCAGGGTTTGTTCACGAACGCTGCCCCGTATTTGTCGCTCATTTCCTATTGTCAACGGTTCGATAGTTTTTCTTCGAGGCACCGATCGAGAGTCCACCGCCTCCCCTTGGCGAAAACAAGCCAAAGAGAAGGAATGAGGAGAGCGATGTCCCGGAAAACGGTGTAAAGACCCACGCGAGTCGATTCAGGATTCATGCTGAAACAGCCGCACTGAATGTCTATGCCCCGAATTACACAGGCCAGTTGACCGACCGTATAAGCCGCGAGGAGGCCGCTTATGATTACAGCGCCCAGCCGGGTGAAGAGTCCTGCGATGAGGAGCAGTCCCGCCGTCAATTCGACCCAGGGAAGAATGTAAGCGACAGGCCTGCACAGCGTGAAGGGAAGTATGCGGTAATTGAAAATTATCCTTGCAAATTCCTGAGGATTGAATAATTTATCGTAGCTGGCATAGATAAAGATAACCCCCAGGATTATTCTTGCGAAGAGATGCACAATGTCCCGCATATTTTTTTCCATGTTCATTGTGTCGTGCGGGTCCTCCCATTGGCCTGCGGGCCGTTCCAGCGACCATAGGGCGATATATATGACACATCAAAGTATGTCAAGGACTTATAAACTGTCTGTCAATGGATCTTTACAGGCGCCCCGTGAAATCGCGATAATCGCAGGACCGATAATTTCATGAACAGACGTTTCACAACAGCTTTTTTCAACCGTCTGAAGAAAAACGATCATGCGGCCATGATAATCATCGCCATGGCAGTCGGCATCCTCAGCGGATATGGCGCCATTGTCTTCCGTCTCATGATTCGCTCCGTTCAGTTCATTTTTTTCGGAACGCCCGGCAGGACCTTTCTGGAAACCCTTGCATCCGTTCCCTGGTACATGAAATTGGCCGCCCCCATGCTGGGAGGGCTGATCGTGGGACCGATTATCTTTTTCATGGCCCGCGAGGCCCGGGGGCCCGGCGTCTCTGAAACGATCGAAGCCGTCGCACTGAGGGGCGGCTACATCAGGAAACGCGTCTCCATCGTCAAGATCCTGACATCGGCGATCTGCATCGGCTCAGGCGGATCGGCGGGACGGGAGGGACCCA
>JAFGGB010000202.1 GCA_016930775.1 Deltaproteobacteria bacterium
CCAGGTATGGTTATGGATGTTTCAGCCACATTTGTAGCCACTATTATTTTACGGCCCTTCATTGGCGTAAATACTTTTTGCTGATCGGCAGGGCTCAGGCGGCCGAAAAGGGGAAGAACGTTGGTGTTCCGAAGTTTTCGTCCGGCAAGTATATCGCAGGTATCGCGGATGTCCTGTTCCGTGGGCATGAAGATCAGGATGTCTCCGGGCCCGCCTTCCCGAGCGACTTTCTCGACGGACGCGACAGCCGCGTCGATGTATCCTCCGTCGCCTTCGTCGTTTCCGATTTCCAAAGGTTCGTAGCGCACTTCCACAGGGTAGGTTCTCCCCGACACTTCAATAATGGGGGCTGAGCCGAAGGCCGAGGCGAAACGTTCTGGTTCTATCGTGGCTGACGTTATGATTACGGAGAGGTCGCGGCGGCGGTTCATGAGCCGTATGAGGTGGCCCAGGATAACATCGATATTGATGCTCCGTTCATGGGCCTCGTCGACGATAAGAGTATCGTATGCCGACAGGAGGGGATCGCCCTGCATTTCCATGAGGAGAATGCCGTCGGTCATGATCTTTATGTAGGAGTCCCGGGAGGTTCTGTCGTCGAAACGAATCTTGTATCCCACCGATCTGCCAAGGGGCTCGCCCATCTCCTCGGCGATTCTTCGGGATACGGTCATGGCGGCGATTCTTCGAGGCTGGGTGAGACCGATCATTCCCTCGATCCCGCGGCCCGCTTCCAGGCACATTTTGGGAATCTGCGTTGTCTTGCCGGAGCCCGTCTCGCCGGTGATAACGACCGCTCTGTTGTTTCGCAGGGTCTCGATGATCTCTTCCCTGCGCCCCACTATCGGGAGATTTTCCGGATAGGAGAGACGGGGCAGTCCACAGCGCCGGGCTTCCTTTGCCTTGATGGACCGAAGAAGCCCTTGCATCAGAGAAGCAATGGAAGAGCCGAGACTGTCCGTTCCAGCTTCACTGCGGAGTCTTTGATCGATGGACTGGAGACGCAGCCGAAACTTCGGACGGTCGACGGTCCTGGCCTCTCCGATGAGGCGGCGGATTGTTTTCATGTCTTGCCGGTGATTGCTCATTATCATATCTCCCAGAGGTGAAGGATCATTGCTGGGAAGGTAAGGAGATATAGGTAAAAGAAATAAATTTGTCAATGAGTCTCCGATGCATTCAATCGCAATTATTTGATTAGATTTGCCATTATAAAAGATCCTGTGGTATAAAGTATCCATATTTCAGTACAAAAAGGAGCGACAATGACTGAAGAAAAGTCCTTGGGTCAGCACACGGTGAAAGAACTTCGGGATATGGCCCGCGAACTGCCAGGTCTGGACGGCGCCGGCTCAATGAAAAAAGATGAGCTGATCGCCGCCATTCAGGCTGCCAGGGCAGATGCATCTCCGCCGGAGGAAACTGGCGCCGCAGCGAAACCGAAGAAAGCCGCCAAGAAAACTCTTCCCCCTAAGGAGGTGACCGTTGCATCGTTGAAGGCTCTCATCAGGGACCTTCAACTCCGCAAGGAAGAAACCATGAAGGCCGGCGACCGGACTTCGCTGGCGCGGCTCCGCCGTAAAATCGGCAGACTGAAGAAGAAGACAAGAATCCTGGGAAAGAAAGAACGATCGTAATGATCCGCCGAACAGGGAGGTGTATGACATGTTTGTCGGCAGGAGGATGACGCGCAATCTCATTACGGTGACGAAGGACGCCAGCGTCTTGAAAATAATGAGTCTTTTGGAAAAACATAATATCGATCAGGTTCCCGTTGTGGAAGGGAAGAAATTGCTCGGGATAGTGAGCGACTGGGATATCAGGAACAATGCGCCGTCGCAAGCGACGAGCCTCGAAATCCACGAACTGAATTATCTTCTTTCGGAAATGACGGCAGGGCAGATCATGACGAAAGCGAAGGACCTGTTCACCGTCTCTCCGGGAACGCCCATTGAGGAGGCGACTCGCCTCATCAACGAGAAACGGGTCAACAGCCTGCCGGTAGTCCTGGGAGAGGAGATCGTTGGGATAATAACCACCTGCGATCTTCTGAACGTACTTCTTGAATTCATGGGGATGGGCATGCCAAGTTCCCGCGTTGAGCTGACGATGGCTGGCGACATGAGAGATTTGACCAGGGTGGCGGAAATCGTGAACGCGCGGGGCTACTCGATTGTTTCGCTGGTTTCAGTCGTCAATCGAGACGGATCGAGAACGGTGGTCATTCGCGTCAATGCCGGCGACATGGATGAATTGGTCGCTGATTTCAAAAAGGAAGGATTTCAAGTGACAACGGATTATGCCGGTTCGTAGCGATCGGAAAGGAACCGGCCCCATGCACAAGGGGCGACGCAGAAAGCGTCGCCCCTTTGTTTTAAAAATCATCTAGTTAACTGGGCGCGGGGAAGTATTTGTTGCCGCCTGCGAACGCTGCACCCGATTCGATTGCCTCAGGCAAAGGCGCACAGGGTTCCGATAACAAGCCCTGCAAGGAAAATGACCATTCCCACTCCTGCGCTCAGTGAAGCGAAGAGAGGGGCAATTCCCAGGAGTAAAAATCCAAAGGCAAAACGTGATTCTCGCCCATCCATATCATTCCTCCTATGAAAGGTTCTTTCCGATCCGTACGGCCGAAATGACCGCAGACCGGCGGGAAAAGAGATTTCTCATAACAAGACCGAGTACATTGACGCGGTCGCCCACGGCTATATTTTCGTCCGGCGATGTAAACATAACAACCCGGATCTTGTGATGCCCCTCTTCGATTATAAAGTGGGGCCGATTCAACCATCGAAAGCTCACCTTTGAAACAGTGCCGTTGATTTTCACGGCTTCGCCGCTCATTGACGGACTTATGGTCGAAAGGGCAACTGATCGGGCTGCGCGCTCATAGAGTTCGCCGGCATTGCGGTAACTCCTTCGGCTCATGGCCGAGAGAGAGAAGGGGATGATCACGAGGAGGGCAAGTCCCGGCAGGGCGTAAATAAGAAACCGGCCGTCGCCGACAGTATGCCAATGCGCTGCAACAAGCGCAGAGCATATCGTGAATGCTATCCAACCCAAGGCCGACATGATATTGTGCGCCTTCTCGATAATTAATTAATCAGCCGGAACATCTTTCCTGAACATCAAATAGTAGGCGACGCCAATGAAGAGGAAGCCGCCGATAATGTTTCCAATGGTCACCGGTATGATGTTCCACATCCAGATATCGCCCCAACTAAGTCCCCCGTTGGCTTCCAGGAATGATCCTATCTTGGTGATGGTGGCCGGATACCAATCAACGAGAAATTTTCCTGCCGGGAGAAAATACATATTGGCCACGCAATGTTCGAATCCCGTTGCGACGAAGGCCATAATGGGAAACCAGATGCCGAAGAACTTGCCGATGACATCGTCGGCCGTGACGGCAAGAAGGATGGCGATGTTTACCAGGAAGTTACATCCGATGGCCTTGATGAAGCAGGACCATAGCCCTCCCATGCCGACGGTTTTATAGGCGAGGGTTTTTCCCACGGCGATATTGATGGCTGTAATGCCGAAGCCGTTCACTGCCATGGCGCCATCCATCTGGCCGGATACGAAGGGACCCGCCGCCATAATATAGGCATAAAAAAGGGATCCAACGAGATTGCCGATGTATACCCAAACCCAAACTCGCATGACGCTTCCCCATGTGACTTTTTTCATCATTGCGGCCATGGGAACGATCATGCAGTCGCCGGTAAACAATTCCATTCCGGTGAGGACAATTGCAATGAGGCCCACGGGGAAGACAGCGCCGCCGACCAGTTTGGAAATGCCGGCCGTAGTGATGCCTGTTATGCATACGGTGCAGAGAGCGCCGCCGATTGCGATATAGGCGCCGGCCATGAATCCTCGTACGAGAAGCTGAAACACGGACAACTTGGACTTGGCCACACCCGTATTGCCCAACATACCGACCATTTTTGCAGGAGCGTTAAAAGCCATAATTATCTATACCTCCACATAAGGTTGTAAAACTGCGACCGCCGTCCGCCGACGATCCGAGCGATCCACCATTCATGTCGAGAAAGAAATCTCGCATGCGCAAACGGAACGTTAGCTGGCGAAGGCTTCTTTTTGTTCTTTTTTCCAGACGCAGAGAAGCTTGCCTCCATGGGGTTGGCACTGGACCAGTTCCCACTCGTCCTTTCCTTCTGTATCGAGGAGCGACTCCAGCGTGTCGAGCCCGGCGCCCGGCACGTTGTCGATCATGCACATTCCCGTTTCAACGCAGGCGATCTTTTCCGGGGGGATCACCGCGTTGAGATCGATAATGCTCGTTTTGTATTTCCATTTAGCCATACCGTCATACCTCCAGAAGCGTCGTTTGTTTTCTGCAATCAATTTATTTTCGCACAAAACATCGTCTTGACGTGTCGCAATTTCGATACCAATGAACAAGTACTTGATTATCCATGCATTTTGCCTCGCTTCGGCAGCGAACGGATCTTTAGGAGGGGAGACTCGCCCCGTTGACGGGGCAAGTCTCCCCTTGATGCAAGGTTCCGTGTTATGCCGCCTCGACCTTTACGGCGCAGACCTTCAGCTCAGGTATCTTGCCGATCGGGTCAAGCGCTGGATTCGTCAGCAGATTCACCGCAGCTTCTCTGAAGTGGAAATTCATGAAGACCGTGCCGGGAGGCGGCGTTTCCACGATTTTCGCCGTGGCGCTGACAGTTCCGCGACGGGACGTGATCCGCACCGCCTGGCCCTCCGAGATGGCAAGTTGCTGGGCATCGCTTGGATTGATCTCCACTAAGCTTTCAGGGCAGCGTTCGTTGAGGCCGATGCTCTTTCGGCTCATCGTCCCCGTGTGGTAATGGTACAGGACGCGTCCCGTGGACAAGATATAGGGATATTCCGTGTCGGGGAGTTCAGCGGGCGGCTGATACTCAATGGCGTGGAAGAGACCTCGGCCGCGTGTGAAACGATCCTTGTGAAGGAACGCGGTTCCGGGGTGATCCTTTGTGGGGCAGGGCCAGCAAAGCCCCTCGCCATCGAGACGATCATAGACGATTCCGCCGTAGCTCGGTGTCATAATGTTGATTTCATTCATAATATCCTTAGCGCTGCCATATGTCATGGGGTATCCCATCTTTGTTGAAAGGGCCGCAACGATTTCCCAGTCCGCTTTCGCGCAACCGGGAGCTTCGATGGCTTTTCTGATGCGCTGAACACGACGTTCCGAATTGGTGAAGGTGCCGTCTTTTTCTGCAAAGCAGGCCGAGGGAAGAACGATATGAGCCAGTTCGGCCGTTTCATTGAGGAAGATATCCTGGACGATAAGCAGTTCAAGGTGTTTCAATGACTCCTCTACGTGATGGAGGTCGGGATCGCTGAGCATGGGGTTTTCTCCCATAATGTAGAGAGCCTTGAGATCCCCGCGATGAGC
This sequence comes from Deltaproteobacteria bacterium, assembly GCA_016930775.1. GTDB lineage: Bacteria > Desulfobacterota > Syntrophia > Syntrophales > UBA2210 > JAFGGB01. The sequence goes on from JAFGGB010000202.1 coordinate 5,420, forward strand.
CGCGTTCGTCATCTCGACGACTGTAAGTCCCGGCTTGCCGGGCAGTTTGACGTTCCATGCCTTTTCAAATTTTGCACGAGCCTCGTCGTTGGCGACCTGCTGGTAGCCGCTGAAAACATTGGGAAGTCCGCCCGTGTCGCAGGCGCCCTGGACGTTGTTTTGTCCCCGGAGCGGGTTCACGCCTCCGCCCTCGATCCCCACGTTTCCTGTGAGCATCGCAAGATTGGCGCAACTTTTGACATTGTCGGTTCCTGTAATATGCTGGGTAATGCCCATTGCGTAGAGAAGGGAGGCTCTTTTCGCTCCGGCGTACATACGGGCGGCCTTTCGAAGGTCGTCGGCGGGAACGCCCGAAATCTCTTCCACGTACTCCGGTGTGTATTTCTTCACTGTTTGCGCAAGGGCTTCAAAGTTTTCCGTCCTGTCGGCCACGTAGTCTGCTTTGTGAAGTCCCTCGGCAATAATGACGTTCATAAGGCCGTTGAGGACAGCCACATCCGTACCGGGTTTCTGCCGAAGCCAGAGCGTGGCGTATTTCACCAAGTCTATTTTTCGCGGATCTATGACGATCAGTTTCGCGCCATTCTTGCGGACCGCCCGTTTCACGCGGGCGCCTATCATGGGGTGGTTTTCCGTGGTGTTTGTGCCTGTGGCGAGGATAAGATCGGTGTGTTCGATCTCGTCTATGGAATTTGTCATGGCGCCTGAGCCAAAGGCGGCGGCCAGACCGGCCACCGTTACGGAGTGTCAGAGCCTCGCACAATGATCAACGTTGTTCGTCCCGACGACGGCCCTCATGAATTTCTGAAATATGTAATTTTCTTCGTTCGTGCATCGAGCGGAGCAGAGGCCGGCGACGCTGTCAGCGCCGTGCGTCTTCTTGATGTCGCCGAGCTTTTGGGCGGCATAGCCGATTGCCTCGTCCCAGCTCGCTTCCCGGAGTTCTCCGTCGATTCGGATGAGAGGCGTCTTCAATCGACTGGGGTGGTTCACAAAATCGATGCCGAAGCGACCCTTGACGCAGAGGCTGCCCAGATTCGGCTGGCCGTATTCGCGGTTGCCCGTAACCTTGACAATTTTTCCGTCATGGATGTTCAGGTCAAGTTGGCAGCCAACTCCGCAGTAGGGGCACGTTGTTTTGACTTTTTTCAATTCCCATGGCCGGCCCATGAAGCGGGCCTGTTTGAAGGTAAGAGCGCCCACGGGGCAGGAGTTGACGCATTCACCGCAAAAAACGCATTCCGAATTGATGTAATCCGCATCGAACGCCGGTCCTACCTTGGCGTGCGAACCCCGTAAAGAAAAATCGAGAACTTCGTTTATCTGAATCTCATTGCAGGCTCTGATGCATCGGCCGCAGAGGATGCATTTATTGAGATCGCGCTGGATCATCGTGTTCGTATCCTCGATGCCGTAGCCCGGAGGATCGATGTCGAACCGCGGCTTCTCGATTCCAAAACGGTAGACCAGATCCTGCAGCTCGCAGTCGCCGTTCCGTTCGCAGGTGAGGCAGTTGTGGTCTCCCGACGACCAGAGGAGTTCCACAACGAGTTTGCGGGCTTGTTTAACGCGTTCTGTATCGGTTTTAACGACCATGCCGGGACTAATGGGCATGACGCAGGCGGCCACGAGGGATCGGGCGCCGTCTACCTCCACGGCGCATACACGGCAGGCGCCGGGATTCTTCGTTCCTTCATAGAAGCAGAGCGAAGGGATGTAGATCCCGTTTTCCCGCGCAACTTCCAGAATCGTTTTGCCCGGCGTTGCTTCTATCTGTTTTCCATCTATCGTAATGGTTGGCACATTGCTCATAGACTACTCCTTTTCTATTTGAAACATATCGGGAGGCGACGAGGATTCCGCCCTGAATTTCTTATCGTTCCAGGCAGAGGGCCGCATTCCTTCCTTTTCATATTTTGTCTTGTATGGAATCATGCTTGTTGCTGGCGGTGAATCGGCATATCGTGCAATAATTAATGGCGGCGTGCCGAGGCGACACGACACGTTGGAGAGGATATTCACAATCGAAGCACACCCTCGTACAAGCAGAATAACTGAAAGGTGGTGTATCAAGTCACGGCGGTGATTGTCAAGTATTATAGCGTATCAATCGAATTTTAGCCCCCTGCGGAAGCAGACAATTGTTTTTCGCAGCCGGAAATATCAATTCAGTCGAAATGCCGACGGTTGCCTGGAATTTGCCGGGGCGAATGGTCCTCAAGATATTTGCGCTCGATTTATTGACCTATATCAAGGAAAAGAAATATTTTTTACGGTATGCTGGCGTCAACGTTACGATAGAAGGAGAAATGCTATGTTCTGCAATCAATGCGAGCAAACTGCAAAAGGAACGGGCTGCACTGTCATGGGCGTCTGCGGCAAGCAGCCCGATGTGGCGGCCCTTCAAGACCTGCTGGTGCATGTTCTGGTCGGACTCGGTGCGGCAGCCCGCGAGGCGCGCAAGGCTGGAATAACCGATAACGACGCGGACCGGTTCGTCCTGAAGGCGCTCTTTGCGACTCTCACAAATGTCAATTTCGACGCCGAGGCTATCGAAGGATTTATAACCGAAGCTGACAAACATCGCCGACGCATTATAGAAAAATTAACGGCACGGAAGCCGGGTCGCGTGAATGCCTCCGTCTCTGCGGCATTCGAACCGGACCATGCAATCGGCAAAAAAATCGAACAGGCCAAAAATTTGTCTCCGAAGGACTTTCTGGCCGTCAATGAGGATGTCCGGTCTTTGAAACAGCTTCTCCTGTACGGCATGAAGGGCGTCGCCGCCTATGCCGATCATGCCGGGATCCTCGGATACAGTGACGATGGCATTGCCGCCTTTCTCTATGAAGGTTTGACCGCCCTCGGGAACCCCGATCTGACGATTGAGGAAGCGCTGGACCTTGTTCTCCGGTGCGGCGAGACGAATCTTGCGGCCATGAAAATCCTCGACCAGGCGCACACGGAGACCTACGGGCATCCCATGCCTACAGGCGTTCCGCTGGGGCATAAAAAAGGAAAGGCAATCCTCGTTTCGGGCCACGATCTGAAAGATCTTGAAGCGCTTTTGAAGCAGACGGAAGGCACGGGAATCAATATCTATACTCATGGAGAAATGCTTCCCGCCCACGGGTATCCGGGCCTGAAGAAATACGGGCATCTCTATGGTCACTACGGGACGGCCTGGCAGAATCAGGCGAAAGAATTTGAGGCCTTTCCCGGCGCCATTGTCATGACCACGAACTGCATCCAGCAACCCCGTGAAAATTACAAAGACAGAATCTTCACGGCTGGCGTCGTCGGTTGGCCCGGGGTTGCCCACATACAAGACGGCGATTTCGGTTGCGTCATCGAGATGGCGCTGAACCTGCCCGGTTTTCCGGAAGATGCGGACCTGGGTGTTGTAACGGCGGGATTTGCCAGGCAAGCGGTTCTCTCCGTGGCCGACAAAATCATCGCGGCGGTAAAGTCGGGTAAAATCCGTCATTTCTTTCTCGTCGGCGGTTGCGACGGCGCTAAGCCCGGGCGCAATTACTACACGAAATTCGTAGAATCCGTGCCTCGGGATTGCGTCGTTCTTACCCTGGCCTGCGGAAAGTTTCGTTTCTTTGACAAGGACATGGGAACGATCGACGGCATTCCGCGCCTTCTCGATCTGGGTCAGTGCAATGACGCCTATTCGGCAGTGGCAGTGGCGACGGCTCTTGCAGAGGCTTTCGGCGTCGGAGTGAACGATCTTCCCCTGTCGCTTATACTGTCCTGGTATGAACAGAAAGCCGTGTCAATACTGCTGACGCTTCTCGCTCTGGGCATAAAAAATATCCGCCTGGGACCTTCGCTTCCGGCCTTCGTGACGCCGGCGGTCCTTCAGACGCTCGTGGAAAAGTTCAATATTATGCCGATTTCGACGCCAGAAAATGATCTACGGACGATCCTGAAATGAAGGGAAGGATAAGCGGGACGGTTTGCGCCGTCCCGTTTTTTCGACACAGCTAAAGCTGAAAAGGAGGCACATTGATGACGTGCAAAGAATGTACGAAAACGAAAGAGGCCCCGGCTGAAACACCCGTCGTTCTGACCGCGATATGGCCGAATACCAGGACGGGGCCGTCGTCAGTCGCGAGCTGCTGTCATCGCCTCAAGGGACGGTTACGCTCTTCGCCTTTGACGCCGGTCAGGGTTTGAGCGAGCATACGGCGCCCTTCGACGCGTTGGTCATTGTTCAGGAAGGCGAGGCGCAGATTGCCATAGAGGGTAGCACAAAGGTTCTGAAGGCCGGCGAGATGATTGTAATGCCTGCCGGAAAACCGCATGCCGTGAAAGCGCCGGCAAGGTTCAAGATGCTTCTTGTCATGATCCGGACCGCAGTGTAACCGATAGCGGCGAATGCCGTGCATCGACGGGCAAGAAAGAAGATTGTCCTGGAACCCCCTTTCCGGTCTGCAGCGACTGTTTCTGGGTACGGGGCCTTATGCGGTGCGCTTGATGTATGGTTTCGGCGATCATCGCGTTTGAATCCTCAGGCATTGAAGCCGAAGGGCCCCTTTGGATCCATTGCGGGTTTGATCTCGCCGAAGGTTTCTTCATACTTTTTAATGTTGTCCTGAAGCGCAGCCAGAAAGCGCTTCATGTGTGCGGGGGCGGTGACGATCCGTGCGGTTACGGCCCCGGCAGGCGGGGCAGCCATGATGAAATCAATAATAAATTCTTCTCTCGTATAGCCGACAAAGAGACTGTTGGCGTAAACGCCGCCGTGTTTATCCTGGGGAAAGTTGATTTTAATTTCCTTTTCGTGGGCCATGCCGGCTGCTCCTTGCAGATCTTGGTTATTATCGTCTTCTGTTACCGTGGCTATTCCAGCTTATCTTGCTGTAGTTCAGCAGTTCTTTGGGCGCCGCCTTGAGTCGCACCGCAGGATTTCCTATGGCGACGATAGCCTCAATTCTGAAGCGGGCCGGGATATCCAGTATGTTTCGAATGAAATCTTCCGCGGTCATGGATTCGTCATGTCTGCGATTCCTGATTTGTATCCAGCAGCTTCCGAGTCCAAGGGAGTGCGCAGTC
>JAFGGB010000203.1 GCA_016930775.1 Deltaproteobacteria bacterium
AAATTCACTCATCAGGTAGGTCACAATTTGCAATCGTCTACAAGAGTCAACGGTAGACTTGAGCCCTTTACTTCTATTTACTTCTGAGAGATTGAAGTTATTATGAGACAAAAGGATAAGGTTTGTATTTGGCCGAAAAAGTGCGGGACTATGCGGGATTAGATGAGACTATGTGGGATCGTGTCGCTTTTTATATTGCAATGGAATGGCGATTTACTGAAATATAAACGGTGACAAAATATTACGGTTTTACCGGCGGCCGCGAGATCATTATTATCCCCAGGAAAAGTCTGGGGGGGGAGAGTGTCCTGAAGGGACATCAGATAGACCTTCCCTGGGGGTGTTAAAGTTAAAGGGTGTTTATAGTAATATAATTATAAAACTTTATTGATGCGTTCATTATGCATCAGCAAATTTTTCTATCCCGAACAATTTGTCATCTTGTGATAATTTTACTACCACATATTCATCTTTATTCAAATCACTTGGCAATTTGTCTTTCAAAATCGATGCAACGAACTGTATCCCCTTTGTATTGACAAAGTGAGCAATTCTCAGTAGTTGATTGTCATGCATTAGCTCTTTTTTGTCATTGAGGAGAAAATGCATGCAAGGAATATTCTCTTCATCGGCAAAAAGGGTGTATGCAATGTCAAAACAGGATATTTCGCCTTGCTTTTTCCCCGAGCTAAAATTTATATTAAATGCGCTAAATTCGTATATTCGGCGTCCTTTTACTGTTTTAGTATCGAACTTCAATGCATACTTTTCTCCATACAATTCATATGACACAGCAGAAAAGTGAAGATTGAACTTGTCAACCTGTTCTTTGATTTTTAGCGCAAATTCATTAGAGAATAAGGCATTGTCAATCGTCGCAAGGTTATTGTTAAGCTCCGTCAGTCTCGATTCAACAGAGTCCAATTGACGCAAGATGTTTTCATATTCACCCTTCATTTGGTATTTGACGTTAAGTTCTGCAATTAATTTCTCAAGCGCATCAAAGGAATCACTCTGCGTGATGACAGATGTCAATTCAACTTCTTTGGTTAATAAGCGTTTTAAATGCTCACGTTTCGCCGTTAGTTCTACATCGATCTTAGGCAAGTCTTTTGATATAAATTTTATTTTTGACTCTACCATCCTGTTGTGAAAATCATACAGCTCTTCAAAGGTCTTTTGGATCTCACTTACCAGGGATGTTGCCTGTTCATATATTTGCTGCAATTGTTTTACATTGATAGATGATTGACTTGATTGTATCTCTCTTTGAGCTTCTAAAATCAGATTCTTCCGGAGTTCAAGTCTGCCAATTTCGGATGAAGTTAGATTTACCTGATATTTAATTCTATTCAGCTCGTCTAAGTCAGATTCAAAATTAGGATTAAGGTTGAATGATGACTTTTTACGCTCAAGTTCTTCTATTTCTGACTGAAGAAGAGCTAATGCTGTTTCATATGCTGATTTTGTTTGATCGGATTCAAGACGCCTCTTGAATTTTTCTTCGACATCAATCTGAGAGCGCAGCTCCTGTTTAACATTTCCTTGCTCGAAATCACATCCCAAGAGAAAAAGATAGAGCGTTTCATACTCATCATCACGGGTATATCTGTCAAGATTTTTAAGGGTATTGTTGATGCTGATGTCTTTATAACGGATGTTGTGAGCAATTATCTGCCGAAATGTTGGTTTTCCCCCGTAATGCCCGGGGAAAAGAAGAGATGTTAACGCTTCTTCAAACTCGTCATCAGTTTTATTATTACCATCTATGCGTTGAATCTTATCTTTGCGAGTCAGGAAGTTTCTCTCTATGAGTACTTCCCGGGACTCTTCTTTCAAAAGATCATCCTTGAGAACCAGTGAAACCAATACATTATTAGTAATAAGAAAATCTTTGACAAGTTTGTACTCGTTTTTTTTGTTTTCATAGTCGGAGTATATTCCCTTAGCGCTTGCTCCAAGACAGAAATCAATCAGCTTCAAAACTGTCGTCTTCCCGACATTGTTTCCGGTCTCCCTACCCGTTACAATTGGTGTTTCATCCAGAATAAGATTAAGGCCTAAATGGAACCTAATATCTCGGATAACATATCCGTCCCCGCCAGTGATAATTAGTGATTTTAAGAACATAACTCAACCCTACCAGCGTCATTCAATATGACAACATTAAGAAGGAAAAGCCAGTCGAGACAAAGCATGAAAACCGGCATGCTCATTTCTCGTTCAACCCTTGTAAGAATATATAAATCTATTATGTCTATTATCATAGCATTTTTCTGAATCGTCTTCAGAACAAATGCACCATTGAAGTAAATGGTTTGTTCGGGATGAATGTTGTCAGGAATGAGCATTGTTGTTTTCCATAGGATTTTTAAAAATTTTACAACGAATGAATGCATCTACAACAAGAATTCGAACACACAGATCAAGCTCCTCTTTTGGCATAGGCAAGTGATCGGTACTTTTCAAAACCTTATTTGTAACTTTATTAATGATAGAAAAAAAGCACTGGTCGGGGGAATTCATTGGCTCAAGGGCGATATATTCCGAGCGGATGCCATCAAGAATTGAAATACTTTTATTTACACCCTGTTTGTCAAATTCCGAATAAATTTTCTCAATACGATGATGGTGATATTTATAATCATCGATAAGAATCTTGGCTCTGTTCAATTGATTGTATGAAATTTTAGCCTCAATATCAAAATCATTTATTTCAAAGTCTGATTTCCTTTGACTCCAATCCTCTTTGGCCAGAATGATAATGATCTTCGTTAAGTTAGACTCCACTTTTCGTGGATCAATTTCATCCTTGATCTCTTTTTTAATAAATTCATAAACTTCTTGCAGTCGGCCTATGTCAAGTCCCCTAATAAATCCTAAAAGATATTCAATATCCCAAATATCCTGTTGGGGTGAGAAAATCAGGTTGTGAGGATTCGTATATGTCTTGGTCCGTAAGTGTTTTGCATTTTTAGAGATTGATATAAATTTGAAGGAATAGCCTTGATAATCCGAAAGTTCTTTATTGAGAGATGATTCAATCTTATGAAAAGTCGCTAGAGAAGAAACCTGTACAACAACATTATTTGTTGTATCTACTAAATCAATACCCGCTATATTTTCTTTCACTGTATTGAGGTTTACGAGCTCCCAACCAAAAAGTAGATTAAAGAAATGGAGATAAAAATTCTCTGAATGCAAATTTAGGTCTAAAAGGTTCAAGCTTCCCCGTATCTCTATGCGATAAGCAAGAAAGCTGAGTTTTTCTTCAATAAAGTTGAAATACTTTGAGCGATTCATAGCTGCATTTCACTTTTAAGACAATACGAAGGAGGGGGCAAGGATTTTCATGATTATCAGTTTATTTTTTGCAATTGCCGTCTCGTTCTTTGGCCTTACATTCGTTGTCCAATTCTCCGGTTGTAGGCTTTGTATAACGAACTTCGTAATCAGATGTTGGCCAATTAGAACAATTCTTACACCAATGCCATGTATCACTTCCCTTTTTACGTCTATATTCCGCCATTTTCTCTCCCCCTCTGTCTTTTAAAATACTTTCACGGTGTCCCCCCCCTTCAAACATTATCATTCCTGATTTTGAAAAGTATTTTCGAATTAATCCCGCTGTTATAAAAATGAACGAAAATAAAGCAAATATTGGTTCCCAATTACCTTCTGGGTTAAGATACCATAATAAACCAAAAATCACGCACAGAATAAATGCTATAATTACTATATATCTAGTCACTCTGTCTTTATCGAAAAACATTATCTAACTAATAGCGTTACAGCAATCCCGGTTAGGTAAAATCCATTCAGAATCCTAACTTCTTTTGCTCGTCTTTTTCTTTCTTCGCTCGTGGAGCTTTCTTAAAAGTGGCATTGACATGCCTGATCGGCGGCATGTCGACCTGTTTGCCGGCCAGTAATTCTGCCACAGTTAGAAGTTGGACCTTCGGGTATTTCTTTCCCCAGGTTTTAGACTCGTAAAATCCCGAAGCAACGGCTTCGGTTTTCATTTGAGAAGTGGGTTCCCGCATAGAGATCAAGACCCCGATAGCGGCCTTCTCTCGTGACAGAACGCCTTTAAGGTCTCGAACGTGAGCAACTCCGGTGTGGCCCGCCTTCACTGACAGGATTACATTTTCAAATGTGCCCTTTTTGTCTCCTTGGAAGATAATCCTCCCGTCAATGCCCTTGTCTGCTCCCTTTTTCATCTCAGTAGGGCGTGCCCCCACAGGGCCCAGCGCCCATAATTGGAACTGATATGGATTAGACTCAGCCAAGCGTTCTGCGTCAGGTATACTGACGGGTTCACCAATTACCTCGAATGTGGTGGACTCGCCAAATGAATCTCTTAAACGGTTTTTTATAAGATTGATTGCGAGATATGTAACATCTATCCCTATCCAGGCGCGGCCTAATTTCTTTGCAGCAGCGATTGTTGTCCCGCAACCACAGAAGGGGTCCATGACAATATCGCCTTCGTTACTACTAGCCTTAATAATGCGTTCAAGCAGGGCTTCGGGCTTTTGGGTGGGGTAGCCAAGGCGTTCGGCAGCTTTTGCGCCAATGGGACTAATATCCGTCCATAAATCTTGTAATGGTACCCCTGGCATTTCGTCCAAATATCTTTTGTAACAGGGCATGCCTGACTTTGTAAGTGAAAGCCTATCATTCCGAGCAAATTCTATCATATTTGCTTTCGAATATGCCCAATAACGGTTTTTATAGGGGGGTATCCCTTTATACTCCCAATCTTTTTTCGGATTCTTCCATTCATCTGTTAAATCGTTTTCCCATTTTTCTCTATCATTTAAACGCTTAACACGCCATTCGTATTCAGTATCTCCACCTGGTTTGGCTGCTGTCAGATTATCAAGCCTGTATTTACGGCCTGTTTCGGCTTCGGTATACCTATAGAATGGCTCTATATAGCTGGTATCATAAGGCGTATATATATTATTCCAAGTCCAATCAGCACTTTTTGTATAAAAAAATATTATGTCATGAATATGTCCATGCTGTGATCTTCCTTGCTTTGCATCACTGTGAGCTGTACTCCTCTTCCATACTATCTCAGTGCGAAATTTGTCGGCGCCAAAAACCGCATCCATGACTAATTTTAAATAATGACTTGCCGTTGGATCGCAGTGAAGATAGATGCTAGCTGTTTCTTTCATTACTCGGCGAAGTTCGACCAGGCGAGGGGCCATCATGACAAGATAAGCCAGCATATCGCATTCGCCAAGGAAGGTGCGGAACGCCTGGAGACAATCGGAAACTTTTCCGCCGGCCATCACAATATCGGCGTAGACGGATTCACTCTCTTGTGTCCATGTCCAGGTATCAGTAAACGCCTGGATCTGACTTGCCGCCTTGCTCCCGTTTTTCTCCGCGAATAGGACATTATATGTTGCATTTGAATTGAACGGTGGGTCCAGATAAACGAGATCGATGGTTTCATCTTTTACATAACGACGAAGAATATCCAGGTTGTCTCCATAGTAGAGAAGGTTGTCTGCGTTTTTCGTCAATTCCAACTATCCCTCGTTCTAATTTTATCTCCATGAGTGAAGCTAAATCGACATCCAATGAATTATACTGAAGCCCACAACGCTGCTATATAAGCAAGCTCGCCGTCAACAGATGCGTCCAGCATGGGATCATGATGGGTCGCTGTTATAAGTTTTGAGTTTCGTATATCCAAAATAGACATTGTTATGTCTTCTTCATACATGTCATTCAGAGAAATGTTCATCAAATGAAGTGTAATATTGACTTTATTTTTTGAGAGACTTTCTGATTTAAAATATAGTTTGATCAAGTGTGGCTCATCGTTAATCAAGAGACCTAATTCAGGATTAATATTTACTTCGATTCCATGTTTTTCATAAAGGCACGTTGCCGGCTCAAACCATTTGAGCTCTTTCCTTCCCCACCACTTTGAGTATCCTTCTCTTATGATATCATAGTTCCTTAATTTCTCGAGTGGTACGTCGAAGATTAATCGTCTAAAATGTGCCCTCGATCTGTTTTCTTGATGCGTTTCAATAATTTGGTTTCGAAGTTTTCTATAATAGTCGACTGCAGGAGTATAATCACCTCTGTTTTTGATTTGGCTTATTTTCGTTGCTTTTTGAGGACCTACTTTCAATGCAATATCGACAAAATCTGTTAGTGATAACCTCGGTCTTACCCTCCTTGCCATATCCCTCCCCCTTTTTGTTTTTTTCACCTCACCTCGTGGCCGATCCAGACGACCTTGCCAATGAGGTTGAAGGTGTCTGTTTCGAGTTCGATGCGGCTGTCGGGGGCTTCTATCTTGTTGTCGGAGATTGCCCATAGCTCGGTGCCCCTCCAGACAAGCCGTTTTATCTTTACCGTGCGATCATCTGTGAAGGCGTATATCTTACCTTCGATAATATCATTGAGATTGGTTACGCTTCTGTCGATAAGGACCATGTCGTGTTGCTGTATCAGGGGAGCCATCGAGTCCCCAGTAACCTCAAAAAGTGCAAGATGTTTAACATCCCACCGCCTCTTCAGCCATCTTGTCCGGAACGCACAGTAATTTTCGACGCTCGTTGATGTTTCGAAGGATCCGGGGCCGCCGGATAGTTTCGCCTTGTATTTGGGGATGAAGCTATAGTTTTCTGAATCTGGTTCGATTTGTTCTGCGTCTGGGCCACATACGTTATCATATTTATGATGCGCACCCGGGAAAGGTTCACCGACGCCTTTAAAAAGCCAATCGGGTGAGAAATTATAATGCTCTATGAGCTTTTCTATAACAACGCCTTTAAGGTCACCCCCGCCTTTTCTGTATGTTGCAAGCGTGTTTTCTGAGATTCCAAGCTTCTTTGCCAGATCAACGTCTTTTATTCCCTTATCAAGCTCTGCGTCTTCCTTAATTATTGTGAGCGACCACGCTAATCTATCTCGTAAATTATGCATGTCACCCCCATAATATGCGGTTGTCGGTTGGAAGTCTAAGCGACAACCTAACTGACAACCAGTCAATAAAACGGTATATAGTTAATATATACATAAATATAGCTCCGACCTGCAACCGAATAGGCAAATTTTAAGCGACAACCTCAATTATTGCTTGACTAACTCAAATTTTGAGTTTATCATGTCAATCAATTCAATCAATTTAGACATCTAAAAAAAGAGGCCGATCATGAAGCAACAAACCACAGCACGAGACATGACGCCCCTTGAAATTCGCGAGGCCCTTTTTCGTGCCTTTGGCGGTCACGGCGCGCAGGCAACGATTGCCCGCGAGCTTGACGTCTGTCCGTCGGCGGTGTCACGCGTCATCGACGGTGCCACCTCGGACCGGATCCGCCGGACCATCGCCAAGTACATGAAGAAAGACGTCCGGATCGTCTGGCCCTCCGTATATCTCTACGGACATGGTGCAAAGAAACCGGGCCGTCCCCGGGCTGATGAATGAGCAGTAATAGTGTCAAATTTGTTTATCTTATAAACCGTTTTCGGGGTGATTTCAATGCCTAAGTCAAAAAAAAGATTAGACAATCAGAATCCCGATCAGCTCACCATTTTCGATATCCTGTCACAGCAAAGGAGCCTCGAACCATCTCCGGGAAGCCTCGACATCGACCGCCAGTTCAGGGAATCCGTCAGCGCGGCGCTCAAGGAATGCCCGCTCTCGCGATACCAGGTGGCGGCGCGGATGAGCGAGCTTACCGGTTTCGACATCACAAAAAGCATGCTGGACAGCTGGACCGCCGAATCGAAAGAGCAGCATCGTTTCCCGGCGATCTTCCTTCCCGCCTTTTGCGAGGCGACCGGGCGGACGACGCCCCTGGAGATGCTGGGCCAGTCGGCGAAGCTCTTTGTTATGGAAGGACCTGATGCGCTGCGGGCCGATATCCGCCGCGACGAGGAACAGATTAAGAAAATCCGGAAGAGAATCAACCGGAAGACCGCTGTCATTACCATGCTGGAGGGCATCCGATGAATGATATTCTTTTTACAGTCAACGACATCTCGAATCTGCTCAATGTTTCGAAGCAGGCAATCGTCAAGCGGGCCGGGAAGGAATCCTGGACATACCGGAATGGAAACGGCAAAGGCGGTACCCACCGATTATATTCCTTGCACGTTCTCCCCGCCGATATCCAACAGGCATATGTGGCACGAAACGAGGTGCCCCGGGACATGCTCCCGGTCATGGCGCCGGCCATACAGACCGCCTATATCGAGCAGGTTGTTTCATCAGGAAATGAAAAGAAACTGGGGGCGCTCATGGACATCGTGCCGGCCCTGTCGCCCCGGGCCATACTTGCATTTCAATCACACCAACTACCCGTCGCATCATTTAATAATAACAAAACATCCACCATCGCCGCGTGGAACGACGAGACGGCGATCAGTGAAAAGGACCTCCGGGATTCCCGGACCCGACGGATTCTCGAAATTCTCCGCGAGGCCGAGGCAGTTCCATCCGGCTGGAAAAAGCGGGCATGGATCGAGTCGGTTGCCCTCCGTTACGACGTGACCTTCCAGTCCATTTATCGATGGATAAAGAAATATGAGAAGAAGGGGATCGCCGGTATCCGCCATACAAAATCATCGAAGGGCAAACCGAGGGCGTGGGATCCCGAGGCCGTCGATCACTGGATCGGGCTGTGCCTCAAACGCGAACACCGCAAGATCGACCACCGGACCCTCTATCATGATTGCCTGGTAGTCGAAGCGGCGAGGCGGGGATGGCAGATCGGCAGCTATGAATCGGCCCTCTGGTGGTACGAGAAGCGGGTGACGCCTCAGCTGCTTGCCATGCAGAAGGGCGGGATCCGCGCCCTGGACAACCTCTTGCCCCCGGTTCTTCGCAGCTATGCCGACCTGGCACCTTTTGAAATGCTCGTCGGTGATCAGCATCGTTTCGACTTCTGGGTGGTCGATGAAGACACCGGTGAGATCTTCCGGCCCGAGGGATACTTCTGGCAGGATCTCCGGACGCGGATCATTTACGGCGGCGCCGTGGATAAAAAATATGATGCCTGGCTCATCGGCCTTGCCCTGAAGATCGGCGTTTCCATCTTCGGGGCCTTCGGTTCGATCTATACCGACAACGGCAAGCCGGAACTCTCGCGGTATCTCATGGGGATCATGGCCGACATGGCAACCCTGGGCCTCTCCTGGTCGAGGACCACAGAAGCACCCGTCAATACCGATGACGCCGATGATGATGAGATCAATCCGCTCATGATCGTCCCAGGGACGCACAAGAAAGCCATCGTCAAGAACGCGAAGGCGAAGATGATCGAGGGTACCTTCGACGTCGTCGAAAATATCCTCCGCAGCAAATTCAAACTTCCTGGAAATGTGAAGCGGCTTACCGATGATATTCACCACCAGGACGTGGACCAAAACGAGATCAAGGCCCTTGCCGAACAGGGGAAGCTCCCTACCTTTTCCGAGTTCACCGTCGCCCTGTACCAGGCCCTGGATTACTACAACCGGGAGAAAGCGCACCGTGGCGTACTCAAGGAATGGGCATGGAAGCCGAAGCCGAAAACCGCCACGCCCTATGACTGCCTCATGCAGTGTTACCGGTCCGGATGGCGGCCGCGATATGTATCTCCCCATGCCGTCAGCCTGATCTTCCTGAAAAAAACAAGCCGCACCGTCCAGATGGGCCGTGTCCAGTTCGAGGGCGACTGGTACGAGCACGACGCCCTGATCGGCCTGCACAAGCAGGCGGTGGACATACGGCACGATCCGACCGAGCCGTCGGGACTGCTTATATTCAAAGATGGCAGCTACCTCTGCACCGCCATGCCCGTCACGTATTCATCAATGAAGGATATGGACCTGGCGCGCCGCAAGATCATGGAAAAGCGGGAGCGCCGGAAGCTTTTTGCTGAACAGTTCAAACGGATCACATCGAATATCCCCGACATCAGGCAATACTCCGAAGTCCCGCAAATAGAGAAGGACGCCGCCCGGTATGCCATCGAGAAACAGCAGCGCACCGAGGCGGAACGGGAGCTGTTCCGGGAACGGACGCCGGAGGAGCTGGCACAGGAAGTCCGGACGCTGGAAATGAAGGGGAGCCTGCCGGCCAGGACAAAACGACCTCTTCCCGAGCGGCCGACCTATTTCCTGGATGAAATCAGCCGGTATGAATGGTGTGTGCAATTCGAGATCGCCGGCGGGACACTGTCAGATGAAGACGAGGAATGGAAACAAAAATATGAAGCGTCCATGTCCGATGCCAAGCGGGAATACTGGCAAATGGTGAGGGAGTACGGAGGGGTGTAACCCTTCCTTATATATAAAGGAGAGATACCCCATGAAAAACGAATTCATCGAAACGGCAAACGTGGACAAGTTCAATGCGATCTGTGACGAGCTGACCGACCAGGCAAGCCTGATAGGTCCTTCACTGGCAATGGTCACCGGTCCGGCGGGACGAGGCAAATCGGAAGCGGCGCGGTGGTACGCCACCCAGACCGACGCGATTTATATACCGCCGCTGAATGTCCGCTCCCCGGCAATGGTGCTCCGGGAGATCACCTTCGAGCTTTCAGCGATGAAGCCTGTCCGCAGTGAAACCTGCCTGGGAATCATCGGCGGAGAGATGGCGAAGGAGCGGCGACTGATCATCATTGACGAGGCAGATCTTCTGACCATGCAGGTCCTTGAGATGCTGCGCAACCTGAATGAGCGCTATGCCTGCCCGGTGCTTCTCATCGGTGAGGACGAGCTGAAGGGGCGCGTTGCATCGAGACGCAGGATCGCCAGCCGTATCCGTCGGCGCATGGAATTCGGCCCGGTCACACAGGCGGATGTGGGTCTGTTTTTCAAGCGTTCGCTGGACACGACACTGACGCCCGACGCGGCGGCTTTGATCCACCGGCATTCAAACGGGGACTGGCGCCCGATTCTGACCACGGCAATCGCTGTCGAGCGGGCCATGAAATCTTCGGGAGTCTCGGAGATCACGAGCGACCTGGTGAAGAATGTCATCAAAAGCAATTCCTAAAACGGGACTGGCAGGCCGCATGCGGGCCTGGATGATGGATCGGCGGATGCCCTTCACAACGGCGGCACTCTGTGAAGGGCTCAATGCGGACACGGTAAAAGAAAAGGATAAAATCCGCAACACGCTGATCGACTTTATTCACCGCGGTGAGATCACCCTTATGCCGTTGAAACAGAATCGGCGACAAAAATACCGATACAACCGGACATGGAAGCCAAAGAAAAAAGGCGTGAGCAATAAGACGATATTCAAGGCGATGTATGTTTCAAGCACCTTCACGGCCGCCGATATCGAGCGTCTGTCAGGCTCCGGGCGCAGTCATATAAACAAGAACATCCGGAATCTGGCGCGCCGGGGATTGCTGGTAAAGGTCGGCCGTCGTCTTTGCGGACATGGCGCCGGCGCCGAAGCGATATACCGGATTGCCGACCGGGAAACCTTCAGGATCGAGGTGATGTAATCATGCCGACGGCCCGGATGAAAATGGGTGAAGACGCTGAGGGAAAGCAACGGCGCGGACTCCTGGCGAAGATCCACATCGCAAAAAAGGAACTGGGTATGTCCGATGACCAGTATGAGGCGATCCTGTCGGGTTTTGGCGTTGAGAGTTCAAAGGATCTGCCGCTGGTGAAGCTGGAGCAGCTTGCCAGGTACCTGGAGTACCTGGGCTGGAAACCGTTTCGTCCGCGCCGGAGGACGAATGTCGAGAAGCAGATTACGGCGCTCCAGGATCGTGCGGTTGAACTGGCCGGTCAGATCGAAAACGGAACTGCTCGGCTTGCCGGACTGGTCAAATCCATCGGCAAGGTTGATGCGCTTCCCTGGTTGCGGGACACGCGGAAGCTGAAACAACTTCTGTCGGTACTGCAACGGATTAGGGACCAGGAATCAATTCATGGAAATCAGATTGAATCATAAAGGTACTGTCGCGCGGATCCGCCGGTTGCTCTGGGAGGAAGCAAGAGGAATCCCGACTGGCAAGCTGGCAATACGGCAACTGGACCGGATCCACGCCATAACGGGCGTGCCCTGGTTGAAGGTTCGCCGCGAGGCGAGAAAAGAGGGACTTTATTAAAAGGAGAAACGTTATGACTACCATGCATCAGCATCAACAGGAACTTGCCCGGCTGGAGCAGCGTAACCGGTTGCTGGGCGAGATGTACCGGCACATCGGGGAGCACCGTGCCATCGGTATGGCGGAACTCTACCAGATCGTATTCGAGGAGGCATGGGAAAACCGCATTAACGATACCAGGAAGCTGCGAAGCCTCATTACCGAACTCCGGCATGAAGGAACGCCGATCTGTTCCGTTTCGACGGCAAACGGCGGCGGGTATTATCTTGGGCAAACGGTCGAGGAACTTAATAATTATCTGCGCCGTCGCGAGCACAGGGCATTGAATATACTGTCGCTCAACGCGAAGCTGAAAAGAATCACCCTGCCGGACTATATGGGCCAGCTGTCACTCAACATGAGGGGATGAAGCATGACAGAGGATCAATACAAGATCGCCGATGAGTTGCTGCAGAACATTGATATAGCTCAGTTTAATATCGATTCCATTGAAGCGGAGTGGAACGCTGTCCTCAAGCAACTGGAAAAGGACTACGGGATACGACTGAAGGTCTGGCAGGACAAGCATGCGGCCGACGAGAAGGCATTGTTGGCCCTCATGAAAAAGGGGAAGGGTGCCATATTCGATGGCCGGGAACGGGTTGAACTGAAGCATGGCATTCTCATCCACGGCAGCGAAGACCGAGTTAAGATACCGAGAAACGCCTTGGAACTGGCCGAGAAACAGGGCCTCACCGAAGCAATCAAGGTGGCAAAATCCATTGACCGGGAGGCGGTAGAGAAGTGGCCTGATGAGCGCCTCATTCTTATCGGTGCGGAACGCAAGCCGAGGGATGTCTACAGCTATGAAACCAGGGGAAAATGAAGGTCTGACATGAAAGTCGTCTGCCCTTATTGCGGAAAGAAACTGGACATGGACCTGGTTATCGATGATGCCGATTGGAAGGCCATCATCGCGTTGTCGGGATCATTAAAGGAGTATTCAAGCCTTGTGTTCGCCTACCTGGAGTTATTTGGGCTGGCTCCTCTTTCTCGAAATAAAAAGCGGGTTCGCGTGATTCTGGAGGAAGTAAAACGGCTTTTTGACGCCGAATCCTTTCGATATCGGAAAGTGGACTACCGGATCAGCCGCCAGGGAATTGCCGAGGCCCTGAATATCATGATCCATCGGCATTTCCCTGACAGGATAGACAATCACAACTACCTGAAGAAAATCATGATCGGGATCAGTGAACGAGAAATGGCAGCGCAGTCCAAACGTGATGAAGCGTCTCTGCGGGATCGTGAGGAAAGACTCCGCAGAGGCGAACACCTTTCGGAGGAGGACATGCAGCGCAACCGTGACCGGGCAAGAGCGCTTGCCCGGGGAATCTTTACAGGGGGAGAGCATGAAGAGGATTGAGGACAGGGTGGCTGACTGGGTTGATCAGCTTATCTCAGACCTGGACCGTGCAACGGTCGTCATAGCAAAGATATTTTTTCCAATTCTGCTCGGCATTTTGCTGGGCTATGGCTGGAGAATTATGCAGGGGTTTTGATGCGAACCAGAACAGTCGTCCATATAAATGAGAGAATATCTGAGAAAAATTCTGTGATGACGGAATTTCGTTGTAAGAAATGCGGCCGTCTATTTTTCAGGGCAGACGTGAGTGATGCACACATTGAAATCAAGTGTCCGAAGTGCGGATACACACAGCACATTATTAAATCTGCGAAAAAAGACTTGATTTTTTCGGAAGGAAAGATTTAAATATACCGCAAATTTAGAGCGATTCGATCGCCGATATTCTGACTTTTCCTGATTGGAAAAGGTGAAGAGGCTTACGAAGCCCGGTTTCCGGAGGTTATCTCCGGTGCCGGGCTTTTTTTGTTCCAAGGGGGAAAATGGATATCTGGAACACTCTCAGACATTTCAAGCGGACGGAGCGGTGGGGTGATCCCGACATGATGAACGGATTGCTCCTTTTATTACTGGATGAAATCCGAAATCGGATTGATGCGTCCATTATCATCCACTGCGGCTTCTCCACGACAGGACATGTTAAAAAATCGCAGCACTATGCAGGGAATGCCGCGGATTTCCATATCATAAACAGCAGGCCCTTTTATCAGCAGGTCCGCCACATAGAGGAAATCCTGGCCGAACTCCAGGTAGACGACTGTGTTGGACTCGGTATTTATCCTGATGGGAATACCCCTTATTTTCATCTTGACGTTCGCGGATCTCAGGCACGCTGGGGCTATCTGTACGGGGCATACTGTTCATATGAACTGGCCCGTCAGTGGGCAGAAAGGCAGGCATACAAGGAGGAACAAGCATGAAAAAATACACTGCGTTCATGACAGCGGCCGCGGCGATACTCTGCGTCGCGATCATTGCAATCGGCGGATGTGCAGGAACGAATGTCGATAATGCCGATGAAATCGTCAATACAGGACTGAATGTCGGCCTGTACCTGGCGCTGAAAAACAATCCCGAATACGTGCAGCCGACAGTGGAGATCCTCGAGGGTATAAAAATATTTGCCCAGGGCGAGGTGTCCTACAACGATCTGATCGCGTTTGCACAGGATAAATTCGATTCCGATGATGATGATCTCGCGGCCATTGCATTGATCGTCGGCCAGGACCTTTTTACCGAGGAGCCGATCATCAACTCAATACCGATATTCGACGGGTATCGGGAGGACCTCATCGCGCGTATCGACGGCCTGCTGATGGCGGCGTCGCTCGTGAAATAGATATCCGCGGCGGGGGCGGCGGGATAAAACTGAGCATGAACGACGGCCACCCGCCGCCCGCCCATAAAAGAAAATGAAGAACGACCTCACAAAATATAATGCTGTTCGTGACGATTTGCATACCGGGGATGTAATCACCTTTGCCGGCAGCGGACTTGTTTCGTTGGTTATCCGCCTTGCGACACAGCGTTCGCATGTCGCCCTGGTTGTCAGGCTTCGTGATTATGAGGGCGACGAAAAACGCCGATTTATCCTTGAAGCAAACGGCATTCACGGTATTTCACTCCATCTCTTATCAAGCCGTTTGAGGGAGTATTCCGGAAAAGCCTGGTGGCTGCAGCTACGAGAGGAATTCTCTCCCGTACGTCCATACATCGGTACCTGGGCATTTGCCCAGATCGGGACAAGCTATGATTACCCCGGTTTGTTTCTCAATGCCCTGGGGCGCGTATCGGACAATGCCCGAGCTTACTTCTGCAGCGAGTATGCATGGCTGGCAATCAGGCAGGGCATGTCAAAGGCGGCAGCTGTTTCTTTCCTGAACGCATCTCATGAGAGCGATTATGAAATGGCGGATCTGCGGCAACGGATATTCAGAGATTTCAAGCGGATCGGCATGAAGGCAGCGAGGCCGGGCGATTTCCTGAAATTTACAAGTACGTTCAAACCGGAGGTGCCGATACTCTGATGGACCGGTTTGACTGGGCGTCTGAAATAGAAACACAGGAAAGGGAGGCAGCGATCGCCCGGGCGCGTGAAAACGGATCGGCCGAAATACCACTCGTCATTGCTGGTGTCAGATGCTGCCGCGACTGTGAAGAGCCAATACCAGCGGGGAGGCTTCGGGTAAGGCCGGACGCCGTCCGGTGCGTGTCATGCCAGGAGCGACATGAGAGGAGGTTGCAGGATGCCGGTTGAGGCTAATATCACGCAGTATTTCATCTTTCTGCTTACGCTTGTCGGTGTTTGGGGTGTTTTGATCATCGGGGTCGTGCAATGGATCATGAACCGCTGCCTTAATTCCTTTGATGATAGATTCAAAAAAATGGAGGGGGAAATCCTGGAAATGAAAATATCACTTCCGCTGGAATATGTGCGGCGTGAGGACTTCATACCTTTTTCGGTGAGGATCAGCGCGAAGATGGATGCGCTGGCGGCACTGATACATGAAATCAAAGGGGGCATTCATGGCTGAGATAGATATCGAAAAAGCAAAACGATCACAGATGCGCTGGCTGATTTTAGAAACATTGAACGCAGCCAGGCCCATCGGTGCCAGTGACCGGACGATCCTAACAGCCATTCAGGGAATCATTGCCGATGCGACGCTCCTCGAAATCAGACGAGAGATGGATTACCTGGAAGACCGCGGCCTCATTAAAATTGAAGGACGAGAAATACAGCCCAACTGGCACGCGGAACTTACACATCACGGCGTTGACGTGGCGGAGTATACCGTCGAGTGCCGGCCGGGTATCGCCCGTCCAAAAAAATGGTGGTGAAGATGCCGCAACGATCAGCCGTAACACGACTGCCGGATGATATCCGGGCTGAACTGAATCGGCGCCTGGTTCAAAACGGATTTGCCGATTACCAGGGCCTCGCCGACTGGCTTGCCGACCTGGGGTATGAAATCTCCAAGTCATCGATCCACCGGTACGGACAGAACTTTGACAACCGCCTTGCCGCCCTCACAACTGCCACGGCACAGGCAAAGGCGGTTACCGAGGTCGTCGGTGATGAAGAGGGGGCAATGAATGAGGCCCTGATTCGACTGGTCCAGGAAAAACTCTTCGATGTCCTGGTCAACTTGCAGATTGACGATCCGGATTCTTTCGCAAAAGTTTTCCCGAAATTGGGCCTCATGGTCGCCCGGCTGGGCAATGCCTCGGTGAAACAGAAGCAGTGGCAGGCCGAGGCCAGGAAAAAGGCGAAGAGCGCGGCAAGAGCAGTCGACAGAATCGTGCGGCAGACAGATCTGCCCCCGGAAAAGGTCGATGAAATACAAAAAAAGATACTGGGTATTGTCTAATGGGCCAGCGATATACACCGGACAGAGATTTTAACGGGGCTCGCACGGCGACCGGCCTCCTCCTGCCGTATCAGGCGCGGTGGGTTTCTGACATGAACCATGTAAAGGTCTGCGAAAAATCACGCCGTATCGGCCTGTCATGGTCCGAAGCGGCCGATGATGTCCTCTGGGCATCTCAGCGGGGCACCGGTGAAAAACGCAATGTCTGGTACATCGGCTATAACAAGGATATGGCCCTGGAATACATCAACGATTGCGCGAACTGGGCTCGGGCATACAATCTGGCCGTATCGGCAATGGAGGAAACGGAAGACATCTCCGTCGATGAGGTCGTTGAAGATGGGCAGAAAGTCGTCAAGGAAGAAAAAATTCTGGCCTTTCGCATCACCCTGGAATCGGGCTGGCGAATCACCGCTCTGTCAAGCCGGCCGGCAAACCTTCGAGGGAAACAGGGACGCATCATAATAGATGAAGCTGCGTTTCATGAAGACCTCCGCGGGCTTATCAAAGCGGCAATGGCCATGCTTATATGGGGTGGTGATGTCCGAATCATTTCCACTCATAACGGCGATGATAATGAGTTTAACTCCCTGGTACAGGATATCCGAGCCAAACGAAAGCCATACAGCTTGCATCGGATAGATTTCGATGACGCCCTGAAAGATGGTCTCTGCAAGCGTATATTTCAGGTGCTCGGCCGTGAATGGACGCCGGAAGTCGAGGTCCAGTGGCGGCAGGACGTTATCGATTCCTATGGTGACGATGCAGATGAAGAGCTTTTCTGTGTGCCGTCCCAGGGATCCGGAACGTTTCTCTCACGGGCGCTTATAGAGACCTGTTTGTCGTCCGACATTCCCGTGATTCGGTATGAGCGCCCCGCATCATTTGCGGAGTTGGCCGATCATGTCCGCTACGCAGAAGTTGAAGCCTGGTGTGAAGACATACTGAAACAATACCTGGATGCTCTTGATACAAAGCGGCGCCATTACTTCGGAGAGGACTTCGGACGCTCCGGCGACCTAACGGATATTATCCCTCTGGCGGAACAGCAGGATACCACGTTCCGAGCGCCGTTCGTTCTAGAGTTGAGGAATATCCCCTTTCAGCAGCAGGAACAGATCCTTTTCTATATCGTCGATCGACTGCCGCGGTTTTCATACGGTTCCCTCGATGCTCGAGGCAACGGCCAGTATCTGGCCGAACGGGCAATGCAGCGGTACGGATCATACCGGATTGCCCAGGTCATGCTTTCCGAGTCATGGTATCGGGAAAATATGCCACCCTACAAAGCGGCCTTCGAGGACCGTTCCATCCTGCTTGCGAAAGACGCCGACATCATCGACGACCACCGGGCATTTAAGTTCATCAAGGGTGTGGCAAAGCTTCCGGAAACGAAAACACGAGGCCAGGACAGGAAACAGCGCCACGGTGACAGCGGCATTGCCGGCGCCCTTGCGTGGTTTTCAACCCGGCAGGATGTGGCTGGACCCATCGAATATGAAACCGTCGCCGGGCGCCTTGAATTTGCCGGCAGAGGAGCCTATTGATGATAGTCGACCAGTTCGGAAGACCGATACAAAAGATGGAAAAGAAACCCGAGATTCGCGAGATCGCCGCCGTTGCCGTCCGGGACCGCTGGTCGACATATCCCAGCGCAGGTCTTACTCCAGCCAAACTCGCCACTATCTTCAAGGAAGCTGACGGGGGGAGCGTCTATCGCCAGGCAGAGCTTTTCGAGGAGATGGAAGAGAAGGACACCCATCTTTTCTCTGAATTCCAGACCCGCAAAAACGCCGTTCTTGGTCTTGACTATGACATCGAGGCTTACTCGAAAGATGGTCGAGACATCAAGATAAAAGACTTTTGTTCCGACGTCTTATTCAACACTCCAAAATTTGAAGATGCCCTCCTGGATCTCCTTGATGCCATCCCCAAAGGGTATGCTCTCCAGGAGATCATCTGGGACGTCAGTGAGAAAAAGGCCGTTATCATTGGCCTCAACTGGATCCATGCAAAAAAAGCAGTCTTCACCGACTTCGGTACCGGGATGTGGGACCGGATGACCACGGTTCCTCGCATCATTACTGAGACAGAGCCGGTCAACGGCGAAGAACTGCCGCCCTTCAAACTTATATATCACCGCTATAAGGCGCGGTCTGGCTATGACACCCGCGCGGGAGTTCTTAGAACATGCGCGTGGATGTACCTGTTCAAGAACTACTCGATCAAGGATTGGGTTCGGTTTGCCGAGGTCTTCGGTATGCCGCTGCGCCTCGGAAAGTATGATCCCGGCGCATCACCGGATGATCGGGATGCCCTGAAACTTGCGGTGCAATCACTGGGGTCCGACGCTGCCGGCATCATCTCGAAATCCACAGAGATTGAATTTGTCGAGGCGGTAAAGTCTGCCCCTAAAGATAACGTCTATGAAACCTTGGCGAACTTCTGCAACCGGGAAATGTCCAAAGCGATTTTGGGGCAAACAGCCACCACCGAGGGAACCCCGGGCAAGCTCGGTAATGAAACGGCCCAGGACAAGGTTCGTCAGGATCTCATTGAGGCCGACGCCTCGGCACTGGCGACCACTATCAGGGAACAGATCCTCCGCCCCCTGGTCGGATACAACTACGGCTGGGATGCACCGATCCCCTGGTTTCAGATCAAATACGAACCCCCGGAGGATCTCAAAACCCTTTCCGAAGTGTATGGCAATCTTCATAAGATTAATTATCCCCTCTCGGCGAAGCATGTCTCGGAGCGTTTTGGCGTTCCTCTTCCGGATCCGAAAGATAAGGATGATTTCATTCTTCCGTCATCTCCCATGACACCTGTTTCCCTGAAACGGATTACTGCAAAAAAAGGCCGTTTCACGCCTGAACAGGAATTGCTGGAGGACTTAATCGCATCGTCAGGAAAAGAGGCACAAAAGGCCTTTTCCGGCCTTCTGGCGCCGGTTCGTGCTCTTATTCTCAAAGCAAACTCTCTCACGGAAATCCGTGACGGCATATACGAACTATACAGCGATATGGATCCCCGCGCCCTCGAGGAACTGGTGGCGCGGGCAATATACACGGCCGACCTCTTTGGCCGGTCGACCATTACAGAGAAGGACAATGCCTGAAATTGCACTCGAACCATTGCCGTTCCAGGAAGCAGCCGATTACTTCGGTGACCGGGTACCCATGACGCCGGAGCAGTTCGCCGCCCTTGCAGCTGATGCGCGAACTACCGCGTTCATGGTGTCCGGCGTTGCCCGAATGGACCTGTGCGTTGGCATTCACGATGCAATTCTAAAGGCCATCGAAGAGGGTGAAACACTCGCCGAGTTTCAGGACCGGGTCGACGATATTTTTGCCGCTCAGGGTTTCATTGCATCGGAAGAAGGGCTTGGTGCCTGGCGTCTGGAGACCATCTTCCGAACGAATATCCAGACCGCCTATAACGTGGGTAGGTACCGGCAATTGGTCGACTTGAAGGATCGTTTTCCGTACTGGGAATACGATGCCGTCAACGATTCAAACACTCGGCCGGAGCATGCCGCCCTGGACGGTAAGGTATTCCCGGCGGACAGTCCTTTCTGGGACACCTGGTATCCGCCGAATGGTTTTAACTGCCGGTGTGGCGTCCTGCCCATCCACAAATACGCAGCCGAAGAGGAGAATCTTACAATTGAAACGGAGGATCCCACGGGCAAATTGATAGAACCGATCGATGCTGCGGGAAACAGGCTCCCGGCGCGGCTGCTTATTCCAGATCCCGGATTCAGTCGAAATCCTGCCAAGGATCCCTGGCAGCCGGACCTCTCAAAATATCCGGAACCGCTGCGGGGGCGGTTCGAGAAGGAGATGAACACATGAAACTGTACGTCATGATGAAGGAGCTTGACGGTGTCCTGTCCGAATTCAAGGTGCTGCCGTACGGCGATGTCATCCTGGAAGGAAGAGAAACGCCGGCCGTTGTTAACGAGGAGGCAAAGGCAAGCATAATCTCTCATTTCGAGCGACGCGGGAATGACATGGTCATCGACTATGAGCATCAAACACTGAGCGGTGTCCAGGCGCCGGCGGCGGGCTGGATAAAAAAGCTTGTGGATAAAGGCAGAGATGGTCTCTGGGCTGTCGTCGAGTGGACGGATCGGGCCAAGGAATATCTGAAAAACAGGGAATACCGTTACTTCTCTCCGGTTATGTGGATCAGAGAGGGGGATAACGTAGTGGTGCAAATTGAGAATGTGGCACTTACCAATTACCCACGAATCAACAATTTAGAGCCGATCATGGCGAAACTTGAACTCGAGTCAAGCTGCCAGGGTCAAAAGGAGGAGGTAGTTATGTTGAAGAAAATCAGAGAAATGCTGGGCCTGTCAGTCGATGCCGCTGATGACAAGGTCCACGAAGCGGTGGCGCTCGTCATGCTGAAGAACGCCGACCTGGAAACCAAGCTTGCCGAGGCGAAGGCTGTGAAGGTGGTTGCCTGCAAGGAAGTCATGGAAGCTCTTGGCGCCGACGAAAAGGCGACAGCTGACGACCTTGTGAAGGCCATCAACGGCATGAAGGCCCTCGAAACGCCGGCGCAGAAACTGGCCGCGAAGGTCCAGGAACTGGAGGGGAAACTGGCGGCCAGAGAGTGCGAAGACCTCGTGCAGGAGGCACTGAAGACCGGGCGTACCTCTCCGGCGGAACTTGATGAATGGGGCCGCGACCTGGCAAAGACCGCGCCTGACCAGTTTCGGAAGATTGTCCTGACGCGGACGGCCGGCAGCGTCGTGCCCCTGGAAAAAATCAATCACACCCCCGAAAAGAAGGGTGGTGCGACGGATGAGGTGCAGCGCACTATCAATACCATGCTGGGCATTACCCAGGAACAGTACGAGAAATACGGGCCGAAAGCGGCCGAATAAGGAGGTGTCACACCATGAGAATTTCACGAAGCCATAAAAGTTTTGTCACCGGATTCATTACAATCCTGGTGGCAATGCTGCTCATTCTCTGGGCGGCGCCGGTATGTGCGACGGTACTTTCGGCGGACAAAAAGACGGAATACACGGACGGAAAATTACTCGTCCTGCCCGTCGACGACGGCGACACGATCTATGCCGGTGCACTGGTTTCAGTCAATGCCGACGGCTATGTAATAGCCGGTGCCGATACGGCGAGCACGATATTCGTGGGTATTGCCCGGGAGTATGTCGATAATTCGTCCGGATCCGATGGCGATGAAACCGTCACCGTCCAGCGGGCCGGGGTTTTCAAGATGCTCTTCGGGACTGCCATCTCAGAGGCGAATGTCGGTGACAACGTGTTCATCGCCGATGATGCAACCGTCGATCTCACGGCAAACGTGACGCATAACATCTACGTCGGGATCATCGCCAAGTATATTGACTCGACACATGCTTGGGTCGACATCACGCCCGCAATCCAGCAGGCCGACGTGGCGACACATATCGCCGACGCCTCGGGAGCCCACGCGGCAAGTGCTGTCTCGATAGAAGATGTTGGCACCCACACGGCGCAGACCGAAGTTGAATCTGCCCTGCAGGAAATTTACCAGCACCTGCTCTCCACCCAGGCGTTCATCAACCTGCCGATCGGTGCATGGACCGAGGCGGACGGTACCGCGCTGGCGGATTTTGCAGACGGTGATTCGACGACTCCGGGATGGAGTGCCGGTGATGAGGGCTTCGGTATCAGGTGGAACAACCACGCACAGCCTGATCCCATTTCGACCAGCGTACCGATCCCGCCTGATCTGGACGAGACCGCTGATGTCATTGTGCATGTCCTTGCCGCGAAGACCGGGGCGACCGAGGCGGACGCGGTGAAATGGACCATCGAGGCGTTTAATAACGTCGATGCGGCGCTCTACGATGCAGACGCCGATTTCGGCGGAGATTCCTCGGCAATGACGGGCACGGCGACAGCCAAGACGTGTCAGGAAGAAACGCTGACCCTTGCCGCCGCGAATGTGGCGGGATCCCCCTGCGTGCTCACGCTCACTCTGCAGCCGAAGGACGGCACGCTGGGCACTGACGACGTGATAGTGTTCGGCGTATGGCTCGAATACACGCGGAAACTTTTGGGGTCGTAAAAACCTATCA
Source organism: Deltaproteobacteria bacterium (assembly GCA_016930775.1). Classification (GTDB taxonomy): domain Bacteria; phylum Desulfobacterota; class Syntrophia; order Syntrophales; family UBA2210; genus JAFGGB01. The sequence continues at coordinate 22,975 of JAFGGB010000203.1, forward strand.
AAGAAGGAGGATAACATGATTGTAAACCAGGCAAACTTAGAGGGGATCTACAAAAGCTTCAGCACCATCTTCAATGAGGCGTTTCAGCAGACCCCGACCGACTATGAAAAGGTCGCCATGACGGTTCCGTCAACTGGAAGGTCCATCGATTACAAGTGGCTTGCCGATTTCCCCACCATGCGGGAGTGGCTCGGTGACAGGGTTATCAAGGATATTTCGGCGTTTCATTATGAGATCACCAACAAGGATTTCGAAGTGACGATCGGCGTGAACCGGAACGATATCGATGATGATCAGATCGGTATCTACAATCCCATCATCAGGATGCTGGCCCACCAGGCAAAGATCCATCCCGATGACCTGGTGTTTAAGCTGCTGGCAGCGGCCTTCGAAACCGAATGCTATGACGGCCAGTATTTCATCGACTCGGATCATGAGGTGAACGACGCTTCTGTTTCCAATGACGGCGGGGGATCAGGCAATCCCTGGTTCTTGATGGATCTCTCGAAGCCGATCAAGCCCCTGATCCTGCAGCGTCGGAAGAATCCTGAATTTGTGGCGATGGACAGCCCGACGGACGAGAACGTCTTCATGCGGAAAGAATTCCGCTACGGCGTGGACGACCGGAAAAACGTCGGGTTCGGACTCTGGCAACTTGCTTACGGGTCCAAGGATACCCTGGACGCCACAACTTACGCTGCAGCCCGTGCGGCCATGATGGCATTCAAGAAAGATGATGGAAGCACGCCTCTCGGTATACGCCCCACTCACCTCGTATGCGGACCGACGAACGAGAGCACGGCGCGCACGCTTATCGATATCATGAACAATGCCGCGGGTGCCGGGAATCCCTGGTATCACACAGTGGAGCTTATAATCACACCCTGGCTGACCTAACGCACAAGCGGCGTCGGAAGAAAACGGGGGCGGGATACTCCCGCCCCTCACTATAGAAAGCGGGGGAAGACATGATCAGAATAAAGTGCAAGAAAGGGACGTTCCGCCGGGGCGGTGTGCGGCATACCGAGGAATGGGCCGATTATCCCGACGACAGGTTTACCGCTGATGAAATAGCGGTACTCCAGGGGGAATCCAAGCTCATTGTTGAAGTTTTACAGGACAAGCCTGATGAGGCAAAAACCAGGGCGCAGCTCCTGGAGGATCTCTCAAAATATCAACCCGTCGAAATGCTTGAAAAGGAGACTAAGGCAAACCTGCTGGAGATGTTGAAAGCTCACAGAGAGGCTGAGAAATCTCAGGGGGCGTAACCGATGGCTTATTGTAGTCAGGCGAACATATTGAACAGGCTGGATGAGGATACCCTCATCCAGCTGACCGATGACGACGACCTCGGAGTCGTTGATGAAAACATCGTTACCCAGGCGATCGCCGATGCCGACGCCGAGATCGACGGCTACTGCGGTAAACGGTATGACGTTCCTTTCTTGACGGTTCCGGCGATCATCGAGAAGATCTCCGTCGATATCGCCATTTACAATCTCTATGCACGGCGGAAAGGGGCACCGGAAGATCGGGAGAAACGCTATCAGAATGCCGTCAAGTTCCTGACCAATGTCTCAAAAGGGCTCATTTCCCTGGGTGAAAATGATCCGAACGGAGGCCCGTCGAGCGGCCACGAAGTCAGCATCGACTGTAACGATCCTGTCTTTAGCCGGGACGACATGGAGAGCTTTTAGATGATTTCGATCAAGACCACCATAAACGACATCGGTCTCAGGGTTGGCCTGGGACGGATCGAACAGCGCATGCGGAATCCGTCACTGGCTCTTCAGGAATGTGGCCTCATTCTCCTGCGCTCGATTGCGAAGACCTTTGAAGCCGGCGGGAGGCCCAAGAAGTGGCCGGTATCGCTGCGGGCGAAAGCAACCGGCGGACGGACGCTGATCAAGACGGCCCGCCTTATGCGGTCGATCACTATGGACGTCCAGGGCGACACTCTCAGTGTGGGAACGAACGTAAAGCAAGCGCGGATCCACCAACTTGGTGGAACGATAAAACCCCGGACCGCAAAAGAGTTGATATTTTTCGCTGCCGGTATCGGTTGGCGGATCGTGAAAAAGGTCACGATTCCCGCCCGCCCGTTTCTGGTCGTCCAGGATGAAGACTGGCGGATGTTCAAGCGGATCGTCGCCGATTACGTGACGGAGGGATAGGTGAAAGACGAGATTGACGGTGTGAAAAACGCTCTCAGGAATGCCTCAGTGCTCTCTTACGTCCGGGATGCGGATATATTCATCACGGAGAACGAGTATCTCATTCCCAACTCCGTAAAATCCCACGCCATCGGCGTCAAGGACGGCCGCGAGATCCGCCGGGAACTGCCGGGCGGAATGATGGAGCGCACCATCAATGTAAAGGTGATTGCATATGTGCAACTCGTGAAGCCGGGTGCTGCCCTCATGGGAGACGCGGCGGGGAAAAAAGGAATCCTGGAGATGTCCCACGATATCGACACGGTTCTGGACGAGAACCTCCTCGATATCGATGGCATGCAGTCGGCGTTCTGCCGCGACATTGAGGAGAGCGACACCATCGGCGACGACGATACCGGCGACGTATTCGTCAAAAAAACCATGCTCTATGAGTATGTCAAGGAGGAGGAGAGGCCATGAAGTACCGGCTGAAGAAAAATCAGGAGAGTATCCAGATCGTGGACGGTCCCTATGCCGGTCGAAAATACCGAAAGGGTGAGCTCTACGATGACGTACCGCCCGGAGAGGCGTATCGCTTCGAGAAGGTCAAAGAGGCGAAGAATACCGGAGCGGGCGAGATCCCGGTGGCGGTAAAGAAGAAAAGCGAATCGGCCGCACAGGGTACGAAGGAGGATGAACAATGACACGATCATACCAGGCGACACACAACCTCATCGCCGTCTCGGCGAACAACCGTGAGTCCGCCATCAATACGGAGCAGACTCTCGATACCTGCATGCTTGCCGAGATGGGCGATGTGATCGACCTCGATCCGCGGCGCGAGGCGAATGACGACGAGGCGTCAGGTTACGAGGAGGCCGATGTTATTTACAACCTGGGCAACCTCTCAAATGCGAAATTTAATTTTTCAAAGGCGCAGCCCCAGCACTTCGCTTTCCTCACGGGATACGGCCTCGGATCGGTCTCTTCGGCGGTTGCCGGCGCGGGCTATGAGCACACCATCGCGCCCATCGATGGAGACCTTGACGCCGATCGGTCGGTACCCTCGTTTACGGCGGCGCAGCGTTACGGGAAGACGGTCATGAAACGGCGCTTCGCCTCGATGTTCGTCGACGCCTTCCAGGCGACCTTCGCCCGGGATGAGTTCTGCAAGATCACCGGGGATATCAAGGGAACGGGAAAGGTCAGCGATAATATCGAGCACGAGTCCATTACAGCGGCACCGAATGCCACCTCGCTTACCCTGGCGGCCAACGCTGTCGAGGGCTCTTCGGCTGCCGAGCGCCTCCAGAACGTTCAGCGTATCATCGTTGAGCTGGCATCGGGAGTCTGGACGGAGGTGTCCTATACGGCCGTTTCCGACGCGACGCCGGCGGTGATCAGCATCGCGGCAACGGGCGAGGCGGGCGATAACGTTACATACAAAGTGCTCTATATCCCGGCCGAGTCGGGCTGGATGACCTTCCCGGCGCGCGTGACGGAGTCACCGCTTCGTGTTTCTCAGATGACCCTGAAGGTCGGCGGGAAATGGAACGGGAGCGCCTTTCAGGGAGGCCGTGAACTCCAGGCCGAGCTCAAGTCCCTCGAATGGAGTTTCAACAACAACCTGAAGATACAGTTTGTGCCCGGCGGCGGCGACGCTTATGCGTCGCGCGCGATACGTGAAGGACGACTGCAGACGATCGCCCTGAACCGTGAGATGCGCGAGTACATCATGCAGCAGCACCTCGACGACAACGATGAATTCGGGGTTTATATCCTGGCCGAAGGGGCTGTCATTGATGAATCCCATAACTACCAGGTCGAGATTATCTTCCCCTCCTGCGGTCTTCTGAAGGCACCCATTTCGGTCGATGAGAAACGTCTCGCCGAGGCGGGCGATCTCCGTGTCCTGGAGGATCCCACTTACGGTAGCGTGATTGCGAAGGTGAAGAATCTTCAGTCGACCTACGCCTATGAGGCATAAGGAGGTAACCCATGCCCAGACATCTGTCAAATGTGCCGTGCAGGATGACGTTCAGCGATAAAATATCGGGCGATACGATCACCCTTTTCTTCCGGATGCCGACACCCGAGGAGCAGATTACCTACGACAACTCCCTGGTGGAGCGGAAGAAAGACAAAATCATCTCCAGGACCGGTGAGATACGCCAGAAATACGGGTGCGAGATACTCACCGGCATCGGCGGTGGCTCGTTCACCGTGGATGGTGACGACGGAAAACCGGTATCACTTTCTTCCGACCCTAACGCACCCGGCTACCGGGATGACTGGAAAACTCTCGTCAGGACGCTTGCCCCTGATGTCATCTCCATGCTGAGCTTCTGTGTCTTCGAGCAGTCGCTGGTACGAGTTGACGCGGAGGAGACCGAGGACCCTTCGTAGCGGACCTGGAGGCCATCTTTGTCCAGGGGCTCTGCACGCCGGCGGAGCGGGCAAAATGCGAGGCTGAATGTGGTGATAACATTGCCTGGGCCTGTGCGAACTGTCCGAAATCCCGACCGGAGGACATCGGGGAATACACCTGGAAAATTCTCCGGATTCGGAAGTTAAAGCTGGCGGGCTATCCTCTCGGGAGGAACGACCTCACGCCGGACGAATGGAACGACCTCGGAACTGCCGAGGAAATGATTTCACTTATCGAGCGGCGGGAAAACATGGCGGACGCCATACGGGTGATGCATGAACGCCAACACCGTTGAGATCAAGGTTCAGGTCGACACACGTACCGGGACCGTCTCCATCAAACAGCTTGAAAGTCAGACGGGAAAGTCCTTCAAGCAGATGGAGAGCTCCGCGAAGTCCGCCTCGACGGGAATGAAATCATCCCTGACGTCTATCAAGGGTTCCTATCTTGCCGTTGCCGGCGCGGCCGCAACGGCCGCCCTGGCCCTGGGGAAGGTCACCGGGCAGTATGCGCCGTTTGAAAAAGAAATGGCCAATGTATCGACCCTGGTGGACACCTCCACGGTATCGATGGAGAAGCTGGAAAAGGGGATCCTGGCGCTTCCCTCTGCCCTCGGGCCGGCCACGGAGAACACCCGCGGTTTGTATCAGGCGCTGTCCGCTGGCGTGGAACCGGCAAAGTCCGTGGAATTCATCGGCAAGGCAGCAAAGGCTGCCAAGGCTGGTCTGAGTGACACGTTCACGGCCGTCGATACCGGTACCACCCTTCTCAATGCCTTCGGCCTGGAAACGGAAAAAGCCACCGAAGTCTATGATCTGATGTTTACCACGGTGAAAGAGGGCAAGACGACGTTCAACGAACTGGCGGCGGCGGAGGCAAAGATATCGCCCATCGCGGCGGCGGCAAACGTCTCGATCTATGAGCAGCACGCGGCCCTGGCCACGCTCACGAAGGGCGGATTCAAGACGACCGAGGCGTCGGCAAGGCTGGCCACCGCCCTGGGGGCGATTATCAAGCCGAGCTCCGAGGCGGAAGAGACGGCGGAGCGTCTCGGCCTGAAGTTCGACGCCCAGGCGCTGGCCGCCCAGGGATTGCATGGCTTCCTGCAGGACGTCAAGGCGGCGACCGGCGGGAACATCGAAGAGATGGCGAAGCTTTTCGGCGGCATGGAATCGCTGTCCGTCATTCTTGCCCTTACCGGTGAGCAGAGCCAGGAATTTACCGATATCTTAGGCCGGATGAAAAACACCACTGGTGCTGTCGATGAAGCATTTGAAAAACAGAAACATACCCTGGATGCCCTCTGGAATACCTTCACGACTTCCATCGGCAAGCAGGTTATTCTGCTCGGAGATAAGTTATCGCCGAAGCTCAAGGAAGTTCTGGAGAAAACGACGGCCTGGTTAGAGGCGAACCGTGACCTGATCGCCCAGAAGACCGGCGAGCATATCGACACCATTGTATCGGCCCTGAGCCGTTTTTCAGAGAACTACGAAAATATCAAGAACATCGTCATCGAACTGGGGAAATTTTATGTGATCGCCAAGACCGTGAGCGGCCTGACGGCGGTGATCACCTTCGTCGAGGGAATGACGATCGCCACGGCGGCGCTTCAGGCGAAACAAGCGCTCCTCAACGAGACGATGAAACAGAACCTGATAATCTTGATAGCCTATGGGGCATACAAGACCGGCGAGTACCTCACGAACTGGCAGATGGGAAACACCGATGCGGTAAAGGAAGACATCAAGGAATGGGAGGGAATCAAGGCGCGTCTGGAAGCGAAGCTGCGCGAGGCACAGTCGAAGGTCGAGAGCGGGCTTGAAAGGCGGACGACGTCCTCGACGACCACTACGGACACCGCCGAAGCGGCTAAGACGAAGGCCGCCGCCGATGCTGCGGCGAAGTCGAAGATCGACGCCGCGCAGACCGCCGCAAAGAAGGAAATCGAGGCCATTATCGCCGTCGCGGGACAGGACCGCACGGCACTGCAGACCAGACTTGCCGAATATGAGCAATTTTACTCCTCGCTCCAGGCCAAGATCGCCGAGGCTGCAGAGTCGGAAAAGCGGCATATTACAGAACTCAACGCCCTCTATAAACAGAAAGCCGACCTCCAGCAATCCACGGAAGACATGGTGCGCGCCATCAAGGAACGCAGCATGTCTGAATCTGAGAGATATGCGTCCCAGGAACAGGCGCTGAACAGTGCATACACGGATGCAATGCGACTCTCGGGACAGGAGAAGATCGACGCCCTTGAAAAATACAAGCAGTCCGTCGCGTCCCTTGCAAGTACATATTCAACCGGTGTTACCGAGACCTATACGCGGTTTGGGGAAGAGAGCAAGCGGGTTATCCTTTCGGCCGAGGAGGTGGCGCAGAAGGCCGTCTCCGCCATCGAAACGGCAGCCATCGCGCAGAAAAAGGCCCTTGATGAACTGACGACGGAGAAGCAAAAGCAGATCCGGGCGGATCGGACGTGGGGCGATATGCTGCAGTCGACTGCCCGCGATGCTGCCGCTGAAATCGAAACTCTCAAGGCGACCATCGAAAACCTCTCGGCAAGCATCGATGCCATGCAGAAACTCATCGAAATCGAAGGCGTCGACCTCGTATCGCCTGTGGTGGATTCCATCAGAAACGAACTGGACAGCCTCCACGACAAGACAATTACGATCACCACGGTATACCGGACCGTCGGAGTCGGATCCGGCGGAGGCGAAGCAGAGGCCCTGGGGTCCTACCAGAAGGGGACGGACTATGTGCCGAAGACCGGCCTCTATATGCTGCATGAGGGGGAAAAAGTCGTCACCAGGGACCGCACGATACGGGAAATTGCTATGTATAACAAAATCCAGGAACGGTCCTCGGTGCGTACCGTCTCCGCCGGTCAGTCGAATACGCTCCACGTCGGATCCATCCAGATCATCGTTCCCGAGACGGCCGCGCCCCAGACGCCGGCGGACTGGCGGGCGATCGTGCGGAATCAGATCATTCCGGAACTGAGGAAGGTGGGATATGGGACTCATTAAATTTACGAAGGGTGCAAGCTCATTCTCTTTTTCACGACCCAGGGTTTATCCCCTGGATGATCCCGTTCAAGTAAACGTGCCCACCTCCATGTCAGATGGCGGCCAACTGTACGCGTATGACAAGGGAATCGAGGAGCAGTTCTTCAATCTGACTTTCGAGGACCTGACAGGGACGGACTTCACGAACTTTGAAACCTGGCTTAAGACGACCGCCTGCGGTCCGAAGAACACCTTTACCTATACCGACGAGGCCGGGACGGACCACACGGTGCGCCTTCTCGATACGAAAAACCCCCTGAAGAAGACCGGGAACGGCAAGTACGGGGGAACGATACAGCTGAGGAAGGAGATATAAGCATGAACCCGATGAAACTATATCGAGTGCTGCAGCAGCATGCGGGAAGGATCAACGACCTGGTCGTCAAGCTTTATAACGACGGGATCGAACCAGAGCAGGCGCTGTCCATAGCGCAGGATGAAGCCGCAAATCTGACGGATACATTGAAGGAGCTGGCAGCCGAGGACAAGTAGAACCGACATGAGATCCTTCAACGCAAACTTCATAACGGAGAAGAACAAGCGGGCTGACGGACCGGTCCCCGTGAATCTCCTGAAATTCAATTTCGCCACGCCCGTCTACATCTCCGACCGTGACGTGACGCCGCCGGGAGGGAACGCCCACAGCGGTCTCGTGCGCAGCTGGGGTTTTATCGATACGTCCGTCTCCCAGACGGAGGGCGCCGGTGTCCTGGGAGTCCTGGAGATTCAGGACCTACAGCTTCGGATCATAAACTCCGAATCGCCCCGGTTCAGCGATAGCTTCACTGACGAGGATCCGCCGGAGAACGTCATCGTGGAGATGTATCAGTGGTTCGAAGGACTCCAGAACTCGGAAAAGGAAATCATCTTCAAAGGCATAATATACGGCCAGCCGGTCTATGACGAATACTACTGCGACATCACCGTCCGTGGAATCTTTCAGAAGTACAACTGGAAGATCGGCGAGGACAAAATAATCAGATCCGCCGACTATCCCGACGTGGATCCGGACGATATCGGGAAAATGCAGAACATCATCTACGGCAGCCATGAGTGCGTGCCGTGCCGCTCCGTGAAATCCGGCGCCGTCGACAGCTTGGAATCATCCATTGATGAGGATGATACATCGATCGTACTCTCTTACGCGGGTGAGTATGCCTCTTCGGGTACGGTCAAGTGCGATGAGGAGGAAATTACCTATACAGGGAAGAGCGGCAATACGCTTACCGGTTGCACCCGGGGTGCGAACGGCACGACGGCGACCTCGCACCTGGTCGGCGCGTCGATATGGCAGGAACTGGAATCGTTCGTCTACCAGGTGGCCAGTCACCCCGTGAAATCCATCGACGACGTCTATGTCGACGGCCAGCGGGTGACCTCCGTGGCCACCAGATACACCGGTCAGAGCGGAGATGAGCTTACCGGATATGAGGGGCAGGCGGTCTTTACCGTGCCCTCCCGGCTTACCCGCGCGCAGGCAATCGATCTGCTCGTCAATGATGGTATCGTCATCAATGATGGGATCGGCGTCAGCGATACCATCGGCGTTAATGATGGGATCTCTGTCAATGACGCCATTTCGGTCGTCGATACCATCGGCGTCAGCGACGGCATCAGTATTTCGGATCTGATCAGTGTCCTGGATACAATCGGTGTGTCTGACGGAATATCTGTATCCGACAACATCGGTGTTTCCACGACCGCCACGACAAAGAGCATTTACCCGAGCGGTTCACTGGGTCAGACGGGACATGCGAATATTATTGACGGATCGAGCAATACCTACTGCGAACTCGATGCCGGCCAGAGCTGCAGGGCCAACTTTCCGTCAACGAACTACGGCACGATAGTAAAACAGCACATACACTTCATTGCCGGCGGTGTCGGCCTTGACACTATCGGGATTACCTATGGGATGGGCTGGTCTCCCACGTCCATCGAGGCCGGGGATATCTCTGAGTATCGCGTGTCGAAGGATGGCGGCAACTGGGATGATTACATCATATTTAATGCGCCGACCGGCGTCAACGACCGCCGCATCTTCGAGGTGCTCCGAAAAGAGGTGGAATACATCCCCACTGTTACGAAGACCGGATCCGCCTCGAAGTCCGGCACCGTCTCAAAGACCGGGGCCGCTTCCAAGTCGGGGAGCGTGAGCAAGTCCGGTACCGTCTCAAAGACCGGGGCCGCCTCAAAGTCGGGGAGCGTGACCAGGTCCGGCAACGTCACCAAAACGGGTGCCGCCGCCAAGTCCGGAACGGTGACGCGATCGGGTGCGGTGACACTGACCGGCAATTCCGTCGCCGACGTTCGCGTCGGGAAACTGGTCACCGTTGACGTTGACGGCTATCGGGACGACGACGCCGGGACCTATACCGGCACGCCCTATGCGCTGATCGAGCGTCCCGATCATGTCTTCAAACATATATGGTGCGTGCTCCTGGAGGCCCCTTCGGGGTACATCGATGCGGCGACGTTCGCGGCAGCCGGAACATTCTATAATACTCATTCCTATGCCTTCTCCATTCTCATTGATGAGCCGGTTCAGGCCGAGGGTCTGCTCATGCGCCTGGCGCTGCAGTGCCGGTCCCGGTTTGTCGTGACGGCATACGGCACCGTGAAACTGGTTGTCCGGCAACTTTCGCAGTCCAGCGGCCATTCCATCTCGAAAAACGAGATCATGTGTGACTCGATATCCGTGCGGCGGAGTGCGACGACCGATCTGATCAACTATTTCAACGTCTATTACGACCCGGACCGCACACAGTCGCGCTATGACCCCGGATCGTATCTGGGATGCTTGGAATGTACCGATGCCACCTCGATTACGCGATATGGACGCCGTGACTGGTCCGGATCTGAGGACGTCTTCTGTTTCGACGCGGTGCGATCGGAGGCAATGGCGGAGCATGTGGCTGCCTTTCTGCTTGAGTATCATGCGGCCGTGAGGCGGATGCCCTGCTTTTCGGTGTTCCTGGACAATATGGAAATAGAACCGGCCGACGTCATTGACGTAACGCATCCGCTCGATTCCATGTCGGGATTCACGGCGGATGTGATCAAAACGATCCATCATCCCGGCTCGGCCAGGCAGGACACGATAGACCATGTAGAAGTTGTAACGGTGGAAAACTGATGACTGAGAAGACCATACCGACTGAATGCAAGACCGATCTGGAAAAGACCGAATACTGGACCAGGGCGCAGGAGCTGCTCCGGCTGGAACACAATGAGATGGGAGTGCAGTTCCGAGATGGCAAGATTACAAAGAAAGAGTGGGAGAAATACCGGAAAGAGTCGTTTCTTCCGCGAAGCAAGAAGATTCACAAGGAATTAAATGAATCGAGGGCGTCCCTGCGGAACGAGGCCGCGAAAGAAGATGAATCACCGTGGACTTACGATAAGGAAGCCCTCAAAGAATCCACAAAATGGTCCCCTGATATAAGCGAAGAGGCATTACTCAATGGCTGAGGACTTTACTACATACACAGAAGTTGATCCTGATAGTCATATCAGTGTTGATTCGGCATCAAAAATCACCCTCGCTGGTCTTGCAAGAGATGAAGAAGCCTATGTTTATAAGGATCATGGCACTGCTCATTTTGATGGTGATTTTGAACACCTCATTGACTATGCCTTTACTTCAGGCACTTCCGATAACGCCATGCTCTATATAGCCGTCTTATCTAATATTGTAGCAACCGTGCCGGACATACATTCTGCTGCAGGCGATTTTGTGGGAATACGATGTTTTTATGACGTAGATATGCCAAGACCTCTTTGGTCGATATACGAAGGTCATTCTGGTGGTTTGTATTATGACTATTACGGACAAAGTGGATACTCACTGGGAAGCACAATATATTTCACGCTTGAACGCGATGAAAGCGTTGGAACGTATGGCACAATGTATTGTTATATTTACAGTGATGCTGATAGGACATCTTTACTCGACACTCTCTCACTGAGCCTTCATGTAAAAGCAGATTTTAAATATGCATTCCCGTTAAACAATTCGGATAATGGTAATTCCGGTCAATATATCTATGGTACAATAGAAAGTTATGACCTCCAGGAGGGGGCGTTAATTGAATTATCAAGTGCCCTCTCCGGTGCAAGCCAGGTGGCGGACATCGGCTTGGCTGTATGCCGTGAGTTTTCCTCGCAGATCAACGCCGAAAGTTCTCTGGGCGACATCGATCTACTCAAGATGCTGCGCTTCCTTTCCTCCCTACCCGGAATCAGCAGTACATCGGATACGGTCTTGGCCATCGGCCGCGCTTTGGCATCCGTTATCGCGGCTGCTTCCCTGACCGCCGATATTTCATTAGCCATTGCCCGTCTCCTCGCATCCACCGTTTCAGCTGACTCACAAACACGCGATGCCTCCCTGGCAATTCTCCGGAGCGTATCCTCGCAGATCGACGCCGGCAGTTCCCTGGGCGACATTGATCTTCTGAAGACGTTGAATTACGCCTCGGCACTGGCCGGGACAAGCCTTATCTCGGATATCCCCCTCAGCATTGATCGAAGCCTGGCCTCCGCCATTACAGCAGATTCACAGTCTGCTGATGTTGGCCTCGCTATCCTCCGGGAGATTGCCTCAAAGATCGATGCAGGAACGTCTCTCACTGATGTCGAACTCGTGCGGCTCATGAGTCTCTGGTCGACGCTGGTTGCCGGA
>JAFGGB010000204.1 GCA_016930775.1 Deltaproteobacteria bacterium
ACCGTTCTATTTGGTACGCCTGGAGGGATTCGAACTCTCGACCCACGGATTAGAAGTCCGTTGCTCTATCCAGCTGAGCTACAGGCGCTTACGCTGCCGTCCTTGCAGAAAGTTCGTATTTCTATCGTCAATGCCGGAATTTGTCAAGTTGAAATCATTCATATTGAAGGCAACCCGCGCTTCGCAAAGATGGCTTCATTGAAGACAATCGCTCAGTACAATCAACGAACATAACCAACGATGCCGTCGTAACGGTAATCCCGTGCTGTCATTCCCTCACCCTTGGCATCTATTGAGTAGAAATGTATTCCGGTAACGCTGTGACGCAACTGATAGAGGGGCGTTGCGCTTCTCAGCTTGACGGTAGCGATGTTTCCTACCGTGCCGGAAAAGACGTAGCCAAGAAGTTTTTCACCGGCTGAGCGATCGACCGAATAGAAGACATCGTTCAAAGATTGATTTCGCCATTGATAAAGAGGCGTCGTTCCGGCAGCGTTGCGCCCGTACAATTGGAAGGCTATTCCCTCATATTTCATATCGTCCGTCTGCCTGTATGTATCCAAATCAGGCAAAGGCACAAGCAGCATTTGATCGCCCTTGCGATAGCGGTAGACTGGTATGAATTCCAAGGCGGTTTTGATAATCTCAAGAGATAGCGGAATTATTTTATCGCCGCCGTCGGAGCTAATGATAATGTTCTCGGCAAAGATGTCAGGTTTAAGATTCTTCGTGTTTATCGTTACGGTAATATAATCCGTTTCGTTCTTTGTTGTTCCGCCTTCGGGATAGAGTTTAATCCAGTCCTTTGCTGTGGCGCTGACAAGACTGCTTATTATGTGGACGCCTTCTATCAGAACGGCGCCGTTATCTGCTGTCAGCAGGAGTTCATGACGACCATCTTCCATTTCATCGAAAAGCGCTACAGGCAAGGATTCCACTTCGCCAGCCAATAAATCGATAGTTTCCAGCAATGTACCGTCGATTGTAATGGTTGCGATTCCCGCCATGGGTCCCTTCCTGAGAAAAACAGTTATACTACGCCCTTGGAAGCTAAGGTTCATTCTCCCTTCCTCATTGAGCGATTCAGGGCAACCTTCGCGGCTGCGCCAGCGACCTTCCAGGAAAAACACATCCTTCAATTTGTCCGGAACCGTGTATTCCTCTCCATCGGGAATGGCATCATTTCTAAATGAGAGATACCTGCCCTTTCGAATAGGAACGCCTTTGAAAGATTTTCGTTGACCTTGGACGAAGGCCTTCCAAGTTAGTTCGCTCTTTCCCGCATTTTTTACGGCTATCTTCTGAAGAACCTGCCTGTTCGCCTCTACGGTCCCGGCATCCAGTCCGCTAGGCCATACGGAAATCAACGGTCTTGAAGATTCCTCAGTCAGGGCAAATGATACAAAGCAGGTGCGCCTGCCGTCGTCGGAATCTACGTCCAGCCTGATACGATGGTCTCCCTTCGGAAAGTCACGCCGATACGATACACTGTCGGCGCCTGCCCTGAAGGTCAGTTTCACCGGCGAGTGCTGTTCGTCGGGATCCCAATCCGATTCCTGTTGAACAAGGGATTGGAGATTGACTTGCAGAGTTTGTGCGCCGCTTCTCATCGTATCCGCAAGCATTGAATCATCACCGGAATCCCATCCAGAGGGCTTGACTAACGACCAAGCCAGCGAACCCGAACCGATATTTTTTATCATTACGGATCCTTCGCTGCTTTCCCCGGGACCGATTTTTCCAAGATTGATTTCCCGCGGAGAAAGGAGCAAAACGGGATAAGAAATACTGTCTTGAACGTTGACTATTGCCATGTTGCTGATCACGGAACCGTTCAGCAGGAAGACTTCAACGGAACCAATTTCACGGGCTGCAAAGATTGGCCTGTTTCTTGGAAATTCACCGATTCTTCGATCGGAAACAATCCACTGGCTTCCGGGATGATCGGTGATGTTCGTTCTCGTACCATCGGACCATATTCCATAAGCTCTGAAGGGCCTTTTCTTTCCCTTCCCGATTACAACATCGACGGGCGATATATGGATTGACTGAAGTGATACAATTTTTACAGTAACGGGAACACGTTCATCTCCGCCGTTTGAATGGATTGTTATCGCTCCCCGATAGTCTCCGTCCTGAAGCCCTGCGGTATCGACAGTAACAACGATATCGGCCCTTCCCGAACCTTTGATGATTTCTAAGCTTCCATTGGATTGATCTTCGGGAATAGACGGGTTCTCATGTATGCCGCCTATAGAGAACAACCTGTTCATGAAAGACCTCTGTTCTTTCGTCTTATCTGCCTCCTTTGCAATCCCTTTCAGTGTTATCCATGGAACGTCGGCGGTTACCGTCCATTCCAGAGCATCCGATCCAATATCGCGAATTTTAAGAGTATCTTCCTTCGACGCTCCCCTTTCGACATTTCCCATCATGAAAATATCGGGATATGCCTGCAATAAGAAAGCGCTGTGAGCTTTTACCGTAACGGATTGATCGTTGCTCACCAGGCTTCCGAGGTGCGCTGTCACCGTTGTAGTTCCTGCTGATATGCCGACAAGTTCTCCATTCTCGGCAAATTGAGCAATTCTACGATCACGCGACGTCCATCTAACCTTGTCTGTTACGTCCTCCAGGGCGCCGTCGGAATATCTAATACCGGCAGTGAATAACATCTTTGCCTTTACGGCAAGAACTGTTGATCTCGCCGTTATCTCCAGATATTCGACACTTCGTGCTCCCCCCTCATCTACTCGAGGCTGAATCTGAACTGAGACGGCAATGGATTTTCGTCCTACCGTCGATGTAATCACCAGGTTTGTGCGATGAACTCCGGCACTCAGAGAATCGGCTGATATGGAAAGAATGATAGTCGTTTCCGCCCTGTTCAGGGTGCCGGCCCGTTTATTGATGCGAAGCCATTTTTCCTCTGGCTTCGCTGTCCAATTAAGAGGAACTTCTGATGTGTTCTGAATATGAAGTATCCGCACGTCTTCAGCGTTCCGAAGAATTCCGAAATCAATACGCTGGGGAGCAACTGTCAGGATTGGCTCATCGACCGCAAAGGCAGGCAAGATTCTTGCATCAACGATAAAGGTCAAAAGAAGGAGACATAATGCTCCTCGACCCAATCGGGTCTTCCACAACTCGACCATATCCAATTCCCTCGTCCATGTGGATCTTTCGCCTCACAGTATGGCGAAAATTCGGCGAAAAAGGCTAGTACAGATAGCACTGTATGTCAAGCCGGTACATTTTAAATCTTGACAGTTCCTTACTGATAATGTCATGTCAATAACCTTACCACAACGACACAAGAGATCCCACCCTTTCGAATTCGACTGAGGGACACGAGCATCATGAAAGGCATGGAAAGCCGTTACTGGCTCGCTCTTTTAAGCATTGCCGGGATTGGCCCGCAGTATCTGCGGAAACTTGTCTGTCATTTTGGATCTCCCCGTGCCGTTTTCGAGGCATCCCTCGGCGAAATCCATGACGCCTTGATTATCAGCGCCTCAGTAGCACAGCGAATCCGAAACTTTAAAGATTGGTCGCAGATGGATCGGCAAGCTGATCAAATGAGAGAGGACGGTGTCGAACTTGTCTGCTGGCTGGATGACTCTTATCCGCCGATGCTTCGTCATATTTACGGATTTCCTCCCGTTTTGTTCACAAAGGGCAGACTCTTCAACCACAATCGCGCTGTCGCAGTCGTTGGTTCCCGTTCTGCTAGTCGATACGGATCCTTTATAACCGAGCGCCTCTGCCGTGATCTTGCCCGTTATGGAATCGTTATAGTCAGCGGCATGGCGAGAGGCATCGATACGTCTGCTCACCGCGGTTCGCTGGCAGCTGGAGGGATGACCGTCGCTGTGCTTGGTTCCGGTATTGACGTTATATATCCTCCGGAAAACAAGGCTCTCAGCCTTGAAATTTCGGGCCACGGCGCCGTTGTGTCTGAGTTTCTGCCTGGAACGCCGCCTAAGGCGCAGAATTTTCCATTGAGAAATCGTATAATAAGTGGTATGGCCCTCGGCGTAATCGTTGTCGAAGCCACGGAAAAGAGCGGTTCGCTTATAACGGCCCGCATGGCGCTTGAGCAGGGTCGGGAAGTCTTCGCAGTGCCCGGCGGTATCGATGCACCAGGCTCACGAGGAACCAATAAGCTGATTCGAGAAGGCGCCCAACTTGTAACATCGGCGGACGACATCATTGAAACATTGGAAGTACAGTTTGAAGGAACCGCGGACAGTAGCGACTCGACGCATTTTGAAAATGCCGTTACTCCGTTGCCAATTCCCTTGAACGACGGGGAGAGAGAATTGATCCGACATATCGGCAGTGATCCCGTTGATGTAGACGAACTCGTAGTGTTAACGGGATTTGAAGCCAGCCACTGTCTTTCGGCTCTTCTGTCGCTTGAATTGAAGGGGCAGGTTCAACAACTTCCGGGCAAGAGATTTGTCCGGAAAGAATAACTGCAAACATTTAAAACCCGACCATCGTTGCTAACACGCAAGGGCCGGCACTGACATTACCTATGGGAGTATCTATGGCTGGATCGTTGATCATAGTGGAGTCGCCTGCAAAGATAAAGACCATCAAAAAATATCTTGGAAAGGATTTCGATGTTAAAGCATCGGTAGGACACGTCAAGGATCTGCCAAAAACGAAGCTCGGCATTGATATTGCCAATGATTTCGAACCTACATATACATCGATACCGGCGAAACGGAAAGTTCTCAAGGAACTGAAAGATGCGGCCAAAAACGTCGATACTATCTATCTGGCGCCCGATCCCGATCGCGAGGGCGAGGCAATTTCCTGGCACGTCGCCGAAGAGATTGCCACAAAAAAAACGAAATTGTACCGGATTCTATTCAATGATCTCACAAAAGCTACTGTCCTTGAGGCATTAAAGAACCCGGGTGAACTGAACCGTAATAAATACGATGCGCAACAAACCCGCCGCATCCTTGACCGCCTCGTGGGATACCAAATAAGTCCGCTTCTCTGGGAAAAGGTAAAGCGTGGACTGAGCGCCGGGAGAGTCCAATCGGTTGCGGTCCGAATTATCTGCGATCGGGAAAAAGAAATAAGCGCCTTTATCCCCGAGGAATACTGGACGATCACCGCTCTCCTGGAGGGAATCACGCCTCCCCCCTTTGAAGCTCGACTGACTCACGTCGATGGGACTAAAGTCAAAATTGCATCAGGAGAAGAAGCTTCCAGGATAGTTGAAGAACTTATGGCAGCTAATTTCCTGGTATCCTCAGTAAAAAAACGAGAAACGAAGCAAGAAGCGCCGCCGCCTTTCACCACAAGCAAACTTCAGCAGGAAGCCTCGCGGAAACTGCATTTTCCGGCGAAGAAAACCATGCGCGTCGCCCAACAGCTTTACGAAGGAGTCGAACTGGGACCTGAAGGTTCAGTCGGTTTGATCACCTACATGAGAACTGATTCCGTGAGAATAGCCGATGAGGCTCTCCAGAATGTCAGGCAGTATATTCAGTCCGCCTATGGCATCGACTATCTTCCTTCCCGACCGCGGGTATTCAAAGCCAGTGCGGGAGCGCAAGAGGCCCATGAATCCATTCGCCCTGCTTCGCTCAACTATAACCCTAAAACTGTTGAGAATTTTCTCAGCAAGGACCAATTCCGTCTTTATCAGTTAATATGGAATCGCTTTATTGCATGCCAGATGAAGCCTGCCCTTTTTGACCAGACTGTCGTGGAGATTGAAGCTGGCCGGTGCCGTTTTCGAGTTACAGGCTCTATCATGAAATTTCATGGTTTTACAGCCGTGTATACCGAAAGCACTGAAGGAAACGGCGATGATGAGATGGGACGGATTCTTCCAGTGTTGAAGGAGGGGGAACGCCTCAGGCTTATCGAACCTTTAAAATCACAACAGAATTTTACTCAACCCCCACCCCGATTCTCCGAGGCGACTCTCGTGAAAGAACTGGAGGAAAAAGGGATAGGCCGTCCGAGTACCTATGCTGCGATTTTGAGCACAATTCAGGACAGGGACTACGTTTCTCTGAAACAGGGTCGATTTCATCCCACGGAGCTTGGAACGACAGTTAACGAGCTTCTGGTGGACAATTTTCCCAATATTCTCGACATTACTTTTACGGCCTCCATGGAGGACAAACTCGATAAAATAGAGGAAGGTTCCATGAGCCGTCTCGAAGCCCTTAAAGCCTTTTACGCGCCCTTTGAATCGGAACTCACAAAGGCTAAACGTGAAATGCGCAATATAAAAAGAGAAGTAACTCCCACGGAATTCACCTGCGAGAAGTGCGGAAATCCCATGGTCATTAAATGGGGCAAGAACGGCAAGTTTCTCGCCTGTTCCAATTATCCTGTTTGCAAAAACACAATGAATCTCATTCAAACCGGCGAAGGCGAAATTGTCAAAGCTGAGCCTGCCGTCACCGAGACGATCTGCGATACCTGCGGCCGTCCGATGGTCATCAAGGAAAGCAGGTTCGGTCGCTTCCTTGGCTGCTCGGGGTATCCGGAATGCACCAACCGCAAGTCTCTGCAGATGAAGCCCGTTGAGACAGGTGTTCCCTGTCCAAGCGACGGCTGCGACGGAGTCATTATGGAACGCCGCACGAAGAAGGGAAAGACCTTCTTTGGCTGCTCAAAATATCCGGCCTGCACCTTTGCACTTTGGGATCGACCCATTCCCGAGACCTGTCCGCTCTGCGGTTCTCCCTATATCGTTGAAAAACGAAAACGTGGGAAAGAACCTTTCAAGGTTTGTCCAGCCGAAGGCTGTACATATCAGGCGGTCATCGAAGACATCCATGCCTAGCCGGATCATTTCTTCACAGCCTTTCGCCAACGTGAAAGCAATTTCTGGCGACATAGTCACTGTCGTCGGAGGCGGTCTCGCGGGTTGTGAAGCCGCCTGGCAGCTCGCTCAACACGGCAGGACCGTCGTGATCATAGAGATGAAACCCCGGCGATTCTCGCCGGCCCATTCATCGCCCCTCCTCGCTGAACTTGTCTGCAGCAATTCCCTGGGTTCCGGTATCGCAGACAGCGCACCCGGTCTCCTCAAAGAAGAAATGCGCCGCCTGGGTTCCCTGATTATCGAAGCTGCCGACGCAACGTCCGTTCCCGCGGGCAAGGCATTGGCTGTGGACAGGCAGGCTTTTTCCCGGCACATCGAGAGCCGTATCTCTGCTCTTCAAAATGTGTCAATTATCCGCGATGAATGCACGAATATTCCGCCGGAAGGCGCCGTCGTCATCGCCACGGGACCGCTGACGTCGGACGTTCTTGCCAATGCCATAGCCGAACTCACCGGTCGTAAGGGCTTTTTCTTTTACGACGCCATAGCTCCCATAGTGGATGTAGATTCCATAGATTTCGGCAGGATCTTTGCCGCCTCCCGTTACGACGAGGGATCTCCCGATTATCTCAACTGTCCGATGACTGAAGAGGAATATCTGAGATTCCACAACGCTCTGCTCTCAGCCGAGGAAGTGGCTCTCAAAAACTTCGAGGAGCGTAAATACTTCGAGGGGTGCCTTCCTGTTGAGATCCTGGCGCAACGAGGCACTGACACGCTGCGTTTTGGCCCCATGAAACCAGTTGGTCTCAGGGACCCCCGGACGGGAAGGCGTCCGTACGCCGTAGTTCAACTCCGCCGAGAAAATCTCGAAGGAACTATGTTCAATCTGGTGGGTTTTCAGACGAAGCTTACGTGGTCGGAGCAACGTAGGGTTTTCCGAATGATTCCCGGTCTGGAAAACGCCGAGTTCGTTCGATATGGAAGCATCCACAGAAATACCTTCATCAACTCTCCTGCTCTGCTCAGACCCACGCTGGAATTGCAATGCCGGCCAGGGCTTTATTTCGCAGGTCAGATCACGGGGGTGGAAGGATATATTGAATCGGCAGCCTCGGGACTCCTGGCGGGACTCTGTGCGGCTGTTGGCGACTCGGCTTTACCGCCCAGGGAAACGGCTCTTGGCGCACTTGTGAATCACATATCCGCAACGGACAAGAATCACTATCAGCCGATGAACATCAATTTCGGTCTCTTCCCTCCCCTGGATCATCGATACCCTCGCAAGGAACGAGGGCGCCGACAGGCCGAAAGAGCGCTCCGCTCGCTCAACCGATGGATCAAAGAAACCCTCGATCAGCGATTCCGGGAATAGATAATCCTAAGTCCTTCAAGGGTCAACATTTCATCCACCTCATTAATTGTCCGCGATTCCGGTGCGATTACTTTTGCGAGGCCTCCTGTGGCGACAACATACGGTTCCGTCCTTGCTTCACATATCATACGCGTCACGATTCCGTCGACCAGACCTGCATAACCGAACATGATGCCCGCTTGCATGCTGCTGATAGTGTCCTTTCCAATAACCGATTTCGGTTTGCTGAACTCTATCCGGGGAAGCTTGGAGGCTCTCTTGAAAAGAGCCTCCGTCGATATGGCAATTCCCGGCGCAATCGATCCTCCATGATAGTCGCCACGATCGTTCACGTAATCGAACGTGGTGGCAGTGCCAAAATCCACGATGATGAGCGAGCGCCTGTACTTCTCATATCCCGCCACGGCGTTGACGATCCGGTCCGCGCCGACTTCCCTCGGATTGTCGTAATATATGGGCATGCCGGTCTTTATTCCGGGCCCTATAATCAGAGGGGCTTTCTGAAAGCAATTTTCACAGAGCGGCTCCAGAAGATTGAGCATCGGCGGAACAACGCAGGAAATGACCACATCTTTTACTATATCGAGTTTCAATCCTCTCATTTGGAACAAGACGAACATAAGCATTCCGTATTCATCTACTGTTTTACCGGCATCAGTGCCAAGTCGCCAATGATGACGCAATCGATCTTCCTCGTACAGTCCTATGACCGTATTTGTATTTCCTACATCGATGACTAAGAGCATTGTTCCTCCTTCAAGACCGTCGCATCGCCGGCCAATATTGGAATTAGACGCCCTTCATTATCCCTAAGAATCAGTTCGCCGCAATCACCGAGATTTTCCATTGTTCCAACATGAAGCGTCCCCCTGTCGTCGATCTTGACGGTCTTTCCTTTCATTGCCGAAATTCTGAGCCATTCCTCCCGAACGGACTCGAATCCCCCAGCGTGAAGCAGTCGATGGCGCCACACATCAAAGCTTCGACAAATATCCCTGGCCACATCGATTCTCGACGACAGGCGGGCAGTCTCTTCAAAAATTGACGTGGCTCTTTCACGGAACTCTTCCGGAAATTCGTCCTTTGCAATGTTCACATTAATTCCTATTCCTACTACTATATAATCAATTTCACGCCCCTTCGTTTTCAGCTCCGTCAGAATTCCGCATATTTTCTTATTGTTAACGAGGACATCGTTCGGCCATTTCAACATTGCATTGCCGCGACAGTATATTGAAATAACCTGCGCAACTGCGACGCCGGCTGCAATAGTGATCTGAGAAGCTCTTTCCGGAAGGAGTAGCGAAGGTTTGATTATGATTGAAAGATAGACATTCTTCCCCGCCGGAGATTGCCACGTGCGGCTGAGCCGTCCCCGACCTTTCAATTGACGATCGGCGACAACTGTCTCGCCTTCTTCGGCGCCCGACTCTGCAAGTTTATGGGCATGAATGTTCGTTGAATCCAGTTCTTCAATGTAATGAACCTTCCTTGAGGAAATGCTCGACCATTTAGAGTCAGTCATCCCCGACCCGCTCCACACCTTCCTCCTTGACAATGAGTGATATGTCCGACGCACCAGCCGAGTGAGTCAATGCACCTACCGATATAACATCGACACCGGTACGGGCTATTTCGGGAATTCTTTCGATTGTCACATTTCCCGACGCCTCGATGATTGCCCGTCCTCCTGCGATGGCCACCGCCTCCGACATCGCGGGAATATCCATATTGTCGAGCATGATGATATCGGCGCCTGCGGAGAGAGCCTCCCTAAGCTCTCGAAGGGATGTGACCTCTACTTCAATCTTCAGGGTGAACGGACTACGTTGTTTCGCTTTTCTGACCGCTTCAGTTATACCGCCGGCTGCTTTTATATGGTTGTCCTTAATTAGTATTCCTCCATCAAGACCCAATCGGTGGTTGCGACCTCCACCTATGCGAACTGCATACTTTTCTATCATTCGCAATCCTGGGGTCGTTTTTCGTGTATCGACGATTATTGCGGGGCTATCGCCAACTGCCTTCACAAATTGTCTGGTAATCGTGGCAATGCCGCAGAGTCTTTGTAAAAAATTCAAAGCTACTCGCTCAGCCGTTAGAATGCTCTTCAAGCATCCCGATACTCTTGCAAGCAAGCAGCCCCGGGCTGCAATCGCGCCCTCGTCGGCCAGAATCTCGACGACCAGATCGGGATCTATTGTAAGAAATACGTGACGAAACACATGAAGTCCAGCCACAACAAGATCTTGTTTCGCCACCGCCACAGCGCTGCCGCGCTCGTCGCCGTTAATAACGCTGTCAGTTGTAAGGTCTCCGGCGCCAATATCTTCCGCAAGGGCCTCCTCAATTAAGGCTTGCAGTTTCAATTTAATGCCATTCATTGTTAGCCTTCCAATTCCTTCAGTTTCAGAAGCGATTCACAAATAATGCTCATTTGTTTCATTAGAGAATTATGCTTATCTCTTTCCTTTTCAATAACATCCGGTGATGCTTTGCCTAAAAAAGCCGAATTTCTCAGTTTTTTCGAAGCGGCCTCAAGATCCTTCTCGATTTTTTGCTGAGTCTTCTCCAGGCGAGCCCGCTCTGCAGCCACATCTATCAACCCTTCAAGATGGACGTATATTTTGATCGAACCGACAACGCTGGTTGCGCTGTTCTTCGACTCAACGACACCCTCCGATATGGAAAGTTCTCCGAGATTTGCCAGATCAATGATGTAGCCATTTTCATCATCGATGAGACGCCGAAGCTTCACGTCGTTCACCTGGAGAGTCACAGGCAGCTTCTTGGAGGGGTTTATGCCCATCACGCCCCTGATATTTCTAATGCAAGTTATGATCTCTTTAAGGAAAGCAACTTCCTCTGAGGCATCCGAGTCCGTAAGCTCTTCTTGGCATCGTGGAAAATCGCTCACTATTATCGGCTTCTCCCTGCCTTTGAGCTTCTGCCATATTTCTTCCGTCACAAAAGGCATGAAGGGATGGAGAAGCCGTAAGACTGCATCCAGCACTTTGCAAAGAGTCTTCTGGGCAGCTTTCCTCCCCCTGGATTCTGACCCGCCGTATAGCACAGGCTTGATCATTTCCAAATACCAGTCACAGAATTCGTGCCAGGTGAACTGATACAACGCTGCGGCCGCTTCATTAAAACGATATTCGTCCAAAGCTGTTGTGACGGCACCTACAGTTTTATTCAATTCGTCCATAATCCAGCGATCGGCCAGAGAATAGCCGCCCTCACCAATCCCAGATCGATCTTCCAGGACATCATTACAATTCATCAAAGAAAAGCGCGCCGCATTCCAGAGCTTGTTCACGAAATTCCGGTAGCCTTCGATCCTTCCCTCTGACATTTTGACGTCGCGACCCTGCGCCGAGAAGGCGGCAAGAGTAAAGCGAAGAGCATCTGCTCCGTATCGTTCGACCATCAACAGCGGGTCGATGATATTGCCTTTGGATTTACTCATTTTATCGCCCTGTTCGTCCCGCACAAGAGCATGGAGATAAACGTCGCGGAAGGGTACGTCCTTCATTACATACAGACCCATCATCATCATTCTGGCCACCCAGAAAAACAGTATATCGAATCCTGTAATCAAAAGCGACGTGGGATAAAAAGTCTTCAAAGCCGGTGTTTCCTCGGGCCAGCCCAGCGTCGAGAAGGGCCATAGGGCGGAACTGAACCAGGTATCAAGAACGTCTTCTTCCTGCCGTAGAGATGAACTTTTACAGTGGTGACATCGTTCAGGCGCTTCGGTCGAGACGATCATCTCGCCGCATTCGTCGCAATACCACACGGGAATGCGGTGACCCCACCATATTTGCCGGGAGATGCACCAATCGCGGATATTGTCCATCCATTCGAAATATGTGCCTTCCCATACGGAGGGGATAATCCTCGTTTCGCCTTTGACCACGGCGGCTATGGCTCGCTTCGCCAAGGGCTGAACTCTTACAAACCACTGTTTCGAAACGGTCGGCTCGATGACTGTCTTGCAGCGGTAGCAGCGTCCTACGTTGTGTTTGTATGGCTCTTCCTTCAGAAGGTAGCCGCCCTTCTTCAGATCTTCGATTACGTTGTTCCTGCATTCATAGCGATCCTGCCCGTTATAGGGTCCGC
This sequence comes from Deltaproteobacteria bacterium, assembly GCA_016930775.1. Taxonomy (GTDB): domain Bacteria; phylum Desulfobacterota; class Syntrophia; order Syntrophales; family UBA2210; genus JAFGGB01. The sequence continues at coordinate 12,306 of JAFGGB010000204.1, forward strand.
CGTTTTCATTTATCATCGCCTTGCCGTCCATGATCGAGACGATGCCGATATCGTGACGCTGAGCCATGGCAAAGTCATTAGGATCGCAGGCCGGCGTAATCTTCACTGCGCCCGTGCCAAATTCAACCGTAACGTAATTATCCGCTATGATCGGAATCTCCCTATTAATTAGCGGCAGAATTACTCTCGCACCCACCATTCCTTTGTAACGCTCATCGGCGGGGTTTACGGCAACCGCCGTGTCGCCCAGCATCGTCTCCGGGCGAGTAGTCGCGACGACGACGCACCCCTCTGATCCGTCGGCAAAGGGATATCGTATGTGCCAAAGGCCGCCCTGTTCTTCTTCGTACTCCACCTCAAGATCAGAAATGGCAGTAAGACAGCGGGGACACCAGTTTACTATGTAATCTCCACGAAATATGTGACCCTCTTTGTAAAGTCTTACAAAAACCTCCCGGACTGCTCGCGAAAGCCCCTCGTCCATGGTAAAACGTTCCCGTTCCCAATCGCAGGAACAACCAAGCTTCTGGAGCTGATTAAGAATGATGCCGCCGTACTGTTTTTTCCACTGCCACACCCTCTCGATAAAGGATTCCCTGCCAATATCGTGGCGCGTGATTCCCTCTTTCGCGATTTCCTTTTCTACGACATTTTGAGTGGCAATGCCCGCATGATCCGTTCCCGGCATCCAGAGGACGTTGAATCCCAGCATTCTCTTGTAGCGGATAATTATATCCTGGAGCGTATTGTTCAGAGCATGCCCCATGTGAAGCATGCCCGTTACATTCGGCGGAGGGATGACGATCGCGAATGGCGGCCTGTCGCTACTGTCGGCTGCTCTGAAGTGACCGTTCTTCTGCCAGAATTGGTACCATTTTTCTTCTACTTTCCTTGGATCATAGGATTTGTCAAGTATCTGCTCTTCCATTTCGAACCACCACGCTTCTTCATGATATTGTACAATGAAAAGGCGTAAGTTCATATACTTACGCCTTTGTTTTTTCTTACAGTGCCCCTGTTGATACTTCTATAAGTATCTAAGTTCCTCTTTCAGTTTTCTAATGATTAAAAGTGCGTCGGCGCCCGATACCGTTCCAAGGGGCATGAATGCCCCGCTCGACAGATCAAAGGCTTCCATTATTCCGCGTGTTGTAACTACCATTGCCGAATTGAAATAGGGCAGATCGCTTCTCAGATCCGGGAAAGGCGATGTGGCGCCGATGAATTTAGTTGCAAGCGCCTCGTCTCCCGATACCTTGATGAGGATATCCTCGATCATGAGCGCATAGCCGGCCCGGGTTATAAGATCATCAGGATGGTAGGAACCGTCGGGAAAGACCTCAAGACCTCTCACTCCGACCTTCAATACCCCTTCTATATCCGCTTTCAATGTATGGTTTTCTATGTCGTTTGCAGTAAAGGCAGGTTTCGACGTCAGTAGTTTGTACTTTTCGGGATCCTTAAAAGCGGTATCAAATGTTGGGATGCCCTTTTTGTTGTACAACTCGTCTATTTTCAGTTCTTCCATAAATAGAGCCGCTATGTCTGCCCTAGTGATTCTATCAACCAGTCCGATCTTCTTGCCCGTCGTAGACCCGGGCATGGCCCTCTGAATTTTCTGAACAACCTTCCATTCGGCGTTGGCCTCCTCCATGTACTCCTTGTTCAGATCGAGAACCTTGGCGAAGCTCAAGCCGGCATCTTCGAATTGAAGCCCGTTCTTATATGCCACGCCGAGGAAATGGTATGCAGGTGCTGAATCCTTGTTGATCTTGATGGCCTTCTTGAACTCTTTTTCCGCCTTGTCGAGCCAGTTGTCTTTTTCCTTTTGCATTGTATAGAGACGGCCCATCCCTATGTGGGCGAAAACTTCTTCGTCTTTCGTCTCGGCGTATTTGGAAGCTTTTTTCATCGAATCGAAGGCGTTTTCGAAATCTCCTTGATAAGCTTTCACAAGACCCTTGCCCGCATAGGCTTTCGAATATTTTGCACTTAACTGAATGGCCAGATCGAATTCACGGTCAGCATCAACATATTTTTCCTGGTTCATGAGCTTAATGCCTGTGAAGGTATGGTGCTCGGGCGTATCGAGTTGGCTCAGTGCTTTCCGCTCCTTTTGTGCACATGAAACACTAAGAGCAACGGCCAGAATAATCGTCAGCACGACTGATAATCGTCTACCTTTCATTATTTCTGTTCCTCCTTTCCCGTCGCGGTTTCGGTAAATCATCTTTTATGATTGGTATCTTAGCAAGCCTTACATTACTATGAAAGTCTTAACGTTATACCCTGTCGAAGTCAAGAACATTCGAAATATGACGTCAGGATTTTGTCTGTTCATCGAAGAACGAGCCAATTTTCCTATGGATTGTCTCTGTGTCATCAGGGGCGTGCCACTCTATCGATTTATCCCTCTTGAACCATGTGATTTGTCGGCGTGCATAGTGCCTCGTATTGTTCTTGACAATATCCTTGGCTTCGGAAAGGAGAAGCCTCTTTTCCAGATAGTCGACAACAGGACGATAGCAGAGCGATTGCATGGGCTTCAGTGAACCGTGGTAGCCCCGGACAAGGAGACCATTCACCTCGTCGACGAGACCCCGCTGAAACATATCTTCGGTTCGGCTATCGATCAGTCCGTAGAGCTGTTGCCGCTCCAGAGCAAGACCTAGTATCAGCGCCTTGTAGGGTTCGTCGTCAAATCGATGCCGCCCCTGTTGTTCTGCTATGGATTCACCTGTTAGAAGCTTCACTTCCAAAGCCCGGATGATCCGGACGGCATCGTTCCTGTGCAAGCGTTCGGCCGTTGCAGGATCAATGACGCTGAGCCTTGCGTGAAGTCCCGCAGATCCTGCTTGAGCCATCTCATCCATAAGCCGCTTTCTCAACAACTTGTCGGCCGATGGACCTTCAAGGATTCCCCCCAAGAGCACCCGTATGTAAAGGCCCGTTCCTCCAACAACCAGGGCTCGCTTGTTTCGTCCCGCTATAATGGATATAGAATCGCGGGCTTTGGCCACATATGATGATGCATTGAATTCCTCGTCAGGATCTACCACATCGATCAGATGATGCGGTATTGTGATTCTCTCTTCTACGGTCGGTTTCGCCGTACCGATATCCATGTATCGATAGACCTGCATTGAGTCTGCGCTGACAATCTCGCAATCAAAGGCCGACGCTACAGTCATCGCAAGAGATGTCTTCCCGACAGCCGTGGGACCGACTATGACGGCAATTTTTCCTGGACATTCAACCATTAGGCGCCCTATTTCCGTCGGAACAAACGCTCCAGTTCTCCCAAGCCAAATCGCACAAAGACCGGTCTGCCGTGAGGGCATGTCGATGCATTGTCCGCTGCATCGAGATCCTGGCACAGGCGTTCTGCCTCGGCGCCATCGAGAATATGGCCGGCCTTTATTGCCGATTTGCAGGCAATTATTCGCCAGAGAGACTCTCTGAAGGACTGCCCGGAAAAGGCGCGGCCCAATTCGGCCGCTTCTTCAAGCATGTCTCCGATGAATTGCCCTATTTCAGCTGTCGGAACCTCCGGTGGAACTGCCTTTACGACCACGCTATGAGACCCATAGGGTTCAATAATGACGCCGGCTTCGTGAAACAGTTCCTGAAACTCTTCAAAAATGACGAAGATCTGCGGCGTAAGATCCAAAATTTCGGGTACGACGAGGTGTTGAATGCCTTCTGCCATCCCCCTGCTTCGTGATGCAAGACGTTCGTAGACGATTCTCTCGTGCGCTGCATGCTGATCGACGATTATAAGATTGTCTCCATCCGTAAAAACCAAATATGTTTGAGCAATCTGTCCAAAATATTTTAAAGCGGAGAAGAGGGGGTCGGTCCTTTTTACAGTGCTTGCACCGAAGAGATCTGCAATCTTTTCTTCAGTCCCCTGTGGCAAGATCTGTGGCGCCTGTGGAGCAAAACCTCTTTCAGGAGAGGATAAAACATAGCGCCTCACGGCTTCTTCAATTCGCTGACCCTGTGGCGCCGAAACCTTCGGCAGGCATTCTGATATTCCTATTCCGCCCCCAATGGTTTCCCTGAGGGATTCAAGAATGAAATTGAATATTTCCTTCGGTTGTTTGAAACGGACTTCCTCTTTAGCTGGATGAACATTTACATCGACCTCGTCAGGAGGGATTTCTAGAAGGATCACCGCTGCCGGATACCGTTTGGCGTCAATGAGACCTCGATACGCAGTGAGAACGGCCTGCCGCATTGTTGCATCACGGATGCTCCGGCGGTTGACGAAGGAAAGGATGCTTTTTGCAGTTGTCTTTGTAATATGGGTGTGCGAAACGACGCCGTGAAGGTGCATTCTATCCCTGACAGCGTCAACTGCCAGCAGGTCTCTGCCAGAGGTCCCGCCGATGATGCTTGCTATCCGTTCGACAGAGCTTTTTGCAGGCGGCAGGAAGAGAACCCTTCTGCCATCGGCGACAACCGTTATCCGTACGAACGGATTGGAAACAGCCATTTTCGTTATTCTGTCGAGGCAATGAGAAAGTTCGGTGGCGTTTCGCCGTAAAAATTTTTTTCTCACCGGCGTGGTAAAAAATAAATCCCTGACCGTAACGGTCGTCCCTTCCGGCACTCCGGCCTGAGATATACCTGTAACGATACCCCCATCCACGGTTATTCTTGTCCCCGCAAGACTGCCTGTGGATTTTGTCGCCATTTCAACACGTGCCACGGCGGCGATGCTCGGCAGAGCCTCTCCGCGAAATCCAAAGGAATCGAGACTCAAAAGATCGTCGAAATCATCAATTTTACTTGTAGCATGCCGTTCGAAAGCGAGCGGCGTTTCTTCCGGTGAAATTCCATTTCCATTGTCAGTGACCCGGATAAGTCGTTTTCCACCATCGTCAATGACGATTTCTATGGAGGTTGCATCTGCGTCAAGAGCGTTTTCAATGAGTTCCTTCACAATTGAAGCCGGACGCTCTATAACTTCGCCGGCCGCTATTCGACGTGCAAGATCTTCCGTCATGATTTTGATGGAACGACTCATCCCCGCACTGCCTTTCAACCCCTTTAATATCACAAACATGAAAGCCGCAGAGCTGTTACTCGCTGCTGCGGCTTTCTCTATGCTAGACTTCGGCTATCAAAAAACTTCAGTCAAGAACTATCATGACCCTGCATTGTCTCATAAATGTCTGGGTATCCGACGCCGACCGAAGCTTTGCGGCATCGGGGTTGCTTACGACTATATTCGATTTACCGGGGCCGTCGGCCTTAAGCCCCTTTACGGTCAGCGGGTTATTCGTGACTCGCTGATTGCTCTGAGCGGCAGACAGGTCGCGGGCGTAGCCGCTCATACCTTGCTGAACGGCATATTCACGGTCGACCTGCATGGAACCATAAACTTCCTGACCGTTCTCATCGAGGACCTTGGGGGCCATTGCCGGACGAGCCGTCAGCCCTCTGGCATCGATGACAAGACCCGTCACGACGCCTACAGCCTGGGGCGCCGAAGGCGCCTGCGCAGTCGGAGCTGCCGGGAAGGTCGGCGAGGAGGGCGCCATGGAGGGCTGTGTCGGTGCTAGCGAAAGTGGACGCTGAGCAGGGGCGCGTTCTACGACTGCGGGATATATAACCTGTGCAAACCCTCCTGTGAGCGACATTCTCAGGGTCACTTCCACTGTGCCGTCCGACAGATAGTCTGTCTTGATAACTTGTGCGCCTTTAATGAGACCTTCAACAGTTGTACGAATTATATCGCTTTCTACGGTAAAATCCTTAACCAGCGTCTCTGCGTCAACGCGAACGCCTTTTGTAACCTCAAGGAGTTTACGATAGGCGTCGACCTGTGCGGCGCGTATCGCCATTGGCCGCGCCTGCGGTTTGCCTGCAAACCTTTCTGGAGGCGCCCCGATGCCAATAGCCTCAATGTATCCTGCCGTCCAGTTAACTGCTCCAGACTGTCCCACCTGCTCGATATATTGTCCGGTTCCTCCCATCTGAGCGGAAAGATTATTGCCGGCCGCAACGACCATCAAAAAAACAACCATGAGTGCTGCCATGAAGTATCTCTTTCTCATCACTTCCTCCTTTGCATACCATTGATGTTCATAGATAACGCCAGATTCATCCTGGAACATGAGTTTACTCCAAGTGCGTCTCAGGGTCCATATTTTTTCACATAATAGAGGGCGGCTTTATTGTTCGGTTCCATTTCCAGCGTTTTTTTCCAATACTCGATAGCTTTCACGTTGTTCTTACTGTTCAGCGCCACAATAGCCAAATCGTTATACGCTTTGGCTAGATTGCTTCGGGTTTCTCCATCCTTTGGATTACTCTCCAAGGCTCGCCGCCACTCTGAAATTGCCGCGTTCTTATTGCCCTGATTGTAATAAATCCAACCTATCTGGTTCATTGCCTTCACATAGGATGGTTTCAAAAGGAGCGTCCTCTTGTATTCCATCAGTGCGTTCTGCGTCATATCGACATTATGAAAAGCTCGTCCAAGGCGATAATGCGTATCCGCTTCATCGGAATCGGCATCTCGTGCTTTTTTAAGGTACTCAATAGCCTTGGCGGAGTTATGGCGAAAGTTGTAGATGGAACCTATAAAGTAATAGGCGTCGGCATTGCGTGAATCGAGGGCTGCAATCTTCTGAAAAGAATCGAAGGCCCCATCAAGATCGTTTTTTTGAAGGCGGATAATGCCGATCCAGAGGAGCGCGAAGGTATTGCGACTGTCGATTCGGACGACCTCAAGGAACTCTCTGTAAGCCTCATCGGGTCTTTCCTTCTTCATATAAAGGATTCCCCTCTGATTACGGGCATATTCATTCGCAGGGTCACGGGCGATAACGGCCGAAAAGAGTTCCAGCGCCTTGTCGATGTTCCCCCGGAAATGATAATCGGCGCCCTGAAAAAGGAGATCGTTGATCGCAGCCGTCGAACTTGCCTGCACATCGATGCAGCAAATGTTCGTTGACAGCGTCACGAGCAAAAGAACAATGAGCAACCTTCGCATAATCACGCGACTCCCCAGGAAATGGCGCCGACGACTTCCTCACGAAAAGATTGCTGCGAAAGCAGCCTCTCCTCCTGGTTGTTCGAAATGAAGCCGATCTCCAAAAGAATTGCAGGCATCCGCGCCGTCCTGAGAACAAAAAAGTTTGCCGAGTTGACTCCTCGGCTCTTCAGGGGAAGTTTTTCTTTCATTTTTTCCTGAAAGCGCTTGCCGAAGATACTGCTCTCCTGCCAGTATAGTTTCTGTTCAAAACGAAAGAGGATGTCCTCGATATCTATATAACCCTCTTTCTTTTTGACGGCCTCATCATACTTGAGGACGGCGTTTTCATAGGCGGCTACACGCTCCGCTTCCTTGTTGGAGGCGCTTTCGGAACAATAAAAAGTCTCAGAACCGCGGGCCTCTCTGTTGGCATTGGCATTGATGTGAATACTTACGAAGAGATCGGCCTGATACTGGTTTGCAGTAGTTGCACGATCGCCGAGGGAAACATAATAATCGGCCGTCCTCGTAAGAAACGCCTTTGTCCTTCCTCCCGCTTCGATCTTGTGAGCCAGAAGACGGGCCAGTTCGAGAGTTACATCCTTTTCCTTAAGTCCTCCCTGCCCGACTGCCCCGGAATCGAATCCGCCATGTCCAGGATCGATAACAATTCTGCGTACCTGATAGTCCAGCCCTTCCTTAGACGCTATCTGCCGGAACATTCGGTTCTCCTCATCTACCGCTTGTTTCACCAAATCCGCAAGAGGATCATCGCCTTTTTTCGGTAGACGCGGAAGAGGTTTTTGCGTCAGAATCTCAACCATCATCCGTGAATAGACATCACCGGGATTTAATCTCGTTGCCGTCCGGAAAGCCTCGACGGCTTCGGCTGTTTTGCCTATGCCGCGGTAAGCCCTGCCGAGAAGACCATAAAACCAGTCATTTTCCTTCTCGAGAGCAAGGGCTTGCTGTAGAACCTCCAAGGCTTCTTTGTA
>JAFGGB010000028.1 GCA_016930775.1 Deltaproteobacteria bacterium
CCATGGCCTTTGCTCAACTCTCTTACCGAGAGAGCCTTCGGAACATTGAATCGTATTTGCCGAAAACACACTATCATCTTTAGGCATTTCCCAGCGCTTCCCTGACCTTTATGGCAAGATCTTTCCTGGAAAAAGGTTTCAGCAGGAAACAAACGCCCTCTTCCAATATGCCTCGGTGGGCGATTGTGTTGGAGGTGTAGCCGGATATGAAAAGGGTTTTAAAGTTGGGATAGAGTCTCTGCAATTGATCGGCCAAATCGCGGCCATTCATCTCGGGCAGGACTACATCTGTTATCAACAGGCTGATCACGCCTTTGTTTCTCTCGGCCAAACCCATGGCCTCGCTTGGTGTGGTCGCAGTGATAACAGAATAGCCCAGACTCTCGAGTATACTTTTCCCGATTTTCAGAATAGAAACCTCATCCTCAACAAGCAATAGGGTCTCGCCGCGGCTTAAGGGAATTTCCAACACGCTTTCCTCATACGATTCTAACGTCCCTCCCATATGCCTGGGCAGATACACTTTGTTGGTCGTTCCTTTTCCAAGTTCGCTGTAGATGTTGATAAATCCGTTGTTCTGTTTGATGATACCATAAACTGTAGCCAGTCCCAGTCCGGTTCCCTGACCCAGGCCCTTAGTGGTGAAATAAGGTTCAAAAACTTTGTCCAAGATATCGGCCTCCATGCCACTGCCGTCATCGCTAACTGCAAGCAGTACGTAATCGCCGGGGATAAATCCTGCGTGATCTGCGCAGTACTCCTCATCTAGGCTGATATTTTTCGTCTCAATGGTAACCTTGCCCACGTCTTTGATAGCGTCCCGCGCATTGACGCAAAGATTTGCCAGGATCTGGTCCACCTGTGTGGGGTCGACCTTTACCGGCCATATTTTGGCCCCGGGCAGCCAGGCAAGATCGATATCTTCACCGATCAACCGCCTGAGCATTTTGAGCATGCTTTCCACGATTTCGTTCAGGTCGAGCACCTTAGGGGCGACGGTCTGCTGGCGGGCAAAAGCCAGTAATTGCCGGGTAATATTCGCCGAGCGCTTGGCAGCCGTTAAAATCTCTTCGAGATTGTTATACAGGGAATCACTCGGGTCCACCTTTTCTATCGCCAGTTCAGAATAGCCGATGATAATGCTGAGCATGTTGTTGTAATCATGGGCAACCCCTCCTGCCAACCGCCCCACCGATTCCATCTTTTGTGCTTGGAACAATTGTGCCTCCAGTTGGAGGTGTTCGGTGATGTCACGTTTAACAGCAACATAGTTGACGAACCGTCCTGAGGCATCACACACCGGCGAAATGGTGGCATCTTCCGTGAAGAGTTTTCCGTCCTTGCGCTTGTTAATCATGCGTCCTTTCCACGTATTACCAGCCGTAATCGTTCCCCATAAATCCTGATAAAAAGCCTGATCCTGTTTGCCGCTTTTTAGCAACACGCGCGGGTTCTTGCCGACTGCCTCTTCATAAGTATAGCCGGTCACCGTCTCAAACACCGGGTTGACATACTCAATGGTCCCATCTGCATCGGTAATAAAGACGACTTCGCCTGCCTGCTCAATGGCCGCCATCAATCGCTCTCGTTCGGCCTCGGCCCTTTTGCGCTCGGTAATATCCATATGACAGCCAATAAATCGTTTGGACTTTTTGTCCATTTCCTCAATGAGTTTGCCGGATGCGGCAATCCATCGGTACGTACCGTCCTTATGCCGCAGGCGGAATTCGACATAATAGCCCGACCGGCGACCTTGCAGGTAGGCGTCGACCTCAGCCAGGATGCGTGGATGATCCTCCGGATGCAGACGCTTTTCCCACTCCTCGTATCGATTGGGTATTTCATGATTATCGTAGCCGATCTGGCGTTTCCATTCTGGAGAAAACCAAACCTCGCTATTTTCGAGATTCCAGTCCCACAGGCCAATATCGGCGGATGCAAGTGCCAAGCGAAGCCTAGTATTGCTGATTCGCAAGGCTTCCTCAGCTTCCTGTCGTGCCTGAATTTCACGTTCCGCTTGCAACATTTTCTGCTCAAGCTTTCTTACCAATCGTTTGCTGTAAAGCTTGAGAATCTCCTCTTCTTTAGCCTGCTCTGGTGTTGGGGCACGATCGCTCCGCCCGGCTGCTGCCATCACCTCTTCAACAGAGTTCATAAAAACGTCCGGTTCGCAGGGTTTTTGAATGAAGCGGTCCGCGCCGATTTTCATGGCGAAGGCCTCATCCTGGGGACTGGTGTAAGTGGCGGTGTAAATGATGAAGGGGATATGACGAAGTGTCTCATCTGTTTTGACTTTCCGGCACAACTGATAGCCGTCCGTGACCGGCATGAGGATATCGCTGATGATCAAATCGACGCCACCGGTCTTGAGTTTTTCAAGGGCCTCAGCACCGTTTGCGGCCGTCCGCACCTCATGACCGCTTCCCTTGAGCATGGCTTCCAATAAATACATATTCTCTTCATGATCGTCGACGATAAGAATGTTCATTGCTGTTCCTCCGAGTCGCCCAGATCTTTCTACAGATATTGAATAATCTCTGCCACAAAGGTTTCCGGGTCAATAGGTTTTTCGATGTAGCCGGTAGCACCGGCAGCCAGAATTCGTTCCCGGTCCCCCACCATGGCATAGGAGGTTACCGCGATAATGGGTACGTTTCCCAGCTCAGCATGCTTTTTAAGTTCCTCAGCCACTGCATATCCGTCCATTTCGGGTAGTTGAATGTCCAGTAATATGGCCCGTGGCTTGTGGCGCAAAGCTTTTTCAATACCTTCACGGCCGTCTCCCGCACCGATAACCTTAAAACCGTTCTTTTCCAGCAAAAAACGCATCATATAAAAATTCTGCTCGTTGTCTTCAATGATTAGCAGCGTGTCGCTCATGCCAAACCTCCTCCTGTCTATCTCGGAAAGCGTACGGTGAAGGTGCTGCCCTGGCCCCAATGGCTTTCAACACCAATGGTTCCTCCCATCATATCCAGGAGCTTCTTGCAGATTGACAGCCCGAGGCCGGTACCCTCGTGCTTGCGCGAAAGTCCGGTGTCGATCTGGTGAAAAGGTTGGAAAAGGCCCTGGAGTTCTTCCTCCTGTATACCAATGCCGGTGTCTGAGACTGAGAGAAAATAATAATCATTATCGCACCGGCAGGAAATTCGGACATCTCCTTTCTCGGTGAATTTGACGGCATTGTTGAGTAAATTAAGAAGGATCTGTTCCAGACGACGCTGATCCGTTGTCACGGTTGCAACGTCCTCGGCGATATCCAGAAACAGCGTGATCCCCTTTTTTTCAGCCAGTGGCGAAACGAGTTTTACCGTTTTCTCAATGGACAGCCTCAATGCAAAGGAAGTAAAGGAGATTTCCATTTGGCCGGCTTCGATCTTGGAAATATCCAGCACATCATTGATCAGTGCCAGAAGATGGCGGGAACTGCCCTGAACCATGGTCATCTGCTTTCGCTGTTCCTCATTCAGGGGCCCGGCCAACCCTTGGAGCAGGATGCCGGTGAATCCGATGATGGAGTTTAGCGGCGTCCGCAATTCGTGGGACATGGTGGCTAAAAAGGCTGATTTAATCCTGTCGGCCGATTCGGCTCGATCCTTGGCGATGACCAATTCTGCGGTCCGCTCCGCTACCCGTTGCTCCAATATCTCCGCGTTCCGTCGCAAGTCATCGTTGAGTCGGCGAATCTTCTCTTCGGCCTGCTTGCGATCTGTTATATCGGAGCCAATGCTCAGTATCTCTCTTGCCTGCCCCTGCTCATCGAGCACCGCCTTGTTCCTCCAGTCGATCCAGACCCGCTCACCGTTTCGGCGCATGTTTTCGTTGATATTCGTTTCGTGCTTTTGTGGGTCGGCGCAGATCTCCTCCATCAATAGGTGTAGGTCCCGGCCAGAGCTATCAATCTCCGGGACAATGGTCTCAAGCACGTGTCTACCGAGGATTTCCTTTTCCGCGTAACCGAAAAACCTCTGGCCAAACTCATTTAGGAAAGTGATCCGCCCATCGCGCGACCAGCGCAGGATGATACTGTTGGCCAGCGTCACCAACTCCCGGTATTTTTGTTCGCTTGCGCGTAATGTTTCCTCCATGCTCTTTTGTTCGGTTACGTCCTGGATGGTCTCAATGGCGCCGCAACGCCGGCCATGTTGGTCATACAAGGGCGATGCCACTCCCCAAAGATGGGCTCCTTGTCCATCTCTAAGACAAGGGATGAAGAACTCCCCATAAATCCTGTCGCCTTGCCGCTTTATGTATTTATAGGTCGCTTCCACCTCCGGCATGGAAAGGTCCAGCAGGTCAATGAGAATGGGGCGCCGTTCACCGAAGAATGGCTCGGCATAGGCGTAATTACCCTGGCCGATCAAAGCTTCCTTTTTTACACCGGTCATCGCTTCACATGCTTGATTCCAGGCGATGATTTTTTTGTCCTCATCAACTACAAAGGTCGCGTCGGGTAAAAATTCGACAATATCTACGAACCGCTGCTGCGCCGCCTGCTGCTGCACTTCCGCTTGCTCGCGTGCGACACGCGTTCGGTGGCCGACAATGCCAAAGGCCAGGTTGTCGGCCAACTCGGTGAGTTGGGTGACTTCTTGCGTTTCGAAAGCATCGGGTTCAACCGAGCAGACGGTCAGCACACCGAGGGTCTGCTCCTCGGCCCGCAATGGAAGCACCAGCGCTGAGGCATAACCCCATTTAAGCGCCTCGGTCCGTAAAGGTTCGAAGTCCGGATTGGTAAAAATATGCCGCGCAGAACATGGCCGATCGGTTCGAATAGTATTGTTCGTTAAGCTGCGTATGGACTCTGCATGTCCCTGGGGAATGTTTCCGGCTTTAATATCGTCTGTCTCAAAGCCGGACTGGGACACGGGACAGATGGTTTTGTCTGTGTCTGTTTGGGTAAAACCGACCCACGCCAAGCGATAATCTCCGATATCCACCACGATGCGGCAAATGGCATCAAGCAACCCAGCTTCGTTCGTAGAGTGCACCAGTGCCTGGTTGCATTCGCTAAGGGTGCGCAAAGCGCGGTTCATCTTGTGCAGATCCTGAGTGCGTGTACTCACCTGGTGTTTCAAAAGGAAGCTTCCCACTAGGCTCAAAAGCAAGGCAACCCCCAAAACCAGGGCAAGCATTTGAAGCCATGCCGGCACCTTGAATTGGACCTCCTCGGAAATCCATCGTTTCAGGGACAAGTAGTATATCGATTCAGTGTCTTTTTTCAGATCTGTAAGATGGACATCAATAGCGTTCAATAGTTGTTCGTGTGTGCCTTTGGGGGCTGCGAAAAAGAGATTGGAGGGGTTGAAAATGACCGCCGTGTCTTCAAGACCAAACTTTTTTGCATGCATCAGGCCATAGAAACGATTGGTAATGGCTGCGTCGGCTTCATCCCTGGCAACTCTCTCAAAAAGAATTTGGTAATCCGGCAGGGAAATGAGGGTGGTATGTAATCCAAAGCTGTCAGCGAGCCGGACAAACGCCTCCTGCTGAACCGAACGCTCCAGAACAGCAATACGTTTTCCGCCAAGATCCAATATCGAATGAATCTTGCTGCCTTTGCGGGCATACACCTGAAACCAGGAGGACAGGACCGGTACCTTATGAAAGGCGAATACTTTCTCGCGCTCCGCCGTATACGCCACGTCGGGCATGAGATCGATTTCCCCTTTTTCCAGTCGGTCCAATCCCTCGCCCCAAGTGCCGGACATATATCGCAAACGCCAACCTTCGCTTTCCGCAATATACTCGATAATATCAATAAAAATGCCCGCAGGTTTGCCTGATTTAGAGATGAAGATCTTCGGAGCATTTTCGTAGATGCCGATTGTTACAGTCCTATGATCGGCACTTGCTGAGGGGATCATGAAGTGAAAGAAAATCAATAGAACAATGGAAGACGTGAAAAAGAATCGTCCATGACGACCTGTGCGGATATTGTTTATCATCACACGACTCCTTTGGACGAAATCTAGTGAACGTCTATGTTTCAAGAAACATATGGCAGTCATCCCTTCATGTTCCTCTTTTACCTGTCCGTTTTTTACCGGGTTGCTTTTGGTTCCTTATTGAATTCGGTCCCTTTTCTGAGTCCTGATTGTTTTGACCCCCGGTAATCCATTCATCGATTACATCTTGTCAAACCTCCGGGCATTTCCAATCCGAAAAGCCGGAATCAGTCCCTCATTGGCGTATTTGCATACGGTGTTTCCGTTAAGTTTGAGATATGCGGATATTTCTTTGGTAGTCATCATTTGGGCCACCGTGGATCCTCCGAGAGAATAAGGTTGCGTATCACTGGTGTCTCATTTTGATAAGAGTCTCCATAAATACATTTAAAAATTAAGGAAATCAATTGAAAATAGCTTGAATCAGCACAAATCATTTGGAAATAGGCATGAAAAACAGTAATCAACCTTAAAGTGGGATTCCCGGACAAAAAGATGTTTTTTTCCGTTTTGATTCAGTGATCCCTTATCCTCACTCTTCTCACCTCCATCTCTCATGAATAAATTCTCAAATCCGTGGATTCAATGCTTCCATCTCCATTACTTCCTTGACCTTCTTCCCAATCTCCCCCATCAGCAGAGGCTTCAACACGAATGCCTTGATCCCGATCTGCCGTGCCCGATCATCCGAAATCCTTTCACTGAAGCCCGTGCATATAATGATCGGCATCCCGGGTCGTATCTTCAGGATCTCCTGTGCCAGTCTGTCCCCTGTCATTTGGGGCATGGTCATGTCGGTGATCACCAGGTCGAACCTCTCAGGGTTCGTCCGGTATGCCTCCAGGGCTTCCAGACTGCATGTCCTGCCTGTAACCTCATAACCAAGTTGCTCCAGCATTCCTTTTCCCAATTCCACGAGCGACTCCTCGTCATCCACGAACAGAATCCTGCCTTCCCCTTTGGGGGTTTCGCTCTTTCCTAGAAGCGCAGGGATAACTTCTCGCTCCAAAAGTGGTA
>JAFGGB010000205.1 GCA_016930775.1 Deltaproteobacteria bacterium
ACCGATCCCGGACCACGGATGATTTCGATCCGTTTTACCGATGCCAGAGATAGCTGATAGTCTATCGGAATAAGGGATTTGGTCGTGTCGGAACCTAACGGCACAGTATCGTAAAGAAAGAGAACCGATTGGGGAATTCCCCTGAGATAAGGTTCCGTTCCCCACTCTTTCTTCGCCATGTAAAAGCCCGGCGTCATTTCGAGAGCCTGACTGACGGTCCTGATCCCCCGTTCTTCAAGCTGTTGTCGCGTTATGACTTTAGCCACGGCCGGGGCCGATCCGGCGCTCTCGCGGCGACGGGATGCTATTGACAGGACTTCGATGTCTTCGCCGACGAACATGAGGAGCGTATCGTCGCCGGGGGGAGGAGAGAGAATCTGTTCACTTGCCCCGGCAACGGCTACCCCGATGAGAAAGGCCGCACCGCAGAAGGCAATCATTCTGAAAAGCGATAACGACCCCACGGTTTCGCCTCTGCTGTTTCCGGAAAGGATCTTCATAATCCTGTATCCTTATAAGAAAGGGTTAATCGAAAATCGCTTATTCGCTTTCCCTGCAACATTTTCCGATTGCCGTTTTTCATTGACGATTCCCATTTTATACAGAGCTTCTTTCTTCGATCTGTTTCATGAGCACCCTGAATTTCGCTCTTGTAAGGCCCAGAAGCCTCGCCGCCGCAGACTGGTTGTTTGCCGCCTGTTCCAGGGCCTGGCACGCAAGATCCTTTTCCACATCTTCCAGGGATATCCCTTCGGGAGGAAGAGAAAAGGGCTTTTTCCCCCGGCTCGACACTGCATCTTTTCTGATGAACGACAGGGTGTCGGCAGTGATAGCCCCTGTTCCCTGAGCCAGAATGACCGAGCGTTCCACTGCGTTAGCCAGTTCACGAACGTTTCCCGGCCATCGGTATTCCTGGAGCACCCGCACGGCGCCCTCGGTCAGTTTGAGTTCACAGCTTCTGTCGAAGCGCTTAAGATAGTACTCAACGAGAGGCATCACATCGTCCATGTGCTCTCGCAGCGGAGGAATCTGGAGTGGGAAGACATTGATGCGGTAAAAAAGATCTTGCCTGAACTTCCCCGTCTGAACCAGCTCGTCGAGATTCTGATTCGTGGCGCAGATAACCCTCCCATCAACGGAGATTTCTTCGTTGCCGCCCACGCGCTGAAACTTTTTCTCCTGGAGAGCTCTCAGGAATTTAGCCTGAGCCTCCAGAGGAAGATCTCCTATCTCGTCGAGAAAGAGGGTGCCGCCGTTGGCGTATTCAAACTTGCCGATGGCCCGTTTGTCCGCTCCCGTAAAAGCGCCCTTATCGTAGCCGAAAAGTTCCGATTCCACGAGCGTCGATGAAATGGCGGCGCAATTCACCGGAACGAAGCGCCCGGCTTTCCGGCTGCTCTCGTTGTGGATGTACCGCGCGATGAGTTCCTTGCCTGTGCCTGACTCTCCGCGGATAAGGACGGCCGAATCGGTCTGCGCCACACGGGCCGACAGCTCCACGACCTTATGAATGACCTGCGATCGGTAGATGATATCCTGCGCGCCGGCAACGCGCTGCAGTTCCTGCCTCAGTTCTCTGTTTTCGGCCATAAGCTTCGAAACGTTGAGCGTCCGTTCCACCGTCAGAACGATACGCTCTTCCTCGAAGGGCTTCGTGATGTAGTCGATCGCTCCGGCCCGCATGGCCTCCACGGCCGACTCTACCGTGGCGAAGGCCGTTATGAAAATGACTGGACAGGAGATTTTTGCCTTTTGAACTCTCGATAACAGTTCCATGCCGTCCATGCGCGGCATGCGGATGTCTGTGATGACCATATCGAAAGGCGTCGCCGAGAGCCTTTCGAGGGCTTCCTGGCCGTCTCCCGCCTGTTCCGTCTGATACCCCCGCCGGCTCAGCATGATGGAAAGGAGGTGCCGCATCCTTTCTTCATCGTCGACTATCAAAACACGAGCCATGGTCCTGTCCTTTCAACCTCTCTATTGCGAGCGCGCCGCCGTCTTCATGATGCACTCCGGATCCCTCGGCAGTTCGATGGTAAAACAGGCGCCGCCCTCCATCCTGTTTGATGCCTTTATTGTTCCACCGTGACTTCTCACAACCTGCACCGAATAGGCCAAGCCGAGACCGGTTCCCTTGGAGCGGGTGGTAAAAAAAGGCTCGAACACCTTATCAACAGGATCAGCCTTGATCCCTTCCCCGTCGTCGCTAATATCTATGGCGGCCCCGGCATCATCGGTTCTCACCGTCACCAATACGGAACCTTTCCCGTTGAGCGATTCAATTGCGTTCCGCATGATGTTGTCAACGGCTCTGGTCATAAGATCGGGGTCCATTTTAATGTCGGAAGAATCGGTGGGCACGCAACACTGGAGCGACACTCCCGACTGTTGCGTCTGGATTTCATAGCGGCCGATTATTTCCCTTACGAAAGCGCTTACGTCGACGAACCGGAAAATCGGCTGGGCGGGCCGCGCGAAAGTGAGGAAATCCTCGATTATCCGGTTCAACCGCCTGATTTCATCGTTGATATAGCACAGCAGCATGTCGTTCGCTGGAATGGCGTGCTCGTTTTTTAAAAGATCAAGAGAACTTTTTATGATGCTGAGGGGATTCTTGACTTCGTGAGCCACCATGAGGGAGAACTTGACCATTTCAGTGAGCATGTTGCGTTTCAGTATATCCCTGTTTGCCCGTTCGAGAGCCAGACGATTTTCCGACAGGGAATCAAGCATGGCGTTGAAGGCGGTCGCCAACTCCATTGTTTCAGGCAGCGTCCCCGTATGGGCGCGAACATCGAGATCCCCCTGGGCAACTTTTCGAGCCGTCAGTCCCAATTCCATGATCGGCGCCACGAGCGAGTGGGAGAGAAAATAAAAGGCCACTGCTGCGATCAGCCCCAAACTTCCGGCGATAGCTATGAAGCGGGCGCTTATTATGGCCACCAGTTGACGTATGCCCTCGGTGCTGTATGTTATGCGGACCGTGCCGATCAGCGGTTCCTCGATAAGGTTCAAGATGCCGTATTGAAATGCCTTCGTTTCTTCTTCGGACTCCTTGATAATCACGGGATGTTCAACGGAGGATAATTCTCCGGAATAATCGCGCTCCGCCTCCGCAAAGACTTCGCCTCTCGCGTTGACGATAGCGACCCGGATGACATCGCTTTCCGTCAGAAGATTCGATGCCAGCCGTTTCAGCATGGCCCGGTCGTTGAGAAGGATGCCCAATTCCGCGTTTCGGGCCAGATAGCGCGCCAGAAAGTTGATCCTCTCTTCAAACCGGCTCTGGACAAATTCCCGGGTAATCGATATCCCCATATATCCCAGAGCGAAGGTTGTTGCCCCGATGATGGCAAAAACCGCTATGAGAAGCCTCAGGTGGATGCCGACGCGCTTCATGGTCCCACCTTCAGGGGAGACATGTAGACATCCGAGAGAGGCATCCCGATCCTCTCAAGTACACGCCTGTTCACCCAGGCTTCGAAACGGGGTTCCGTCTCTATGCAGGGCATTCCTGTCGCCAGTTCGACGGCCTTTTGTCCGCATTGCCGTCCCAGTTCGACATAATCGAATATGAAGGACAGCGCCGCGCCGCTTTCATAAAAAAACCTATTGTAACCGAGAACGGGAATCTTCCTGAAAAGAGCTTCTCGGATGACGAATTGAATAATGCTCTCGGAACCGATCGTGCGATCGGGAATGAGCCAGAGGGCATCGATACTCTCCCATCCGCGTTGGAGGGCATCCGTTATGAATCCCTTTGACGACACGGCAAGAGGTATCACCTCAAGCCCCAGAGCGATGCCTTCAGTCCTCGCCTCATTGAAGAAGTAACTATTAAAGGCAGGATCATAGAGCAGTCCCAGCTTTCTGATCGAGGGCAAGCCTCCCTGAATTACCTTGAGCTGAGTTCTCACCGGTATATTGAGCGGAATTCCGCAGGCCTTTTCACCCTCGGTGAAAATCGTTTCAGGATTCAAAACCATGGAAAAAATTCTGGGACCGGTCCGGGAGGGCAGATCCTCCCAGAGGAAACGGGCGGCGGCCGGTCCGATAGCCACAAGAACGGAAAAATGACCTACCTCCAATTCTCCGGCGAGTTTGTCGCGGTCTTCGGGAGCAGGGTATTTGTCGATCTGGATTATTTTGATTTCGCTGATGGATCGGGCAGAGAGAAATTCCCGGAAACCTTCGACCGCTTCGAGGTATGGACGGATATTCATGGAGACGACAACGGCGGCGGTTATGTCGTTTCCTGCTTCCGCCGCCTCGGCCGCACTATAGCCGGCAAACGAATAAAGGCACAGTGCTGCGAGAACGCCGATGATCCGTCCTGCGCGACAACCGAAAAGGCGGCATCGTGATTTCATATTTCCCGTACACGGGCGACGAGTGCAACTCCCTCTTCCACGCTGTTCGTCATCAATGCCTTTATGCGCCGAATTGAAGCTCATGAAACACGTTCACAGCAGAGGAACGATGAACGGGACATACGACACCCCGGCGGCAAGACCGTCGTTCACATCTTATTAGATTTCAAGTCCGAAACCGCTTCGAACTGCTTCGATATATTGGAAACCTTGCTTTTAAACTCTTCCGTTACCGCATCGACGTCATCGACGCTTGCAATGACTCGAGGCGTTATCATGATAATGAGTTCCGTCTTGTCCGTTCCTTTTTTCTCTTTGCCTGCAAGATACCGAAGGACAGGTATGTTGATCAGGCAGGGAAGGCCCTTTGCATCGTCGCTCTTGGTCTCTTTGATGAGGCCCCCGATAACGAGAGTCTGACCATGCTTCACCGTGAGCGTCGTGTTGACGGCTCGCTTGAAGAATGACGGGTAGTCTTTGCCTCCCACCGAAACATTGGCGCTTGTCTCGCTGACTTCCTGCTTGATGTCCATGGTCACCAGGCCGTTCTCATTGATGTGAGGCGTTACGACAAGAATGAGACCCGTGTCTCTGTACTGTATGTTCGTTTCAATCAGCGGATCGGCATTTGTCTGGATTTGGTATTCGGTGCTCGCCACGGGAATTTCCGTCGATATGTCGATGCGCGCCTCCTTGTTGTCCGAGGCCAATATGTGCGGCGAGGAAAGAATGTTTACCTTTTTCTGATCGGCCAGGGCCGATATGGCGGTCTGCCAGCGGCTCGACAGCCCGATTGCATACTGGAGTCCCGCCGCTCCGATGGAGGCATTCAGCGAACCGGTGCTGGTCCAGGGGTCCTTTTTGAAGGTCCATTCGACGCCCAGTTCGGTCCCTTCCGTGAGCGTCACTTCCGCCACTGTCGCCTCTATGAGGACTTGGCGAGGCATAACGTCCAGTCGCTTCAGGATTTTTTCAATGATGAAATAATCTCTCGGTACAGCCTCGATGATGAGAGCGTTCCTCACCTCGTCGGCGGTAATCGTCACGGTTCCCTTGATGGAACTTGCACCGCCGGTAGTCGACAACGTTTCTTGGACGGTCGCTTCACTCGCCTTTGCACCCTCCTTCGGTTTCTCTGCTGCGGCCTCCCTGGAGAGGGGATTTGTCGGACGGGCCTCTTTCTTGGAACCTTTTACGTCTTTTGTTGTCTGAGCCCCGAAAATAGCATTGAGAAGCGTGCTCAGCTGCGCGGCCATTCCGTTCTGTACGCTGTACACGTAGATCTGAGGTTCCACCTGGCCTCCGGGAACATCCAACTGCCGCACGAAGAAATCCATCTTGTCAAATATCAGGGGGTTCGAGCTGATTACAACGAGAGTGTTCAGGCGCTCGATGGCGATGAACTTGACCTCGTCCTTGCGGCCCGTTGCATAGGGCGCCACGACCTCCCTCAATACTTTTGCCGCATCATCGGCAACCATGAACTCAAGGGGATAAAATCGATGGCAGATTTTATCGAAGAGATTGACGTCGAATACCTCTACAAGTTTGAGAATCTTGAAAATGTTGAGCCCCTTATCTACTACGAGGAGCGTGTTCGATGTCTCGTGGACCACCATCGTTCCTTCCGTCGAAATGAAGGGCGTGAGCAGTTTTGTCATCTCTGTGGCGGCAATGTACTGGAGAGGCACGATCTGTAAAATGACCTTGTCTTCCGCAGGAAGATCCTCTGCTTTTTTGCCGACGTTGAACGACAAGGACAGCCGGGATGCCTCTTTCATCTTGACGATCCGGTGAAGTTCGCCTTCCTTCACGGCCGTCAGGCCGTTCGCCTCGAGAATCTGATAAAAGAGCGTAGAAAGGTACTCCTTCCTGATGCCGCCGGCCGTATGAATCGTTACTTTCCCTTTCACGGGCACATCGAAAATGATGTTGAGCTTCAGAAGATCGGACATTGTCCTGATGACTTCGTAGAGATCGGCATCGTCGAAGTTGAATGTGACAATGTCTCCCAGAGATGCCGCTTTCTTCACAGCGCCTGCCGTTGAAGCCGACGCCAGCGGCTGCTGGGGAGGTTCCGGCGCTTGAGGCGGCGCCGGCGGCTCCGAAGGCGCCTTCTCGGGCGCCTTCGCTTCTACAGGCGCCGCAGCGGGAGGCTTCTCCGTCTCCTTGGACGGCAGAGGTTCCTTAATGCGTTTCTTCACGTAACCGAAGGGCGTGGGGATAATCTCATATTCTCCCGACTCATCGATAAGTTTTTCTTTTTTTGATTTCGCGCCATCGGGTCTTTTTGACTCCGGCAAAATCGCAGCGGCAGACCGGGCCGGTTCC
This sequence comes from Deltaproteobacteria bacterium, assembly GCA_016930775.1. Classification (GTDB taxonomy): domain Bacteria; phylum Desulfobacterota; class Syntrophia; order Syntrophales; family UBA2210; genus JAFGGB01. Next base: position 6,702 of record JAFGGB010000205.1, read on the forward strand.
TCCTCGGCTTTGAGAGTCGCTTTTTTCTGCGGTCTCGATTCCGTCGCCCCTTGCGATACTGCAACAGCCTCCTTCGGCTTTTTTATAGTCTCCGCCTGGCCGGCGCATCCGGCGGTCAGGAAAAGAATGATGGCAACCGATGGCCATCCAATCAATTTCATCATAAGCCTGTTCATAAAGGTTATTTCCCCTTCTTCTTTTTCAGTGTGCCAAAGGGCGTTTTAATGTAAATGTATTCGTCGTCCTCGGTCTTGCCGCCTGCATTGCTCTTGCCAACCTCGCCCGGCGCAGGCGGTTGCGACGGCGTCTTCGCGGAAGTGCTTACCACTGCAGGGATTTTGGCCCCGTCTCCCTTCGTGGCCGTCGTTACGACCTGCGGCTTTGCGGCGGCATCCTCCTGCGCGACGAACTGTCTCTGCTTCACCGTGTCGTATAATAAAATCTCGTACCTCTTCCCCTGGCCTTCCAGGACGGTTCGATCCTTGTCGATTGACGTAATGGTAAGATCCCCCAGCCGCTCGCCCTGTTTTACCCACTTCGTCGCAGCCTCCCCTTTAGCCGGTTTCGGATTGCCGATCATGGCTATTTTCTCGTTGCCCATGATGATGATTCCGTAGAGAAGCAACTTTTTCCCGTCTATCTTTAGATCCGTTTCCTCGACGGCCGCCGTTTCGGCATCTCCTCCCGTCGTTGCTGCCTTTCCTTCAATCCGTTGTTCCGAGAAGAGATTCTTCTCTACAACGGTCGTGTAGGTCTCGGCGGCCGGCCGTTGTCTTTGCGGCGTGACGACCGGCGTCTGCTGGCGGGTTTGCTCGACAGTGCGTTCCTCTCTAACCGGCGCCTGACCCTTCTTGTCAAACCACAGTGCGGCGCTCTCGATTCCGACAAAGGCAACGAGGACCGCCAGAACTCCATTTATGAGCCAAATTCTAGTTATCATTCTATTTCCCGGCTGCTGCTGTTTTTTTGATAAATCCCGACACCGTTATATCGGCACGGATTACGTCCTCGTTGCGGCGACGGAGAACGCTGAGCTTGATGTCGTCTATGGTGAGATACTTTTCGGATGACTGAATCGAATAGAGCATGTCCCTGAGTTGCCGTATATTCGAATTAACGGAAAATTGGACGGGAATCTTCGTATAGGGCCACTTGTCCAGATCCTTGGTTTTCATGACGCGGACCGTGCTTACCGACACCTCGCTCGTGCGTACGATGCTGTCGATGACGTTTTGAATATCTACGGCGGCAAGGGAAGGCGTCGATCCGTTGAGAAAACCCGCTTCCATGCTGCTCAGGGATTTCTGCAGGGCATCGTGCCGCTTTTGAAGGTCTTCTCTGCTGCCAATCACTTGCCGGTACTTTTCAACCTGCTTTTCTTTGATGACGATTTCCTCTTCGCTCACCAGAACTTCCTCGATCAAGGGGAAAAACCGGTACGATAGACCGGCCGCAAAAAGAACCAGCAGGACAACAAAATAGAAAAGCTTTTTTCGGTCACGAAAGAATCGTGCGATAAATCTCTTCATTGTATTTTCATCCCGATCCTGAACGTTTCTTTCCCATCGCGATTTTTTGTGATGGGAGAGGCAAAGGCCACCTCCTTGAAGAGCGGCGATTCTTCGAGAAGAGAAATGAGGTCTGAAGCCGAGGCGGCATAACCCTCTACTTCCAGGCTTTCCCCGGAGAAGCTGAGCCGCCGTATCCAGGCCGTCTCGGGTATCCGTTCAGTCAGTTCTTCCAAAATCGAAAGAATCGGCGCCTTGTCCTCGCGAACTCTCGCCAGGAAGCTGATCTGCGCTTCCAGTTCGGCCGAAGCCTTTTGAATTCGCTCCACGTTTTTTACATCGGCCTGCAATCTGCCACGTTCCTGCTCCAGGCGCTGCAGATAAAAATGTTTGGATAGCACGGCGCCGGCGCCCCAGGAGATTATTCCGGCAACGAGAAGCCCCACAAGAACAAAAAGCGTATAATAGGCTGCCCTGCTCGCGCCTTTACGCATTGCCGGAGGCAGCAGATTGATGCCGGACGGAAAGGAACGAAATCCTTTAAGGGCAAGACCGTAGGCGGCAATAAAGACGGCAGAGGGCAACCCCGTGGCGGCAAGATCCAAGGGAAGGATGGTCACATTTTCACGGCCGGGGGGCAGGAGCGTCGCCGGGTCCTCTGTTATATCGCCGTATATCTGAAGTTTTTGCAGCGGCGCCGGATCCTCGCCCGTCTGTAGGTTGTCAAATTCACCGGCAAGGAAGGCAGGAATTGATTGGCCCCGGGAGGACACACGGGAGTGACGGAGCAGGCCGTGGTCGATAATCGTAAACTCCGCCCCCTCGGCGCCGACATAGAGGAGCGCCAATAAGCTCGACCCGCCGCTATTGCCGGCAACGGTGAAATAATTCGCGGCCGCCGTGGACCGCAGTTCCACTCCGGCAATTCCGATCCCCAGGCCCTTAAATCGTTCATGAATTCTATCGATGATAGACTTCTTAACAGCGATAAGAAGGACCCTGATAAGTCCTTCCTCTTTCTGCTCCTCCACTACTTGAAAATCATAGTAGATCGATTCCACCGGAAGAGGCATGTATTTGTCCATTTCGTAACCGAGGGTCTCCCGAAGGTTTTCGCGAACCGCTTTCGGAAACTCCACATAGCGCAAAATAGCCATGTCCCGCGGGAGGCTCACAAATATCTGGACCCCCGAAAGCCTGCGTTCGGCGATGAATTCCTTTACCGCTGCCGCCGTTTGATCTATTTTCTCATCGACGGAGGCTTCTCTGTTCAAAGCCTGCAGCGTCGATTCCGCGATGCGGCGCCCCCGAAGCGACGATTTCAGATGAACAATCGCCGCAATTTCATGTTCAATGGCAACACCAAGATTCGATTGAAATATCACTGCATTCTCCCTTGCAAGCGCTGTCGGCGCTGGAAATCCCGGCTATGAACCGGCAGCGTCCGGGGGCTTCACGTTCTCCTCATATCCCGTGAGACCTTCGAACCACTTCAGCACTCGGAATCCGAGACGATACCGGTTGTCTATATGGACCAGCGCCTTCACCGTCTGCCGCGTTTCGCTGTCTTCGATGGTTCCTGTGGATGCAATTATGTAATAAGCCGATGCGGCCAGCGTCACATAGGGCCGAAGAATCTGGTATGCCTCGACCCCTATGAGGGGAACGAGTTCCGCCAGCGACTTGAAATCCTTCTCGCGCCGGTACTCGACGATGGCCGCAACGGCCTCTTCGGTCATGCCCGGCAGCGCCCTCAGAAGGGCGGCAGGCGCAGCGTTGATGTTTACTTTATCGGCATCGACCGCTTTCTTTGTTTTTCTTTGGACCAGCGAGGGCACTTCCACTGCCTCATTGTCCAAAACCGTTATCATCTGCGACAATCCCCCGAAATACAGTTCCGGTGAAATTCCCCGGACCAGCAGGAGTTCTTCTTCGGACTGAAAGTCGCCGTCTCGAGCCTCGTAGGGATCTGCGAGGGAACGATAGTAGTCGTCTTCGGCGCCGTTGAGGCGGTGGAAGTTGTCCGGATCCCGCCAGTCCAGGATAGAATCGACAATGATCGCCGCATCCTCGTCGGAAACGCCGAGTCCCTTGAGAGTTGCCGTCAGCAGTTGCTGTCCCGCCCTGTTGATATTTATCTTCCCGCTTTCCGCGTCGATCCTGACTTTGTAAGCACCTCTTCCGAAAGGAACTTCGGGAATCTCCATATTCACCCGCCAGGGCGGTTCCTCTTCCTCTTCTTCTTTGGTTGCCGGCTTCGGGAGCAACCCTTTCTGCTGGGCAACGAGATGCTTCACGCTATCGCTAAAACCGGCTCTGGCAATGTAATAGGCCTGAGCAGCGTCTCTGAGATTCCGGGTTATGGCAACCTCCGTCTTCATGGCATAGCAAAATTCACCCACGATCACGGAAAGCAGGGTCAGAACCCAGAGGACCAGAAACAAAGCGACACCCCGATCATTGTTGCCGATCATCATAAGATTTCCTCAGGACCCCCGGCTTTCCATTGGAATCATAACAACAAGCGGAACTTCGCCTGGGCGGGACGTATAGCTGATTCTGACGGCTCTGAGCACTCCCTGTTCTCGCTCAGGATCCCAGGCATCCTGCCAGGATGTCTCCTGCGACAGGGGATCCTTGCGAAGATATTCGAATGCGATCTCTTCGAATCCCTTAAGGAGTTCCATGAAATCTTCATCCGGCTGTTCTTCCGGCGCCAGCTTGCCCTTCAGGAATACTACATTGCGCTCAAAGGCGCTCAGGATTTTCCCCGTATCTCCATTGCCGGCGGTCACCCGGTAATGGGTATAGACCGAGCCGAACCTGTCGGCCGGATGCAGCGGCATATGGGAAACTAGTTCCAGCGACGATCCATCGCCTTTCACAAAAAGCGGGCGGGGTTGAGCGGTTCCGCTCGGCGAGAAAGCTGTCGAGGCGATTTGTCTGTTGAGAATGGTGAGCACGCTCCTTTCCCGTTGGGATCGATCGATGTCTTTTTCTCCTTTCTCCCAGGCCCGGACTCCCACGTGAAGACCGCCGAAAATAATGACAGATATCACGGCCATAATGGTGAGAGAAATCAGCAGTTCCAGGAGAGTAAATCCCCCGGCGCAATGCTTTCTGTTCCTTCGCCCTTCCGCTCTGTTCATGGTAGCGTCACTGAAGATCATAGACCGCTCTAACGGCTGATCTGTCTCTTGCCCACAATCTCGGTCGTTTCCAGATCGACATGTTTTGCCTTTTCCTCGCTTCCCCAGAAAACCGTAACTTTCACGTGCAGGAACTCGAAGGGAAGACGCGCCGCCTCTTCTTCTTTCTGTTCTACGTAGGCGATATCCGCTTTCCACCGATAACCGTCATCAAAGCTCCCCTGAAGCGTTCCTTCCTCTGTCGGTGTTGTCAGGAGGGTTTCCTCCAGAACGGCCCTTGCATGAAATATACCGCGGTTGTAATCCCTCGACAATGCCGCCGACCGCAAACCGCCGGAAAAGAGCTGCAGGATCACCGTCAGTGAAACAGCAAGGAGCGTTACGGCTACAAGCGTCTCGATGAGCGTAAATCCACGCCCGCCGGGACAGGCGATCCCGGCGCCATGATTTTTTACCTCATGACCACCCAATGGCATCATCACTTTTCATCGCCCGCGCCTTCGGCAATAACGACCGATCCCGTGATGAAATCGACGGAAATTTGAAACCGTCTCTCACGATCGTCGGCTATGACAAGGGTTCCGCCGGTACTCGTTCCCGCAGGGAAAAACGTGATTGTCGCCATTCCCGAATCAATCGCATCCTCGCCTATTCGTACCTTTTCGATAACAATTTTATCGGGCAGAACGTACTCTTTGACTCTGGCCGATTTTTTCTCGCCTGCCGCATCCTCGCCGGCGGCAGAATTGGCATCCTTCGATGCATCGAAGGACACCGATCTGGCGTCCAGATCGAATCTAACCGTGACGACGCGTTCTTCCGCAACTGCTTGGCTCCTGGCGTACCGGAGGACCGCCGCAATCTTTTTAACGGCTGTCTTGAGATTAGTGGAGCTCAGGGTCCCGGTTATACGGGGCGTTACGAGGGCGGCGGCCATGCCTATGATTATCAGGACGACAAGAAGTTCAAAGAGGCTGTATCCTCCGGCGCCTCTGAATCTCCTCTGCATTTCCCGATCGGAGGCTAGCTCCCGATGTCTTTCCAATTGACGATATCCTCGTTCTCCCCTTCTCCGCCTTCCTGTTGGTCGGCGCCAAGCGACGTGAGGTCATATTCACCATTCTGACCGGGCGATTCATAGACATAAGGCTTCCCCCAGGGATCGACCGGCACCTCTTTCGGCAGATACGGTCCGTCCCACCGCTCCTGACCTTCAGGCTTGACCCTCAGGGCCTGAAGTCCTTCTTCCGTCGTGGGATATTTCCCGACGTCAAGCCTGTAAGCGTCAAGGGCCGTCTCAAGGAGAGATATCTGCGCCTTTGCAGCTTTTTGCCTCGATTTGCCAACTTTGCCGAACATCCTGGGCGCTACGAGCGATGCGAGCAATCCCAGAATGACCATGACGATGAGAAGTTCTATCAGGGTAAATCCCCGGTGTTGTTTTCTTTCATCCATAGGTTATGCCCCCTTTCACAATGGTAGTTCGTTCATGCTGAATATAGCCAGGAGCATCGAAACGACTATGAATCCGACGACCAGCCCCATCACGAGGATCACTGCCGGTTCCAGGAGGCTGATGAATCGTTTGATGGCGTTTTTCACCGCCTTTTCATAGTTGTCGGCAACGCGGGCGAGCATGGCGTCGAGCTTTCCCGTTTCTTCGCCGACGGTGATCATCTGGATAGCAAGGGGCGGAAAATGCCCGACCGCCGCCAGCGGTTTCGAAAGCCGGTCGCCCTCCTTCACCCGGTCGTGCACCCTATCGATGGAACGGGCTATTTCTCTGTTTCCTACAATATCTTTCACAAGCTTTAACGCCTGAAGAATCGGGACGCCGCTTTTTGTCAATGTCCCGAGAGTCCTGGCTAAACGGGCGATCTCGACCTTTTTCACGAAGGCGCCTATAACGGGAAGGCGCAGCATCAGGCGGTCCTTCTGCATGCGTCCGGCCGGCGTCGCAACATACCGTTTAATCGCGACAATAAGAATGATCATCGCAAGAAGCAGCCATATCCAGGAGGTCCTGAGAAACTGGCTGAAATCCAAAAGAAATCGGGTCGTCGGCGGTATGGCCTGTCCCATATCGGCGAAGATAATAGAAAATTTTGGAATGACAAATGTCATGAGCACGATTATCGAGATGCCGCCCATGAATACGAGAAACAGGGGATAGACCATCGCTGAAGCGATGAAGTCCCTCACTTCCTGAGAACTCTCCAGGAAGATCGCCAGCCGCTCGAGCACATTGTCCAGAACGCCGCCGGCTTCTCCCGCTCGCACCATATTTACGTAGAATGTTGAAAAGTTTTTTGGATACAAAGCCAAAGCATCCGAGAGATAGCTTCCTCCCTGGACCCTCTTGAGTATATCGGCTATAATTTTTCTGAAGGCTTCTTTCTCTGTCACATCGATCAGGATGGCGAGCGCTCTGTCGATGGGAAGTCCGGCAGCAATAAGCGTTGACAGATCCTGCGTGAAGATAACGACGTCCTTGGAGGAAACTCCCCGGAAGAACGACGAGAAGCTGACCGGCATGGTGAAATCAAACCATCTCTGGCCTGTTCGAGCCAGATCGATTCGCATGGGGATATATCCGAGTTCATGGAGTCGAAGGACGGCGCCGTTCCTGTCATTCGCCTCCAGGACGCCCTGAACCACTCTTCCCGAGTGATCCGCTGCTTTATATGAAAAGGTCGTCATAGTTTATATAAAGGTTACGGCAACATTTTGTCTTGTCGGGCATGCTGAACCATTTCAAGGTTAGTCGCGGCGGCTCGTCTATCATTATTTCCTGGACGCCTTCTATTTGTCGAGGGTCACCCGAAGAACTTCGGAAATAGTCGTAATCCCATGCTGCACCTTTCTCCAGCCGTCGCGGCGCAGAGACACCATGCCCTTGTGAAGAGCCACGTCTTTGATCTGTTCCGTACTCGACCGGGCATTAATCTCCCTGCGGACATCGTCATCGATGGGAAGATACTCGAAGATAGCAGTTCGTCCCAGATAGCCTGTATTCCGGCAGGTCTCACATCCCTTTCCACCGTAGAAAACAGTCGCCGCCAATTCTTCCTCTCTGAGGCCCATGGATCTTATGAGCCGGTCATCGGGCTTCATTTCCGTCTTGCAATCCGGACAGATCACCCTCACGAGCCGTTGGGCCAAGACACCCAAGAGCGTCGAGCTGAGAAGAAAACTTTCGACTTTCATGTCCAGGAGCCTGCTGATGGCGCCGGGTGCATCGTTCGTATGAAGAGTACTGAAGAGCAGGTGCCCCGTCAACGCCGACTGGATGGAGATCTCGGCAGTCTCCTTGTCTCTGATCTCTCCGACGAGAATGATATCCGGGTCCTGCCGCACGATGGAACGCAGTCCGTTAGCAAAGGTCATGCCTATCTTCGGATTCACATGAATCTGGTTCACTCCCCGCAGCTGATACTCGACGGGATCCTCCAGGGTGATTATCTTCTTCTCGGAAGAATTGATTTTTGCCAAGGTCGTATACAGCGTGGATGTCTTGCCGCTTCCCGTCGGACCCGTTACGAGAATCATGCCATAGGGCTGCGATATGAGTTCGATGTATTGATCGTATAATTCAGCCGGAAAACCAAGTTTTTCAAGATCAAGGATCAGGGTTTCACGATCGAGGATACGCATGACGACGCTCTCGCCGAAAATTGTCGGAATCGTCGATACTCTGAAATCGAGTTCCTTGTCGCCGATTTTCAGCTTGATCCGGCCGTCCTGCGGAAGCCGGCGCTCCGCTATGTCAAGCTTTGCCATTATCTTGACTCTCGATATAATGGCGGCCTGAAGCCTCGGAGGCGGCGATTCTATGTCGTGGAGTACGCCGTCGATGCGATATCGAACCTTGAATTCCCGTTCAAAGGGTTCAAAGTGGATGTCGCTGGCCCGCGATTCCATGGCGTTTACAACGAGCCGGTTCACCAGCCTGATGATCGGCGCTTCAGAGGCAAGGTCTCGTAAATGATCGGCATCGGCATCCCCATCGGGCGATATTTCGAAAATGCTTCGACCGGCCTCCTCGATGATAGTTTCAATGGACTGAGTTCCCGTGCCGAAGAGTCTTTCAATGTTTTCAAGTATGTCTTCTTCCTTCCCTTTCACGACCTGAACGGGGAAGCCATAGGCAAACTCCAGAGCGTCAATGGTGTAGGAGTCGTCAGGATTGGCGATGGCAATGGTCAACCGATCGTTTTCCAGGGCGATGGGGACAAATTTCGCCTGTTTCATGAATGTCGGCGACAGATTCTCGACGACAATCGGTTCCTTTGGGTAATCTTTGTAATGGAGTGTTTTCATATGACGGCTATTGCATTAACCCAACCGCGGGGCATTCATTCCGGGCAATCGCATGCATAATTCATACCGACTCTTTCTGTCAAATTATCATGTTATTCTATATTAGATACAGCTCCGCTCTTTCGGTTCCAAAACCGATAAAAAATGGGGATCCCATCGTCATTGCGGCTGATATAGCTCAGCTGTCCCCCTTCTGTCAAAAAAAACGATCGTCCGTCCTCTCGTTTCAAAAGATAGACGGAATTGCTTTCTTTACGGCCTCGACCGTCCGAGCAAGATCATTCTCGTCATGAGAGAGAGACAGGAAAGCGGCCTCGAATTGGGAGGGCGCCATGGCAATGCCTTCGGCCGCCAGCGCGTGGAAATACCGGGCGTATCGCAGGGTATCGGCTTCCCGCGCCCCTGCATAATTGCGCACCCTCTCTGCGGTAAAAAAAAACGTGAACATCGAGCCTAATCTATTGCAACAGACCGGGATCCCAGCGGAGCTGAGCGCAGTCTCTATCTCCATGCACAATAATCGACTTCGTTCTTCAAGTATTTCGTAGGAACTTCCTTCTCCGAGAATCTTCAGCGTTGCAGCCCCGGCGGCAGTGGCAATCGGGTTTCCCGAAAGGGTTCCGGCCTGGTAGACAGGCCCCTCGGGCGCCAGCATTGCCATTATGTCTTTCCGTCCGCCAAAGGCGCCTATGGGGAGTCCGCCCCCGACAATCTTGCCGAGACAGGTCAGATCGGGGCTCATGCCGATGACATTCTGATATCCGCCCCAGGCCAGACGGAAGCCGGTGATGACCTCATCGAAAATAAGAATGATCCCTTGGGCCGAGGTCAGTTCTCTCAGGGTCCCAAGAAATCCCGGTTCGGGCGGCACGACGCCCATGTTGCCCGCTACGGGTTCAACTATGACGGCTGCAATGCTGCCTGCCTCCCTGCCTATGAGACGGGTCGCGGCATCGATATCGTTATAGGGAAGACTCAGCGTCAGGGCCGTCACTGCTTCAGGAACGCCCGGCGCGCCGGAAATCCCGAACGTTGCCACGCCGGAGCCCGCGGCTGCAAGCAAGGAATCTCCATGGCCGTGATAGCATCCGTCGAATTTCACTATCTTGTTTCGTTTCGTAAAAGCCCGCGCCAGCCTGACGGCGCTCATAGTCGCCTCGGTGCCGGAATTTACGAGTCGCACTGTTTCTACGGAGGGAAGGGCTTTAACAATGAGTTCGGCCAGTTCGATTTCGCCTTCCGTCGGGGCGCCAAAACTCGTCCCGCGCTTGCAGGCTGCTTCGATTGCCCTGACGACGGCGGGATGACTGTGTCCGAGAATCATCGGTCCCCAGGAAGAAATAAAATCGATGTATTCGCGTCCATCAACATCGTAGATCTTTGACCCTTGGCCTTCACGGATAAACAGGGGCGTCCCCCCCACGGCTTTCCAGGCTCTGACGGGGCTGTTCACTCCTCCGGGAATAAGGGCCTTCGCCTTTTCGAAGAGAAGCGACGATCTCCCGTTCCCCATGATCAGAAATACTCCATGCTGGTCTTTTTATATTCTTCGAGGCTCTCCAAAATCTTGTAGTTGCCGATGCCTGCCTCTTCACTCAATCGTTCTACCCGTTTTTCCAAGCTTTGGTCATCGTCATAGCGGCCATGGATCATCGTGAAAAGGGAGAACGTTCCCTCAAAGGGCGGCCTTCGTTCATAGCAGTGCGTGATGCCGGGATGGGACGTCAGCGCCGCCGCCGCTTGTTCCATATCGGCCGGGGCCACATCCCAGAGAACGAGAGCGTTGTTGACGTAGCCGGCCTTTCCATGATGCACAAGAGCGCCGAAACGCCTTATGATTCCTGTCGCGATGAGTCGGCCGATCAAGGAAAGAACCGTCGATTCGTCGACAGCCAGTTTTTCAGCCACCCACCTGAAGGGCTTGGCCGCAAGCGGAAGATCTCCCTGGAGCATCTTCAAGAGCTGCCGTTCACGTTCATCGAAGGAAGGCTTCCTAATCAATTACTGCCTCCCCGGCATATCCTTTGGAGTTTCTGAAACCCTCCAGCGCCGCACCGATAACTTTCCAGACATTTTCCTTCCCCCTGCCTGTCAGAGCCGAAAAAGGCATAAAATCTTCCTGGAGAACATTGAAGGCATCGCTGATGCGACGACGCTGCTGCAAAAACTCATTCGACGACAACTTATCCGCCTTCGTCATCACATACCGGAAGGGAATCGAGTTGCACTCCAGCCATTGCTTGAGCATCTCGTCGCCTTTCGAGGGAATCCTCCTGGCGTCAAGGATCATCAGCACGAGAACCAGGTTCTCCCTGATTTTCAGGTACCTTTCGATCATCGGCCCCCATTCCTTCTTGATGGCCAGGGGCACTCTCGCGTAACCATATCCCGGCAAATCCACAAAATAAAACAAATTATTGATTTCGAAATAATTAATCAGCCGAGTGCGGCCCGGGGTGTTGCTCGTCTGGGCAAGGCGACGCCGATTCAGCAATGTGTTAATGAGCGACGATTTCCCCACGTTCGATCGTCCGACGAAGGCTACTTCCGGAAATTCCGAACGGGGAAAGTCTTCGGGACATCGAGCGCTCTTAATAAATTCCGCCGACCGTATCTTCATCGCCACCTCTTTACCGGAACGGCGACTTTATACCATAGGACCAAGGGTTATGCAAAATACAGCCTCATGAGAGACATGGTTATCAGGAGCAATTTTACAATAAACCCGGAAAGTCTGGAAAGCGCAATCACGATGGTGCATATTCTCTTTTCCCCATACTTTTTTTTGATCACGGGTTTCCTTTGACCGATCTTTACGATATACTTGACAACAGAAGAACCATGGAGTATTTCACCTCTGCTTGTCCGATAATACGTGGGGATGTAGCTCAGTTGGGAGAGCGCGGCGTTCGCATCGCCGAGGCCAGGGGTTCGAGCCCCCTCATCTCCACCATTTTCAATCATACCGAAAAAACATCCGAAGTCTTTGACGCCCCCAGCATGCCGGCGCCCCGGACGCAGGAAGGCGTTATGCAATTCGATCGGCAATTCAGTCGGTCGTCATTCGCAATCGGGCCAACCACTCAGGAAAAGGAGATTCCATCATGAGCGAACGGTATGATATCGTCGTCGGCATCCCCTCCTACAATGAAGCGGATACGATCGGGCACGTCGTCTCAATGGCGGCCCAAGGCCTTTCTCTCTATTTCCCCGATCGCCGATCAATCATCGTCAACTGCGACAACAGAAGCCCGGACGGAACGAGAGAGGCCTTTATGGCCGCCGAGACGCCCCCGGGCATTGAGAAGCGTTACATAGCCACACCGGAGGGAATCAAGGGGAAAGGAAACAACTTCTTCAATCTCTTTTCCTTTTTTCTCACATCTGAGGCCTCGGTGGCTATCGTCGTGGATGCCGATCTCCGATCAATCCGGCCCGAATGGATTCAGCACCTCGGGCATCCCATACGCGACGGCTGCGATTTCGTGACGCCCCTTTATTCCCGTCACCAGTTCGACGGAACC
>JAFGGB010000206.1 GCA_016930775.1 Deltaproteobacteria bacterium
AAGCCTTTTCGCTCAGGAGAAGGCATTCCCCGTCCCTCTTCTGAAGGAGTTCAAAGATCTTTTTATTCTCGTTGAGCAGTTTTTTGTTATCGCTGAGCAGTTTTCTGCCGCCCGCATGCAGGTTTGAGATAAAGCGGTTTCTTTCTAAAGTGCGGTCGATAACGCGGAGGCAATCTGCCCGCATCTCCCGATCGGTGAAAAGGATCTCGGCGTTGCCGTTGTTGCGGCGAAGTTCCATGAGGCAAAATAGAATCGCCTCCATGCGAAGACCGTAGGTCGCATCGAGTACGGCAAAAATATCCCGCGGCGCCGCTATTTCGTAGATTCTTCTTTTTTCGAGCTGGACAGCCACGATCCACGCAAGTTCCAGTAGAAATTCTTTTTTCCTCTTCCGCTTTCTCTCCCTGAGAGTGTTTGCCTCATGGATTCGGTAGGAGAGGAGTTCCTCGTCTGCAAAGACCGGCGGAGCGATCGACAGAGCGCGAAACAGGAAATCCAGATCGTTTGCATACCTGAAATCGCGGAATGGACCGATTCGGTCGAGCAGTTCCCGTCGAAAAAGAAAATTCGAAGAGGTGCAGGTAAAATTATCCCGGAGAACGCTAAGGAAAAAATTCCCGGAGTTCCGGTAAAATTCCCGGGCGGCGGCCAGCCATTTTACCTCGCGACCCGCAACAATTTGCTCGCCTTGCCCGTCAATCAGTCGAACCGTCGAGAGTGCCAGCAGGGCGCCGGGATTTCCGTTCATCGCTTCGATCAGCCGTTCAAACCTCTTCGGGTGGTACGCGTCGTCGGAATTGAGTATGGCGATATACTGCCCCCGGGCCTCTGCGAGTCCCCTGTTGAGGGCTGATGCCGTTCCACTATTTTCCTGGTGAAACACTCTGATGGGACCGCCGGAGAGACCGTCGGCTTTTGATCCCGTTTCATCGGTGGAGCCGTCATCGACGATCAACAGTTCCCAATTTTTGAAAGATTGGTCCCTGACGCTCTCCACTGCGGGAATAATGAATTTTTCATGATTATAGGCCGGCATGACGACACTGACGGCCGGGGAATCGGATGTTCTGTCGCCGGTGCGCCGTGCGCCGCCTGTCAAGGTCGTTCCTCCGGTCATTGCAGGCTCCTCGCCGATCCCTTATCGACAACTCTGCTCAAGGCTGCCAACCAATCATTTCTTTCAGGAATTCCCGAAAGCTTCGAGGTCGGCGGCTCTCTATCGATTTCATTAAGCCCTCGATCTGGGCTATCCTTTCCTTAAGACCCCCGCATTCCTCTGCCTGGGCCTTCAGCAGTCGATTTTTTTCGGCCAACTCTTCGGAAAGGCTGTTGATTGTCCGGTCCATGCGGCCGATTATCCTTTCCGACAGGTCAAGCAGGATCGAAGGGGCGAGACACTCGGCAGAAAACTCGGGGGCATTCGACGCCACGGCGATATAGTACTTATCCCGCTGTTCGCGTTCGCCAGCCAATCGAAACGCTCCATCGACGCGCAGAAGGGATTCCCGTCTCTCCGGCAAATCCGACGGAACAAGAGGCCAGATGCGCGAAGCCGTCTCTATTGCCTGGCCGAAGAAATGGGCCTGACTGAAATATCTAGACAGAAGTTCTTTGAATTCTTCCAGATACAGCTCCCTTAAATGATAGGGATTGGAATAAGAAGGCCCGTCCGAATAAACTTTTTTGTTCGGAGTCGAAACGATCAGAACGCCTTCCGGTTTTAGAAGTCTCGCTGCCTCTTTCATGAAGGCTTCATGATCGTCTATATGTTCGAGCGCCTCGAAGCAAACGATAACATCGAAAAGCCGTTCTTCCCTTATAGGCGCGGCCGTCATGGCGCCTTCTATAAAGGCCAGGTTGTCTTGAATATACGACGCCGAGGCATGGATTACGGCCTCGCCGTCTATGTCGAGGCCGAGAACAGACGACGCAGTTTCTGCCAGCATGGCGCTTCCATAGCCCTCGCCGCAGGCAACGTCAAGGACATCCTTCCCGGCAGCGAAGGTTCTGGCAAAGGCGTATCGATGGAGATGCTCGTAATGAATCATGCTTTCGTCAAGCCAGGGAAGAAAGCGCTCTCCCGTCCAGGGGAGTCCAGGTTTCCGGGGCGCCTCCTCTCGCCGGGAGGCAAAAACTATGGAATTGTATTTCAAAATCTTCAGCAGATCGCCCCGCTTCTTAAATTCCTCATAGATCCTGTGGGCCTCATCGTCGGCGATCCAGGGAAGGCTGCAGGCAGGATAAAACCGTTCGACTCCGGCAATCGAGGTCGCAAAACCGAGGGATTCCGTCAGAGCGATAATGTCGTCGCCAAAATCCGTGTAGACGAGGCTGCCCTCCCGCCGAAGGGGGTCTCCATGAAAAACGGTTGGAAGAATGTCGATGTCGCGCCCGCCCAGCGGCACGGTCCGTCGCGTTGTCTGCCGCCCTTCGTGAAGCGGAACGGTGAAGACATGATATCCGCCGGGCTTTAGAACCCTTCGGATTTCACTAAAAGCTTTATAGGGCCGTCTGACGTGCTCAAGCACATCCTGAGTGATTGCCAGGTCGAAGGACCTGTCGGCAAAGGATAGGCGCTCCAGGTCTTCGCTTCTGATTCCCCTCCCGTCGATTGCACCGAGGGGCGCGTCTTCGAGATATTCCGAACAGACATAGCCGGGAAGCTCTTTCAGAAACAGGTGAATGGGACCCTCTGCCTGAGCCTCGAATATGGACAGGTCTTTCAGCCGGTCCAAAGAATCGGCCAGCGATGTTGCTTCAAGGCCGACGAAGAGTTCCAGTATTGTCTTCGCGAGGTCTCTGTTCCGCCTGGCGGCGCCGCAGCGGGAGCAGAGACTTTCCCGAAGACTCCAGCCCTCGGGAACATGAAAAGCTCCATCGCCGCCGCAGATAAAGCAATGATTATTTTCCGGCATGTTCATAGCAATTCAGTCACGATCAACATCTTTTTCGCCGTAAATTGCATTAGACAATCCATCAAAACCGGTTAAGCCCCGCAAATTTTTAGGCTGCCTATGACATTGCTTCCGCAGCAAGGACCTTTCGCCTCAAAAACCGGCAGCCCCTGAAGGGACTGCCCTGCGACGTGCGACGGCATTCACATTGTCGCTGCCTTTGCAAGCCCCGCCATATTTGAGCATACTTGCCCCTGCCGGTGCAACCGATCACTCTCTTACCGTAATTGTCACGGGAATTGCAACTTTGGAATGTATATGACGATTCGAGGGAGGCTCGGCAACAAAGATCAGGGCGTTGTCTATCCAATCGTACGTTACGGCGTTATATCGTCCCTCGGGATCGCTCATTCCCGCCGCAACTGAAACACTGTAGGCGCCCGGCTGAAGAATATTGCGGAAACCAAAATCGACGACAAAGGTCTCTCCCTTCCTCCGGGACGTTGGATAGACCTTTTCCACAAACAAGTTCGTGCCGACTATCTCGATGCCGTTTTTGTCCCTCACGAGAAAGCCCACATTCGGTCCTTCCACGTCTTCGTCGCATTCAAGATGCACACGCAGAACGATCTCGCCTCCGAATGGACACTGAGTCGAAGCACTGCCTGAAGCATCGAGCAGTTCCACATTCCGTATCTTCACGGCGCCTGTGCCGGAACGCAACCCGGCCGTACGAACAACAAAAGCGTCGTCTTTCCGATATGATGGAGCAAGCTGAGTCCCGGCGCCGGTGATTGGAACGGAGTCAGCCGCCGTTGAATTATCAGCAGGAGACTCCGGGCTTCTTATCATTCTATGATAGTACGCATCGGCGACCTCTTCCGACGGTCCGGAACAAACGATGCGCCCCTCGTCGAGAAGGACAGCCCTGCGGCAGAGTGCGCGAATGGCTGTCATATCATGGGTGACAAAGAGAACCGTAACGCCGCCGCTCATAAGCTGCCGCATGCGGTGCATGCACTTGTGCTGAAAATATATATCCCCTACTGCAAGAGCCTCGTCGACGATGAGAATGTCGGGTTCCACTGCTATGGCTACGGCAAAAGCGAGCCGAACATACATGCCGCTCGAATAGGTTCTCACCGGCTGGTCGATGAAATCGCCGATATCGGCGAAACCGGCAATGTCGGCAAAGCGTTCGTCGATCTCTTTCTGTTTCAGGCCGAGGATAGAAGCATTGAGATAGACATTCTGGCGGCCTGTAAAGTCGGGATTGAAACCCGTACCCAACTCCAACAACGCAGAAATGCGACCGGCAACCTCGACAACGCCTGACGTGGGTTGAAGAATCCCGCAAATGATCTGCAGGAGCGTCGATTTGCCGCTCCCGTTGGGTCCGATGATGCCGACGGTTTCTCCCCGGTCTACATGGAAACTTACATTTTCAAGAGCGTTAAAGGGTCGATGATACTTTCTGCGGAAAGGATGAAAGGTCTCCTTTACCCGGTCTTCCGGCGTCGAAAAAAGCTTGTACGTCTTCGTAAGATTTCTCACGTTGATTGCCGTCCCTGAATTCATCGGCCGATATGCGACCTCCCCTCGTTTAGAGAACATCGGCGAACTGGGGCTTCAATTTTCTGAAGATCATGGCGCCGCCGATGAAAATGGCGGATGTAACTATCCAGAAATAAAGCGTGTACAGGGGATGATTCCAGAAAGGAACGAAATAGATGAACGATTCCCTGTAGCCCTGGACCACATAGGTCATGGGATTGAGCTTGAGAAAAAACTGCACCCTGGCAGGCATGATGCTCAGCTCCCAGAAAATGGGCGTCGCCCAGAAGCCTATCTGGATGATTACGGCGACGATCTGGGCGACATCCCGGATAAAGACCGTCAGGGCGGAAAAAGCCCAGCCCAAGCCGAGGGCGAGAACGCAGAGGCAGAAGAGATAATAAATGAATTGCAGAAAAAAGAAATCGATCGGCATGCCCTGAGCAATAATAAGCCCTCCAAGAACGAGGAGGAAAATCCCATGGGGCGCAAGGGCGGAAAGTATCTTCACCACGGGCAGAACCTGCGACGGGAAGAGAGTTTTCTTGATCAG
>JAFGGB010000029.1 GCA_016930775.1 Deltaproteobacteria bacterium
ATGTTGCCGAGCATGATCGGCGCACTGAAATTGATAACATGCCGGCCAATGCCGCCTTCAGTAAAATCTTTCACACAGTTCCTTCTGCGGTCTCAAGCCATAGGCGTCACCGGTCGAGCTCCCCTCTGACCGCCATACCTATCGACTCCAGAATATAGGGCTTGCGGACAAAGGACCCTGCGCCCAGTTTCTGGGCTTCCTTGACCCGTCCTGTCTCGGAAAAACCGCTCACCAAAATGGCCTTTTGTTTGGGATAGATTCCCAATATTTTCCTGTACGTTTCCATGCCGTCCATGCCGGGATCCATGATCATGTCCAACACAACCAAATCCGCTTTGTTGCGCTTGAGATATTCGACGGCCTCTTCTCCGCAAGAAGCGACATTCACCTGATATCCGAGCCTGCAAAGCATGGTCGTGGCAAGCACTCTCTGCGCTTCCACATCATCCACAACCAGAATCGTTTCACCTTTGCCCTGGTAGATGGACGGCGACGGAGCCTCCGAGGCCTTCGCCAACTCATCCTCCCAGGTGACGGGGAAATAAAGCGTGAATGTCGTCCCTTTTCCTTCCTGGCTTTGAACATCAATATAGCCTTCGTGATCCCTCACCGTTCCCCAGACCACGGCCAACCCCAATCCCGTTCCGCTCCTTCCCATGACCTTTTTCGTATAAAAAGGTTCGAAGATCATTCCGAGATCGCGCACGGGGATACCTATTCCGCTGTCCGATATCGTCACGACAACATAGTCCCCCTCCTGTATGTTGTCGTATCCCCGGAGGGGACGGTCCACATAGCGGTTTTCAGTCCGGAGGGTCACCTCCCCCGCTCCCGATATCGCTTCGGCAGCATTGGAAACCAGATTCATCACCGTCTTGTTCAAATGGACCGGAGATCCCTTGATCTTCAGGAGATCGTTCGCCAGCTCCGTACGGACCCTGACCTCCGGATGATAAGACCTCAATGTCTCGAACTCGGGGGTCCGGAGGTAATCGGAGATGATTCGGTTGAGATCCACGACGTCCGAAGTGACCACGCCTCGTCTGGCCAGAGTCAAGAGGTCCTGGATAATCGCCGCCCCCCTCAATCCGGATTGATGAATGTTGAGCGCATATTTCTTTTGAGCGCTTTCCTCCGGAAGAGTTTCCGCCAGCAATTCGGAATAGCCGACCAGTATCCCCAGCACATTATTGAGATCATGGGCCACGCCTCCGGCCAGTTGTCCCAAGGCCTCCATCTTCTCTGAACGCCTCAGACGTTCTTCAAGTTTCTTGCTTTCCGTGATGTCGCGAATACACTCTATGGCCGCAACAACCGCTCCCCTGGAATCGTGAAAAACAGAGGCCGTTGCGGAAAGATGTCTCTCGCCCTGAGGCAATTTCGGGGTATAACCTTCGCCAAAGAAGACGTCTCCCATGCGACGAATCGTTGCCGAGCCCTGTCTTGCGCTCATCAGCTCCGGATGCAACGCAATATCGACGAGGGTGGGGCTTCGGTCACCATAAAAAGGCAGGGCATATTCCCTATTGCCTTTTCCCAGCATCTCCTCCTTGCGAACGCCGGTCATGGCTTCTATCGCTCTGTTCCATGCGATCACTTTTTCGTCCCGGTCAATCACGAAAGTGGCATCCGGAAGGAACTCAATAATATTGGAAAGCTGCTGGCGCGATTCCCTCAGTTCCTCTTCCATTTTTTTTCGATCAGTGATGTCGAATGTCGATCCGATGATCGTGGGTTTGCTGTCCATCATGATCAGCGTCGCCGAGAAATTGGCCCACCTCACATCGCCATTCTTGGTGATGACCTTGATTTCATAGCTCGAAGGCGGCGCTTCTCCCTTAAGACGACCCATTCCCCTTTCTTTGACGATCTGGCGCATATCCGGATGGATGATCTCCCAGAAATTCATGTCGGCGAGGTCCTCCATCGTATATCCGAGGTTCTTTTCAAACGCTGGATTGATATAGATATATTTTGTTCCCTGGATGAGAAATATGGCGACCGTGGAACTTTCTGAAAGGGCCCTGAATTTTTCTTCGCTGCTCCGGATGGCTTCCTCCACCATTTTGCGTTCGGTGGTGTCCCTGGACAGACCCAGGAAGCCCGACGGAAGGCCCTGCTCATCCCGAATCAGCGTCAGGACCGTATCGGCCCAGAACGTTGAGCCGTCCTTTCTGTAGAATTCCATTTCAGCAGACCCCGTTATTTTCTCCATAGGATCGGCCAGCCGCTCCGGGCTGAGATTCTGTTCCATCAACGTAACGGCCACCCTGAACGATTCCGGCGTCAAATGGCGTTCCAGGGGAAGGCTGTTGAGTTCCTCCAGTGTAAATCCGCGTTGCCGCTCCACGGACGGAGAAATCCATATGGTTCTCATGTTCATGTCCATCAACCAGATGGTATCCCGGACATTATCCATGATAAGCTTATATCGTGTCTCGGTTTCCTTCAAAATTTTCTTGGTCTGTTTGCTCTTACTGATCTCTTCTTCGAGAATCTTGATCCGCTGCTCCAGATCTTCATAGGAGGGTTTTTCATTCATGATGGAGAAACCTCTAACCCTTAAGAAAACCGCTGCTCAACCGGCATCGAGGCATATTGCAGCACTTCACTGTGTGAAATTCATACCTGCCGCAGCCGTGGTTGCCCATAAAGGTTTTTTGAGAAAGGAGGGACATCCCGACAACAAACCATCAGCGATTGCCAATATGGGTTCTTGTCTTTATCGTTTTCTCTTTCTTCCCCTTACCTGATGTCCTCAACCATTTTTGCACATTCGACTTCTGAAGCCTTGTAAATACTGTATCCAAAACCCTTCTGAGAAATTTGACTTGCAGTTCCAGAGGTAGTTGTTTGTTGAGGTCTTCGGCATTAAAAACAAGCAACAGGCATTCGCTTCGGGATTCAACATGGGCGATTCTCGGTCTTCCCATCAGGCCGACCTCTCCGAATATCTCCCCGGCGCTGATGGTGGCCAGAACCTTCTCGTTGTAAATCACTTCAACCTGACCCTGGACGAGGAGAAACATATTCAGGTCTTGTTCCCCCTGTTGGATGATTTTTTCACTGATCGGCACTTTCGACCATTTGCCCACCTGGAGAAGGATATCCATTTCTTCAGGAGAAAACCCCTTAAAAAAGTCGATTCCTTCAAGGATGCTATTAAACGTTGTGATTGTTATGTTGCCCATGATCGTCTCCATCCGGCTTGACCGGTGCTTTAGTTTTCATCTCTTTCCAAGTCAATACGATTCTCAAGCTAAAATCATTGCTTCGCATTACTGTCGGTTCCCTTATCCGAATTTCCGACAATCGATGAGAATCGAAATGACGGGGCATTATAATTTTTCGGCAGATACCCTTCCGGGATCGTTGACCGATTTCCGTCGCGTATTGACGTGTAATGCGGCGACATAATCTCAATGCCCCTTTCGTTGAATTTATCCTGAATATTCTCATGGAGCATTGAATAAATGCTTGCCATATTTTCGGGTCGGTCGGTATAGGCATTCAACTCATAGCTCACATGGAAATCGTTCAGAGCCGTTTGAAGAACAAACGGCTCCGGCGACGACTTGATACCGCCGGTTGCACGAGCGGCCGAGATGAGCGATTCATGAACCTTCCTCCATGGCGCGTCATAGCCGATTGTCACGGTTGTGTGAAAAATTACTCCCGTTTCTTTCGCCATTGAACTGAAGTTGATAATATGATTTGTCAGCACCAGAGCGTTGGGGATTGATACATCAACGTTCTTGATCGTCCTGATGCGCGTGACCAGAAGCGTCTTTTCGATCACATCCCCAAGGGTATCAGCAATTTTCACCCTGTCGCCGATCTTGAAGGGGCGCATGTAGGTAATCACGATCCCGGCCATAATATTGCCCACCACGCCCGCCGATCCCAGGGAAAGAAGAATGCCGAAGAAGACGGATATGCCCCGAAAGACATTGGAGTGAGAACCCGGTAGGTACGGAAAGATGACGATAGCGGCAAAGACAATGATAAGGAAGCGTGAGATTTTGTATGTTGGAATGGCCCAATCGGGATGAAAGCCGCTGAGTACGAATGTGCCTTTCTCAATCTCAATAAAGATGATTTTGACGAATTTGATCAGATAGCGTGTCATAAAAAGAATGACGACGATGAAGAACAGGTTGGGCAGAAACTGCGCGATCCCATGTAATACCGTCCAGATCGGTCCCAGAAAATACTCGAACAATTTCCCGGCCCATGTAGCCGTAAAAGTGAAAAAACTGAGGAGAAGTGTCAGATAGAAATAGAGAAGCACCGAGCCGGCAATAAATTGCACTGCCCCGATCGCAAAAGAAACAAACCCGAAGATACGTTCCTCTGAAACGACTTCCAACGTCTTGAGTTTAACGGCACGGATGGCCGTGCCTCTAAGTGCTCCGATTCCGTGAAGAAGGATATCGAAAAACGTATGCCCTCCTTTCCAAAGCGCAAGGGTGACGATCGTGAGAAAAAAGGAAAGGAACAGCCCCCTGAGAACGGGCTGAATGCCACAATCACGGGTGACAGGGAAGAGTGCGAGCGATGCCGATAATGCCAGATAAATAACGGTCAATGAAACAGCCAGCCGAACGGCTTTGATCAGTGCGATGATAATGATTGAAATCCTCTCGGTGTTCAGAATTTCCCATGTTCTG